>JAJZCB010000002.1 GCA_021846285.1 Bacillota bacterium
TAGCACGCTGGCCATTCGGAGGTGAAGCGAGTGGACGTTCACATCTTGCATACCAACGATGTGCACAGCGAATTTGATCGATACGTCCGTTTGGCCTCACGCCTGCGCCGCGTTCATGCGCAACTTTGCGCGCAGGGTGAGCGCGTGCTCTGCTTCGAGTTAGGCGATCATATTGATGTCTCCAATCCCTTGACCAACGCTACAGAAGGCCGAGTCAATGCTCGCATGATCAGAGAGCTCCCCTACGACGGTTGGGTGTTTGGCAACAATGAAACACTTACCGTCGACAGGAAAGTGTGGCCTGATCTCCTCCAGGAGGCCGACACACCGCTCTACTGCTCCAATATCAGTGTGCCCCATACGGATCGCACAGCGGCCTTGCATCGGCAGTCGGGAGACATTTACCGCATGGACGGGGTGGATGTCGGCGTGTTTGGAGTGACTGTCACGTATCAGAAGCTCCTGCAAACGCTTGGCGTGCAGTCCGCCGACCCCGCGCAAACAGCGTGGGAGATCGCGCGAAACTTGCGCGGGCGGGGAGCCGATATCGTAATCATGCTCTCCCATCTTGGTTTGCGGGCTGATCAGGAACTGGCGGATGATGGGTTGCCGGTAGATCTGATTGTCGGCGGGCACACGCACCATTTTTTGGACGGCGGGGAACGTCGCGGAAACTCGTGGATTTTGCAGGCCGGGAAACACGGTCATGCTTTCGGCCATGCGGTGCTGGACGTGCAGGGCGGTTCAGTGCGCCGCGTCACGTCGCGCCTGGTGTACAGCGAACTCAGCGATTCTCCTGATGAGTCGGTGGACAGCGTCATCAGCGCGGCGCAACGCGAGGCGAGCGCCTGGCTGGAGGAGCCTGTGGCAGTCGTGGCGGAACATCTGGACCATTCTTTGCTCGGTGAGTCGGAATTGGTCAATTTGCTATGCGATCAGTTGCGGTCTGAATACGGTTCTGATATCGCCATTCTCAACGGAGGAGTCATCACCGGGGGTTATCTGGCCGGCGTCATCCGTCGCCGGGATCTGCTCGCCGTTTGTGCGACACCCATGCGACCTGTCAATATGCGCCTTGACGGCGAGACGATCCTGCGCCTGTTGGCTCGGGGCTTTGATTCAGATTTGGTGAGCCGGCAAGGCTTTGGTTTTGGGTTTCGCGGCCATTTTATAGGTCGTCTGCATGTTTCCGGCGCGGATGTGTACACGCGGATTCGTCCTGCTGGAGAAGGGTGTGATCGGGAGAGCATTGAAACTGTGAAAATTGGCGGGGAGGCGCTCGCTAAAGATCGCATCTACGACGTAACCACGTCGGAATACGTGGCGCTGTCCCCGCTGTATGCGGAGCTTCAGGAACGGGAGTTCAGCTACGGAGTTCCGACGCTGCGCACCATTTTGGAGCGCGCCCTCACACGCGGAGATCTTGTAAAGCAGGCCAGGCTCCGCCGCTATCATGCCATGTGATGTGCATTGCGAGAGGAGAGGTGGATTGGCTATGGCATTGCCGCGCATTGCAACGACAGATGTACTTCGTACTCTGGAGGATTTGTACCCGGACGCTCACTGTGCGCTCATACATCGAAATGCTTTTGAACTGCTCGTTGCGACGATCCTGTCCGCCCAATGCACTGATAAAAGGGTCAATGAAGTGACACCGCGACTATTTGCCCGCTATGCGACTCCCTGGCAACTGGCGGATGCGGTCGTTGAGGATGTTGAACAACTGATTTGTGAGTGCGGGCTGTTTAAAATGAAAGCGAAAAATATCGTGGGAACCAGCAAAATAATCGTGGAGCGCTATGCCGGAGAAGTTCCGAACGCCATGGAAGACCTGGTGGACCTGCCCGGCGTGGGGCGCAAGACAGCCAACGTGGTACTCTCAAACGCATATGGAATCCCTGCCATCGCGGTTGATACGCATGTTCAGCGAGTGGCGAATCGCCTTGGACTTGTCGCCAGTGACGATGTGCTTGAGACGGAACGTCAGCTTATGAGACGCATTCCCCGAGAACTGTGGTCACAAGCGCACCACTGGCTCATTGACCACGGACGGCAAGTGTGCGCGGCTCGTTCTCCCCGTTGTGAAATGTGCGCTCTGGCGGTCCACTGTCGGTATTTCAAGGCGCAGGCCAAAGCGCAGGCCAGGGCCATTCACAAGAAAACGGTTGGCGGCGGGGTATAAGGCAATCCACGGATGGCCCGCCAGGCTCATATAGATGTTGTTCAAAAAGGGTCGAGAACTCTGCGGCGCAGGGCTTCGGCTTGTGCTGAACATGCGTGCTCATGTACCTCCTTCGTACACTCCGCGCGCATGTCCAGACAACACCCAACCCCTGCTTGCATCTTACCTCAACCCTTTTTGAACAGGGTCATATAGATGTGATCTCAGCGCACCGGATCTGTGGTTTCGGCGGTATGTTCACCATGTTCGGCGACGACTAGACGCAACTGCTGTTTGCAGTGCACGCAACTGTCCTTTTTGGCCAGCATTTTTGTGAATCGCCCACAATGCGGGCACTCGACTTGCGGTAAACGCTTCGATATGACCCCAAGACGAAAATAGATTGCCACTGACGCCAGCAAGATGATTGTACCCATGATCAGCCCGATGGGCAGAAGGAACCGCGACGCCGTCGCCAGTGTGCTATAACTGCTCAAATACATGATAATGAATGCGAGAAACAATAATCCGAGCGCCAGACTGCGCAGCCGATTCAACTTCAATCCAAGGACCTCCAGAGCTTCTCTGATCTTTTCCATCCTACACTGCCCGGTATGTGTTCGCAAGGCGACGGCTTATGGCAGCCGTCGCCTTGCATATAGACACATGCTTTTTGGCATATTTATGGATAGACTTTTTCAGGGGTTGTGCAATGCATAATTCGTCCAGGCACAGCAGGGATGACCGGAGCTTCGGGAAAGAGATGATCCAGCGCAGGGAGGAGACGCCACGATGCATTGGGGTAACTGGGTGCGCCTGCTAACTGTCGATGATTCAATCATGGATAAGCAGTTTGAATTGACACCAGAGGATGAAGACGCCGGGCAGAGCGGAGAGCAGGGCGGAGAGCAGGGCGGAGGAAAGAGACGCATCAGACGCGCCAGCGGACCTCCAAGACAGCGGCTGACGGGGCTGCGTGCAGAGTACGGGGAGCAATGGGTTGATAGTCAGGGGAAGGTGTACGCGAGACGTCTTTCCGGCAGCAGACGGGTGAGTGCGCCAACCTATGCGGCCTTGCAGGCCCGCGAGACCCCTTTGCAGCAAGCGAGGCGGGGAGCAGCGAAGACAGCGGCAGGAGACAGAGAAGCCGCATACATTGCGTATGATCTGGCAGGCAATCGCAAGACCCTTGAACGGGTCTTTCACTTGCCCCTGAATGCGGACTTGGTCGTACGTGATTTCCGCGTGGGCGGTCGCCATCCGATCGCTGCGTTGGCCGTATTTGTCGATGGCTTGGCTGATAAAAACATTATCAATACGCATATTCTGGAACCTCTCATGATCCTGACGGAACTCGATGATGAGCAGGGCGATATCGAATGGATCGAGTGGGTGCGGCGTGCTTTGCTGCCCGGCAATCAGGTGATGGAAGTGTCCATGTGGAAAGGCGCTGTCGAAAACATTCTGGCGGGCAGCACCTTGGTTTTTTTCGAAGGCGTAAACGCCGCACTCTCCGTGGAAACAAAGGGCTGGGAACATCGTATGGTATCGAACTCGCAGACTGAGGCGGTTGTGCGCGGACCTCACGACGCGTTTACGGAGAACTTTCGGGCCAACACGGGACTGATTCGCGCCAGGCTTCGCTCCAGCCACCTTATTACAGAGATGATGCAGGTAGGTACGCTGGCTGGCACCGATGTGGCCGTGATGTACATTCAGGGGATTGTCAATCCTAAGCTGATCAAAGAGGTGAAACGGCGCATCGCGGCGGTTCAGGTCGATTATTTGGCTGACAGCGGAATCATGGAACAGTTCATTGAAGACGATCCGATTGGCGTTATCCCGAAATTTTTGTCGACAGAGAGACCAGATCGCGTAGCTCAGGCGCTGACGGAAGGACAGTTCGCCATTTTCGTGGGGCATAGTCCGCATGCCCTGGTGGCGCCAGTGCTCTTTTGGTCGCTGCTGCAGACTGCGGAGGATGCTTATCTGCGCTGGCCATTTGGCTCATTCATCCGTCTGATTCGGGTAATGGCGCTCGCCATAGGTCTGCTCCTGCCGGCCCTCTATATCGCAGTCACCAATTACCATCCGGAGATGATTCCCACAGATCTGATGCTTGCCGTCGCGGCTTCTCGGGAGCGGGTTCCGTTTCCCGTCGTGTTTGAGGTGCTCATTATGGAATTTTCACTGGAACTCATCCGCGAGGCGGGTATTCGCATTCCTTCTGTCATCGGACCCACGATCGGCATCGTCGGTATTGCCGATGATTTTTTATATGTCTTTCGAGTAAACTATACCCCGTACATCAAAAAGGGGTGACAACATGCTGCGGCTTCCGCTGATCAAAGGTTCGACAATCCATTTGATCGACTTGGACAATATCCTATTTATCACGTCCGACCGCAACAAGATCGAGGTTCAAACCTTCAATGCTTCCTATAGACCGCTTATGTACCTCAAGGACTATCTCCAGTATCTTCGTCCAAACTTCGAGCAGATCGACAAATCGACACTCGTACAGATCACGAAAGCGGCCGCCTATGACCCGGTCAGAAGAACGCTCGAAGTTGAGCACGAAGGCATCCGCAAGACCTCCTACGTCTCCAGAAGCCGATCGAAAAAGATCGAACAGTTATTGCCGCGGAAAGAGTGACGAACGATCGGGAAACCGATCGTCCTGTACCATCCGTCAAAACTGAGAATAGCATTAGACGGCAATGCAGGTATAATATGTGTGTGATCCGAATTGCACGCATAGAACATATGTTCTATAATAACGCCATCGAGGTGAGTTGTTTATATGGACGAATTCGAGCGATTCATAAAGAGCGCGACATCAATAGACCTACACAACTTATGCGCCGAATTGAACGATCGTGAAAACGCAATCACGCTGCTGAAGCATACATTGGAGAGATTGGAGGAACTACACATCAGATATGAGAGTTATTCAGTTCTTCTTGAAACGCTTGATCAAATCCCGAATGTAATCCAAATCCTCCACAGGAACGGCTCTGATGTCCTCTAAAAACCGAAGTTCCTCTTCGTTGATTTCAAGCAGAATTTCTGACATTTTGATCTTTATGCTCTCTGCATCTCTGCCTAACAGGGAATCAACTGACACCCCATACAAATCCGCGATCTTCGGAAGCAATTCATTCGGCACGTTGCGCCTCCCGTACTCATAACCCGCGTACGTGCTTTTTGATATGAATAATTTATTGGCGGCTTCAGCAATCGACCACTTTCTTTTTTGTCTAAGATTTCTAAGTATTTCCTTAACCATTCATTCATCCCCCACTGTTGTTCATTATAGTGCGCGGATTGCACACCAACAATAAGATTCTCAAAACGCGCATAATAGGTGTTGACGTGTCCGTATAGCATACGGTATAGTTTGAGGAAGCCGTTTGCGGTATGAACACGGTGGAAAGTAGGTGATAAAATTGGCAGCCAAGTATCCCCGTCCTTGGATGACGGAGCTAAGAAAACACAAAGGGTGGACAACCTCTCAACTTGGTGAGGTTGTCGGGATATCGCACAACTATGTTTGTGCGATCGAACAAGGAACCCGCACCCCGCGTCCGCCTCTCGCTCACAGACTCGCATCAGCCTTGGGCGTTGATGTGGGCCTTTTTATGCCTCGTGATGTTCAAAATGAACATAGACAAGGCGAGTCTGCTTAAAGTATGTGCACTTCGGGTCACAGATATTCCGGGAATCACGAGAAATCCGAACGGACCTGATCAAGGGCGATCCGTGGTTCGTGGCAAAGGATGTCTGCGACGTGTTGGACATCGAAAACGCCAGTCTCGCTGTAAACGGGTGCGAACGCATTCGCGATGACGGAAGCAACTATTGGAACAGCGGATGAAGACGAAAAAGGGTCTTGCCAGTGTCAATGCCCTAGACGACAGGCGGCGAGAACAAGACGCAGACCCTGGTCACGCCGCGAGGCATGGCCTATATCCACAAAAGGAGGCGCACCCGTGCCAAGAAAGTCAGCACGCATACGAGTTACCGGCGAGGTTATCGGAACGCCGAACAAGGAACTGATTTTCGAGATTTATCGCCGCCTGCTGAGCCAGAGTGAGGACGCCCCGTTGGAAGGGGGCGAACACGGCAATGGACGAACACATCCGCAATCTCGCCGAACGGTGTCAGCTGGCAAGGGGAGATGACTTGGATGGTTCTCTGACCGTATCCTGATCCCTCCGAAGGCTTTGCATCGCTGGCTGGAGCAGGAGGTGTTCGCCGATCCAGACGGCACGGAGTGCGTCCGACGCCCGACGTGAGGTCGGAAATGATCCGGCGACTATTGGAGGGAGGCATAAAGACCTTCCAGGCGCAGAACGCAGAAATGGAATCGACAGAAAGAGGTGAAGAAAAGATGGATGAAGAGTTGCGCTCTGTGGTCGCCGACGAGAAGGCGACGGCGACCAACGGATGTGGGTGTACACAATGCGGTCGTGCATGGCCACGCAATTACAGGTTTTGCGGAGCCTGCGGAAATCACGTGGTTCCGCTGGATCAGTTGAAGACTTTGGCGCAAGGTTACACGTTCGGTGTCGATCCAGTTATTAAATCCGCTTCTTGGCCAGATCCAACTCAATAATGACGGATTTAATGGCTGCAAGATCATTAGACACAACATGATCCTTGTCATTGAAATGCACTTGATTGATGGCATTGCTGAATAGGTGGACTTTTATCCCATCATCGTTGTATGCCGAGAATTCGGCCGTGTACTCGAAAACTTCGTTTTCATTCTTGGTAAGGATATCGATTTTACCAACGGAAACATGAACAGCGAGTAGGACATCATGTGGCCATTCGATGAGAAACGCACCTTGAGCGACTTTTGATTTGCATCGGTGCCATCTCCCGGATATGGATTCCACAAGTGAGCTTCCGTCTTCAAAGTCTGACATACTAATGCCTCCTCTCTGCAAAAGATTGATCGCACCAAAACATTGCTCCTTGTCTGGGCACCATTAATTACTGCGAATGCGGCCTCTCACTGGACATGGCAGACCGCATTGCAGACGTGCTGGATATTGCAATTGACAATTTGCTTGCTTGTAATTCTACCACTCAGTCAAAGGAACTGGAAACAGTCAAGTGTCAGGAGGAAGTGAAAGGGAATGAAATGGGGCGGGTTGAACAACATGCTGAGCCTGATCAGCGATGGCAAGACAGAAGGAGGCGATAGTTTCAATGTCTCTCTTTGAAGCGGCAATGGGTGAAATGAAATCAGAGATTCTGGACGACCTTGAACGTCGAATGTGGGAGCGGCTTGAGCCTCGTATACAGCAGGACTATGGGCCAGGCATCTGTCAATCTCTGGCACATCTGAATATCTTCACGTTTCTGAGCAAACCGTTCGGCGGTTAATCCGAGAAAAAACGATTCCTTCGTTTCGTGTACGGGGGCAAATATTCCTCCGGCAAATGGACATCGATAGCTGGATAAAACAGCAAATCTCGGAAGGGAGATCATAAAGACTTGAACTTGTAAGAAAAAGCAAGGCCGCGTGCCCTAACCTCGCGATCGGATAATTTCTGGCTAGGGGCAAACAAGACGCTTACCTGATCGCGATTATTGTGGTAGTAGCGCTGATTTACGTGGTAACAGGATGAAAAAACCGCCACCGACGGCCATCGGTAAGCGGCGAACGAAAAAATCTGTTGCCTCGATTATATCACGTCGGGGCGGATCGGGTGAAGCGCATGGGGACAATGAGTGCCTATCCTTCTGGGAGATCAGTACAGAGTGCGATGAGAAACGAGAGGCGGGTGGGGTATGTATATGAGACAGGTCCATGAGCGGATGACACTGGGTGCAACGCAGTTGGATGCGGAGGTGCGCTTTGGACGGACATCTTTTGGAACGGGTCCGGTAACCACCTATCATCTGACTCCTGAGCAACTTGAGGAGTTTAATCGCAAATGCCCTCCAGACCCTACCTCCAAACCTGTCGCACCACTTTGCTTCCCTAAGCCCTCGGCAGCCCCGCCAACGCAGGAAAGCAAGACTCTTACCGGGAACAGGGGCATCTCTACCCAGCCCATCTCGAAAAACGAGGAAGGAGAAAAAACTGTGAGCGCAATACGCCAACCATTGAGACGAGACGATTACCTCGCTCTTCGTCAGCAAGGGCAGACGCCAGAGCAAATCGAACAAGACTTTGGCTATAGCCATCGCGTTCTGCAGTCCATGAGAGGTCATTGGAGGCTGCTTACCGTGGCAGAGGAATCAGCGGCGCTCGCAGTGTTGGACACTTCTGCTGGCCATACGTCCGACTCTACAGAGCCGGCGGCGCCAGCCGCAACAGTCGCCGCGGCTGACTCTTCACAGGAGTGCGCAGAGCCTAGCGCGGACGAATCAGAGGAGGATTTTGGAGATTGGGCTGCCCAGATGACCCGCGAGAACTTATTGCAATGCGGGACGTCAGGCCGAGCGCGGCAGGAGTGCGCAGAGCCTAGCGTGGACGACTCATGCGTGGTGATCCGGATCCCGCTGCGGACGATCCACCAGTGGATTGAGGACAGGCACCCCAAGATTATTTCTGAAAAGAAATTGCGCAGAAATGAATCCCTCCGCCTTTCGTTTGACCTGGCTTTGGAGGCTCTTGGGTGTACCCAGCTGGAACTGGAGGATTTGCTCGGTGAAACGGAGGTTATAGGGCATCTGCAGCGTTACCTTGACCGCAAACTTGCGGAGCACTTAGAGACACAACGGACAATCTCAAATCGAGATCTGGAGGGATGCCCATGAAGTACATGGCAGAATGCCCCGAGGGCGTTGTGATTCGGAGGAGCAAACGGACATATACACACGCGGTCCTGTGGGTGCGCGACGGCGTAGTCACGAATGCCAACTGGTGCGGCAGCTATGATATCGCCCTGAAACAAGCTCGTCGGGCGCATGCCCCATCTTGGTCGCCAAAAATCGTGCCGGTTACGCGGTTTGGCTACGTGGATTTCAAAGAAGGGATGATCATACACGAGTGAAGACGGCATGAGCACCGCGGACATCAACCAAGACTTTGTTACTTGCGAGAGGTTGTTCCGCGCCACCCAGGAGATTACGCGGGAGGAATTCGTCAGTCTTGTGACTGATTTCTTTGGCGGCAAGGATCGAGACTATGCCGAAAATTGCTGGCCGCAGTTTTGTCAGTCGCCGCTTGGTTATATTTTTTCTCGCAGTCCGCTTGAGCAAGGCGAAAGGTTGTTTGAACTGATACAGCAAAAAGCCATGACAGAGGATATCCACAATCGGTGCTTCAGTACGGAAGAACGTCGGTATAGCAGGTATAGGGAGGCGGAGTGACATGCAGGACGGAGCAGCAGACAGTCGAGGCGAACATGACGCGACCAGCAGAAGGTCCTATCCGATCATCACTCTTTGCGGTTCCACCCGCTTCAAGCGTGAGTTTGAGGCAGTGAATGCAATTCTGACGACGGGAGGCGCTATTGTCCTCTCGGTGGGCGTCTACAAAGATTATTTCGGCCGGCCACTGACGCAAGCCGAGAAGTTTGAACTGGATGCCATGCATTTTCGCAAGATCGCTCTGAGCGATGCGATAGTGGTCATCGATCCAGGCGGGTATATCGGGGAATCGACGGCGCGGGAGATCAAATATGCGCGGCATGCCGGCTTGCTAATCACCCGATTGTCGGACCAACCAGAATGGCAGGAAATGATCCGGGAGGAAGTTCTGGGCTGGCGAAACAAACTCGATAGTCGGGAAGGCGGGAAGGAAGCGCTGAGCGACATCGTTTACAGAACCGTGGAAATTCCGACCTGTGAGGAGCATGAAGGGATGGCTCGCACCACGGTTACAGTTCATTGGGTGTGTCCCCAGTGCGGCGGCCCACGTGGTGAGCCATACAAGAAGATCAGTTACGACGGTTCTCGGCGACTGTATAACGTGGACGGCTGGCGGAATCCTTGCGGGCATATTGATGGCTACGCCGATGTGCGCAAAGAAGCATTGGAGTTGGCGGAAACGTGTTTCCCTGTGCGCAAGAGTCCGGATCTCGCCATCCATGATGTATGAGGGAGCAAAAGAGCGCCATCAGCAGCAACTTATTCGCGGCAGGCAATCCCGCGCAGCGCAAAACCTGCGAGGTCGAAGTCTCCGACTCGCACGAATGCCGCACACTCGCCGTTGAGTTGCACAGTCTTGCCTCGCAATTGGAAGTGCAGTCGCACGGCAGGCGGTATACCAAGTTTCGTATAGATCGAGACTTGCACAGGATCATCGTTGAGATGGAGGCGACGAAATGACCATCGCAGACGTGGTTGCAGGCAAGCAAGACTGGCGTATCGAGTGTGGGGATGCGCTTGAGGTATTGCGGACGTTGCCGGATGAGTGCGTGCAGACGTGCATCACGTCGCCGCCTTACTGGGGACTGCGAGACTATGGCGCTGATGGGCAGATTGGGCTGGAACAGACGCCGGAAGAGTACGTCGGACGGTTGGTGACGGTATTTCGCGAGGTGCGACGGGTGCTACGTAGGAACGGAACGATCTGGGTTAACATGGGGGATTCTTATGCGGCTCACGGATCTGGCGCGGACGGCAAAGAATTAGCATGGTTAGGTTCCGGGTCGCTGGAGCGGAAAGCGCGTAAGCCGCCGTCTGGATTAAAACCCAAGGACCTGATTGGCATCCCGTGGATGGTGGTTTTCGCCCTCCGTGCCGATGGCTGGTATCTGAGATCGGATATTGTGTGGGCCAAGAGCAATCCAATGCCCGAATCGGTCCGCGACCGGCCCACTCGCAGTCATGAGTACATTTTTCTACTGTCGAAGTCGCGGCAGTACTACTACGATGCGGATGCGATCAGGGAGTATGCTGTCGGCCAAACAAAGCATGACCTGACGGGCCCGGGGTATGTGGCTCCGGGACAAACAACGCAGAGGGGGAATCGAATCAAGGCGCCGTCTGGCTGGGATACCGGGAAAGGTGCGCACGGACGATTTCACCGCGACAGTCGAAGTCCGTCGTCCAAATACTCTTTTGCAAGACGGGTGGTAGAGTCGCCGCCGCCAGGAAAGTGCGCTCAGCACCGTGTCGATCGTGAGCCTACGGAATATCGATTGAGCCGCAACAAGCGGGATGTTTGGACGGTGGCGACTCACTCCTTCCCTGGCGCACATTTTGCAACTTTTCCACCTGCGCTCATCGAGCCTTGTATCCTGGCGGGCGCTCCAGAAGACGGCGTGGTATTGGACCCATTCGCAGGCGCGGGCACGACCGGACTAGTTGCGCTTCGACACGGTAGGCGATTCGTTGGGATCGAATTGAATCCTGAGTACGTCGAGATGTCGAGTCACCGCATCATCGAAGACGCGCCGCTGCTGAACATGGGGGGGGTACACCATGATCACCGCAGACACCGCGAAGTATTGGGCGCGTTGTTATCACACCAGAGACTGGACAAGCGTCGACATTACGTGGATCGGCAGACGATGAAGACTTTTCCGGTGTAGTATGGCGCATCAGTTGGCGCAGCGTCGAGGGGCATATCCCTCGAGGGATGGAGCGGTTGAGATGGGAGTATGGGGAGAACAAGAGTCTTGCGAGATGAGGGGTGAGATCATGTTCGAGTTTGAGGTACGTGTGGATGGATGGGATTTCGGATATCGCTGTGTGGCCAAAACGGCGGGAAAGGCGAAGTATGCGTACTACCAGTTTCTACAGGACGGAATTTGGGAAACCACGTTTGCTGAAATCATGCCCCGCCTGCTCGTCAAGAAGATCGGAAGAGCCACCATTCAATCCTTCTTCGGCAATCCAGAAACCTTCGCATCGGTACGCGAGCAAAGAAACATGCCATTTGTCCACCAGGGCATGCGACTTGAAGTGGACGGCAAGATGGGCACTGTCGTTGGAGCGAATTCCAGCAGCAATTGGTCAGTCGTTTTTGATGGCACATACCACGAGGAATACTGCCATCCGTGGTGGAAGACGAGATACTTCGACGCAGACGGGAATGTGATTGCCGACTATCGGGAGGTGTGAGGGATGGTGCTCAAGGCGTGGCGGCTCCCCATCGAAGACAACGACTGTTCGTGCTGGCCCACGCCAACGATCAACGGCAATTATAACCGTCGTGGATCATCGGAAAACTCAGGCGATGGACTATCGTGGCCCACACCTGCAGCGGCACTCGGAATCGGCGGCGAGGATGAACCACAAACATTCGTTGGAGCGGTTGAGACAGGAATACGGGGGAGGGGCAGCCGAGTGAACGAGTTTACAGCGTTGCATCTTTTCGCCGGCATCGGGGGCGGAGCACTAGGATTCCAGAACGGACTTGGTGAGTTTGCGGGGCACACGGGGCACTATCGCACTCTCGCTGGTATCGACGTAGACCCTGCGGCCTGCGAAGACTTTGAGCGCATCACGGGTACCGCTGCGACACAACTGGACCTGTTCGGTCGCTCTGATTACATAGCCTTCCACGGTAAGGAGCCTGCTCCTGGATGGACAGAGGCCGCGCCGCGTGACATCTGGAACGCGTGTAACGGCGAGACGCCAGATACGGTATTTCTATCGCCGCCATGCAAGGGATTCTCAGGTCTATTGCCGTCCAAATGTGCCGTCGGAGAAAAGTATCAGGCGTTGAATCGTTTGACCGTTCGCGGCCTGCGATTGGTGCTGAAAGCGTTCAGTGACGACCTTCCGTCGCTGATTTTGCTGGAGAACGTGCCTCGCATTCAGTCGCGAGGAGCATCGCTGTTGAGCGAGATCAAGGCTCTCCTGCACCGATATGGATACGTGACGAACGACGCTTCTCACGATTGCGGGGAACTGGGTGGTCTCGGGCAACACCGCAAACGGTACCTCTTGATCGCCCGTAACGAACGCAAGATGGACAACTTCGTCTACGTACCGCCGAAGCGCCGCGTTCGATCGATCGGCGAGATCCTTGAAGCTCTGCCCATGCCGGATGATGTCGCGGGTGGTGCCATGCACCGGTTGCCGCGCTTGGCCTGGAAGACGTGGGTGAGACTCGCCTTGATTCCGGCCGGTGGAGACTGGCGCGATCTTCAGAAACTTGACCACACGAAATACCGACTGGAATACGTGCCTCGTGGGGGCGCGATGGGGATGCAGGATTGGGAGCAGCCATGCGGGACAGTAACAGGAGCTACCGGATGGGGCCGCAGTAATGCACCGACGGCAGTAGCAGATCCGAGATTCGACGACGATTGTGCGCATCACAACAATGTGTTTCGCGTCACGGACTGGGATTCGGTTGCGGGTACCGTAACGGGCGCCAGTCACGTTGCGAATGGAGGCGTATGTGTTGCGGACCCGAGGCTGAGTGAACGGGAAGGTCGTCACCCTGGGGTATACAAGGTCCAACGGTGGACGGAGACGTCAGACTGCGTGACAGGAACACGCTTCGACAGAGGGGCCGTGGCCGTCAGCAATTTTCGAGTCAAAGCGCAAGGCCATCCTGGTGGCTACGGAGTCCTGGACTGGGATAAGGCATCGCCAACTGTGCGTGGCGCGGCGCGGATCATGAACACGTCCGCATCGATCGCGGACCCTAGACTCTCGGGAGATTCTCGCTACACAAACAAGTTTGAGCTACACGGTTGGAATCAGACGGCGACGACGGTAACAGGCACACCTGACATACAATCTGGCGCTCCATCAATTGCAGATCCAAGACTGATCTGCTCGCCGAGATCAGGAATGATGGGCGTGCAAGCTTGGGATGAGCCAGGGAAGACAGTAATCGGATCAGGTGACGTCCACTCGGGCGCCGCAGCCATTGCGGATCCGAGGATACCGGAGGACGCAGAGAACGGCGTCTGGGTGATCGTCTCCACCGATGGAACATGGCACAGGCCACTGACAACCTACGAACTGGCAATGTTACAAGGGTTCCCGATGCATCTGCCCAGCGGCGAACCGTTTCAACTCACGGGCAAAAACGACGGGAAATGGCGAGAACGCATAGGAAATGCCGTTCCGCCGCCAGCTGCGCAGGCGATCGCAGAAGTGGCGCTCACTGCTCTGATGGCCGCCAAAGAAGGCATGTGGACAATGAGTGCTGAGGAAATTTGGGTGGTTCCTGCTGGTGAAGAACTCGATATCAGGGTGCAGTGAGGAGGAATCGGAGTGAGACAATTCGCCATGGAATTCGCGATTGAGGAAAAGGTTCAACACCGAGAATCGATCAATCTGTTGCCGCTCGATGAATACGACCATATCCTACTTTCGCTCAGCGGCGGCAAGGATAGCGTGGCGTGCGCTGTTCACCTTGACGAACTCGGCGTCGATCCTTCCAAACTCGAATTCTGGCATCAAAGTGTAGATGGAGGTCGGAGTGATACCGAGTTTTTGGACTGGCCCGTTACCGAGTCCTATGTGCAGGCGATTGGCGAACTCTTCGATGTGCCGGTCAGCTTTCAATGGCGAGCAGGCGGAATCTACGGCGAGATGATGCGCAAGGAATCCTTGACAGGCGATGTCTATAACGTCAATGCAGACGGCGAAATCATGTACCTACCGACGCGAAACGGCAAACGTACGACTAGGGGCAAGTGGCCTGCCATGAGCCCTGACTTGCGAGTCAGATGGTGCTCCGCCTATGTCAAGATCGACGTTTTCCGGCGCGTGTTAAACAATCACCCGAAGTATCAAGGAACGGCTGAGCGGCCCATGAAGATCCTGGTCATATCGGGCGAACGCCGGGAAGAGTCGCTGAATCGCGCTCGATATGCAGAGGCCGAAGTACACGCCTGCAATTCTCGTAACCGCATCGTACACGCATGGCGACCAGTGATCGACTGGAGCGAAAGACAGATTTGGGATGCGTTCGAAAAACGAAAGATCCTGCCGCATCCTGCTTACCTGCTCGGCTGGAATCGAACCAGTTGTTTGGGATGCATCTTTTCGACTCCGGACTTGTGGGCGATGATGCGCGAGATTGCACCGGGGCGGTTTTCGAGGATGGTAGGGGTTGAAAAAGAGTTACATCACACCGTGGATCCCAAGATGGATCTGACGGCTAAGGCAACTCAAGGATCGTTGAAACGATTGCCTACAGACGCTCGGACACGTCGATGGGTGCAACTGGCATTACATCGCAATTTCAATGTGGGTGATCTGAGAGTTGAGCGTTGGGAGTTACCCGCCGGTGCATTTCGCGGATCTGCAGGCGGCCCATCGTAGCACTTGGAGGGGGGTGTAAGCCGGATGAAAATAGCCAAACACAGCAAATTCGATGTGCGAGGGAAGGCGTGGATAGCCTGCTCGGAATGCGCGCGATGTATTTCATCCACGCGGCGACTTGGAAGTTTCCAAGCCTTACACGGTCGAGGAGGGATCCGATGAAGACTGACATGGAGGAGATCGTGAGGCTCATGGTATCGGAAGCGATGCAACTCCGTGCTCTCGCACGCCAGGCCGAGCAGGCGACATTCATTAACGCTACTGGCGCGCGCAAATCATTCTTCAACAGTCCGCCGACATCGATCAATCACGTCGATAAAGGCTATCCGGGAGTGTAAGCAACAACGAAGCACAAGAGGGGGATAAGAATGAGCTACGTATCGTGCTACTTTTGTCGTCGCCGTTCGACCTATCTGATCCACACGAAACTAAACGGTCTCATTTGGTGTTCGTTTGCCTGCGGAGAACATGCGCACGAAGCGGAGTCGACGGCAGACAAGGAATTACCGGAAGGACAAATGCGTCTGCATTTCATTGCTGGCGAAGGGTTTGAAAGGGTCAAGAAGCGTGAGCGCGATTATCTGGTAGCTGCGCGATATGCCAATAAAAAGAGAGAGAAGGAAGCGGAGGTATGAGCCTTGACGACGAAACCTGGCTTGACCATCGTGGCATACGCCAGAAAAACGGTCGCAAGCATGGGATCATGACCGAGATTCTCCAGCAGTGCCAGGGTTGCGGTCGGTGGGTGTACATGCTGACAGACATGAGCCCGGATGGGCATTTATGCGGTGGATGCGTCAATCGAACTCTCGACAAACGGCGGAAGAGCCAGGGAGTTAGGCGTTGAACAAGTCGCGCAACGGCCGTTGTTCTGTCCATTCTGTGGTTCGGGGTCAGGCAGCCCTCCCATTCTGATCGTGTTCCAATGGGAGATCAAAAAGGAGCTGATAGTATGCCGGAGATTACCATTGAGAGTAGCCTTCTTTGTTCCCCACTGGATGGTGGAGAAGGAGAGGGATCGGCTCTGTTTGTTCCATTAGTCGACATTTTGAGCTCTCCTGAGGACGAGTCGACAAGGAGGATTGTACATGTCCACAGCCATCATGGACCGCCATGAATTTTGGTGTCGTTGCGGTGGATGCGTCGAGATACGCACTGTTGGGAGCATCGTGTGGCCACCCTCGTGTCCTGTATGTGGCGGCGCCATGCGAGAGGTCATGATGTTTCAGTTCGAGTGGCGTTGGAACGAGAAAGGCCGACGATCCGTTCAGAAAGTGGCTTGTAAGACAAAGCCGAAAAGCAAACAAAAGTAAGTGGCAAGAAAGGGAAGAGCGCCCGATGAACTATATACACGAGATGAATTTGTTCAAGCAATGGTGCCGTGTAAATAGCCCGAACACCTCCGAGATTGTGTTATGGTACGCACTTATGGCCATAAACAATGAGTTGGGGTGGGTGGCTCATTTCAAAGCGCCATTCGTAACGCTTCATCCGCTGACCGGTTTGTCCGAGCGCTCCATCCAGTCGTCCCGAAACAAACTGAGGCAAGCTGGGTTGATTCAGTACGAAGAAGGAAGAAAAGGGAAGGCTGGGTACTACACCGTCTATGAGATCAGCAAAAAAGTACCCAATATTTTTCCGAACCTCTTCAGTTCTTCTTCCGAACTTCTTCCGTACTCCTTCAGTTCTTTCGCCGAACTTCTTCCGCATTCACTAAACATAAACGAAAACATAAACACACAACAGCAGTCAGCGCAGGCGCGCGAACCAGAGGGGCATATTCCAAAACTGGCAAGCGCACACGAACAGGCGTTCGGGTCCCTCATCAATCCCATGCAATATGACGAGCTGAAGGCAGCGGTCCTTGAGGATGGCATGGACATCGAGACGATTCTGCACGCCTTTGCCACGGCTCGCATGGCGGGACAGGGATACCCATATGCCCGAGGGATCATTCGCAATTGGCGACAAAAAGGGATTTTAACGGTGGCGGCCGCCAGGGCAGAAGCGGCGCAATTCAAGCATCGAAAGGATGAAGAACATGGCACTGGAAACGTTCGCAACGGTCGCGCAAGAGATCAGGCAACGGATCGAGATGGCTCGACAGGCCGGCCAAGAATCGTCATCCCCGACTGGACTCCGCCCCATCTCGACGCCTGAGGAGTACGAATGCCCGGTGTGTCGGGATGAGACAGGCATTCTGGTGGTAGCGGACAACGGTGACTATGCATGGCGCATCTGTGATTGTGTGCCACGAAGGAGGGTACAACGGTTGATGAAATCGTCTCACATCACCCCGGAATTTCAGCGAATCGGATTTGAGGACTTTGTGCGGGAAGGGCGGCCCGCTTGCACTCACCGCGCCTATGAATCCGCTGTGTTTTATGCGCAAAACTTTGAACGTCTGCGGGATTCTGAGCAAAACAGCATGGCCCTCTTGGGTCCTCCGGGGACGGGGAAAACCCGGCTGCTCATTGCCGTGGCCAACGCACTCTTGGCCCGTGGCATTGGGGTTCACTATTTTCCCTGGGTGGAAGGTAGCAACGACTTGCGCGATGCGGTCCATGACAGCGGCGAGTCGATGAAGCGCTTGCGTGACGCCCTAAAAACCGTGGATGTCCTCTATATCGACGATTTGTTCAAGGGGCGCAAGGAACCCACGCAGTTCCAGCTGGAATTTCTCTTTGACGTGGTCAATTTCAGGTCCTTGAATCATCGCCCCATTCTCGTATCCAGCGAGCGGGATATTGACGGTCTGTGCGATGTGGACGAAGGCATCGGAAGTCGGATCTACGAGAGGTGCCGGGATTTTACGGTGATCATGCACCTGACGGCGCAGGAGAAGGACCGTGGCATGATCCTAAACTATCGCTTGGCGCAGAAAGAGGTATAGGCATGAATCTCAACTTGGTCAATGTGGTTGGGGAGATCGTCGCGAGCGATTCCTTGGGGGCGTGAACTCGTGAGCGTGCAACTGAGTTTATTCGCCAATGAAGCGCAGCTAAAGGAGCAACGACGCCTGCTGGAGATGCTCGTGTTGTTAAAGACCGACGAGATTGAGACGCGTACATACCGCGGGTTCTTTGGCACCTCGGAAGCATGCCTGGCCAAGAAAGCGGAGGTCGACGAGAAGGTGCGGCGGTTCGTCCGCGAGGTCGATCGCGTCTTCCCGGGCGTCCTGGCACATGAGACCTGCGGCTGAGAGGGCCGACTGACGAATCAGAAACATCGACCATTTTGCCAAAAGAGGAAGGGGGATGATCGGGATGACGACGGGGATCGAATGGACGGACGAGACGTGGAATCCCGTAACTGGGTGTTCTAAGGTCAGCGAAGGGTGCCGCCACTGTTACGCAGAGCGCGTGTCGCACCGTTTCGGGTGGACGGAGTCTGGCTGGACGGCAAGAAATGCGGCGCAAAATGTGCAATTGCATCCGGAGCGGTTGAGTCAACCATTACGGTGGAGAAAGCCACGCCGAATCTTTGTCAACAGTATGAGCGACTTGTTTCACGAGCAGGTGCCGGATGAGTTCATCTGGCATGTGTTTCAGATTATCGCCGATTGTCCAGCGCACACGTTTCAAATCCTAACAAAGCGACCCGAAAGAATGCTGGAGATTTTACAGGGGAGGTTTTGGCGCAATTTCGGACCGTCGTCTAGGGGCGGAGACTTTCACGCTCTGATCATCAAAGGTGAACAACGAGAAAGTGATGTTCCATTTCTCCCCAACGTCTGGCTCGGTGTCAGCGTCGAAAACCAGCGAGCGGCAGACGAACGAATTCCACTGCTCTTGCAGACACCAGCAGCGATTCGTTTCCTGTCGTGCGAGCCACTATTGGGATCTTTGGATCTCGGTAAGTGGGTAGGGACGTACTACTGCTCCACGTGTGGATATCGCGGTTTTGATGGAGGCGCCCCCGATGCCGAAGAGGGTGATGATCGCTGCCCATGCTGCGGGGCAGACAGCTGGTATTTCACACTGGCTGAAACCCATGGCGCGCTTGGTGAAGAAAATAGGAATCCAATTCAATGGGTCATCGTAGGTGGAGAATCTGGTACAGGCGCTCGCCCAATGCATCCAGACTGGGCGCGTAGTCTTCGAGATCAGTGTACGGAATCAGGCGTGTCCTTCCTGTTTAAGCAGTGGGGTGAGTGGATTCCTGTCGAGTTGACCGACAAGAATTTTCCCGTCGCACTCGCGCGCACATGCCTTGCGGGAGACGGCAAAAGCGGCGATGTAGGACATTGGCTAAAGGCAGGCAAGAAAGCGGCGGGAAGGTCGTTGGACGGTCGAGTGTGGGATGAATACCCACAGGAGGCGACCGCGAAATGACGCACATCGAAGAGTGCACGCTCCTGCAGCAAGAGAGTCAGCAGGAGCGGCGAGAAGTGGCCGAATGCCTGCGAAGACTGCGAGGGGGCTGGAGACTTTGAGAGGACGGAGGAACAACCAGTGAAAATTCGCGTTTCGTATTCGGAACTTCGTAGCGAGAACTTCAATAATCGCAGCGCTCAGGCAGAAGTCGAAATTGATCTTGCGGATCGCAATCTTGACGAAGCTTTTGCCATTGCCTGGGGTGTCGTCAAACAGCAGGTCCGGTCACAGTTGGACGGCAACGGCAATCCTGCCGCAGAACGCCTGCGTGAGTTAGAACGCGCTGACGGAATTCCATTTTAGGGAGGGAAGATTCATGATTGACTTCTACGATAAGTTGCCTGATAAACTCGTGCAGATCGACGCGCTGCGCGTCAACCGGAACGCCAAACTCCATTGTTCTTGTGCCGATCCATCTTTTGAGGTAGATCCACGCAACCAGACGGTGCAATGCACGAAATGCGGCGCATTCATCAGCCCATTTTCTGCTCTCATATGGATCGCCGACAAGGCCAGCAAACTTAATAGGCAGTTGGAACGCCTGTACGAACAGAGGAAACAACTCGCCGCCTACAAACCGCATCTAGTGGTCATCAAGCGGCTGGAGCAAGAATACCGCGGTCGCAAGATGCTGCCCTGTTGCCCGCACTGTAAGCAGGCTTTCTACCTGGAGGATATCAGATCGTGGGTGGATGCGAAGTTTGCTTTTAGTAAGGAGTGAAGATGTGTTGAACGTATTTCTGATTGGCCCAATGGGCGCCGGGAAGTCAACGGTCGCTAAACATCTGGAGACACATGGATATCAACGGTATGCGATGGCTGCACCCATCCGAGAGATCGTCTGCGTTGCGTTTCCTTGGGTCACCGGGAAAGTGGAACAACGGGTCTACATGCAGCGTGCCGGTGCGTTTTTGCGAGAGTTCCGTCCGAACCCGGTTCTGTATCATGCGGATATGGCGTTGGCGCAAGCACCTGTCGTCATTGAGGACGGTAGAACGCAGGAAGAGGCGCTGTGGGCGCATGAAAGAGGGATGCTGGTCGTTGTCCTGGACGCACCGTTAAAGGTGCGCATGGAACGAGTCATGGGTCGGGATGGTGGCCTGCCGGACATCCGGACGCTGACCGACGATACCGAACAGGATTTTGCCAAGGTCCGTGCGCTGCGATTCGACACGGTTCAGGTGTCGCTCGAACAGATTACGAAGGAGATTTTAGAGAAGGTGGGCGAACAGTCATAGACCCTACGGCTAAAGCCAGCGGAAACGGAAGCGAAAAACGGGCGGAGGTGGCGTAGATGAGCAGCACGTACTGGAGAAACCAAATTGAGCATGATAGCACGATTGTAGGTTTGGGTGAAGGAGTCACGATTGATCCGCGCCGAACGAAAAACGGGCTGGAAGGCGCGCTTATCCTGTTAGTAGCCACGTTGCCTCGGAGCGGTAGAAAGACGCAACGGTGTCGCATCGTATTGTTTACCACGCGAAAGAACCAGATCAGGGAATTGGTCGAACAGAATCCTGGCCAAGAGGTTGTGGTCCAGACGACGGGGATGGGTACCTGTGGTACTCACGCTGATTTTTCCGGGATACTGGTCAGTTATGGTGAGGGATCGGTCGATGCGACGTGTGAGACAGCGGATGTTTTTTGCGAGCTCGATCCTGTTGAGTGTGTTTTTCGCGAAGAGGGGCATGAACAAATGGTAAGTAACCTCACTAAAATGAGAACGGAGTGATCGTGGTGATCGCAGTATCCTTGAAGGACGCGCAGAAAATGGCTGGCATTGTTCAACGAACCCTACCGAGGAATTCCTCCAAGCCACTCTTAAACGGGGTGCTGGTCGAGGCGGAGAAGGGCGCCATCCGATTTGTCACATATAACATATCGGCTGGGTTTCGCATGGAAGCGCCCGAACTGTCTGGGGCAACGGAGCGGTTCGTCATTTTAAGTGGAGAGCGCTTCCTGAACTTTCTCAAGGTGGCGGAAGGAGAACATTTGGGTTTGGAACGCAAGGGGGATCAGGTGCATTTGGAAGCTGGGCAGGCAAAGCTGAAACTGCCTGCGGGAGACGCGCAGGACTATCCAGTCTTCCCGTTCCTCCGAACCTTTGCCGTGTTTCCCGGACTGATTCGGGGCTTAAACAAGACGTATCCATTCACCGAGGGGAAAGAGAGCACTTCGGCCCGTGCTGGCGTTCACGTGCTGGTGAAAGACGGCCACATCACGATCGAAGCCACCAGTTCGAAAGAAGCGGCGCGAATTCATGGGGATGTGGAGTTGCCAGATTCAGACTGGGTAATCGCCTCGGAAGATGTTAGGGATGCCTGCGCTATTTTTTCGGCTGACCAAGTGATCTACGCGGAACGTCAGGGCGAGTTTCTCCTTATATCTGATGGAGAAGGAACCACCTGGGCGACTCGCCTTTTGGAACGCAACTTTCCAGACCTGAGCAAAATTTTTGCTGTGCAGTCGACAGGACGCCTAGTCGCCAAACGAAATACACTGCTCGGCGCCACAAAGAGGGCTCTGGCCATCATCAGCGACAAAGACAACAAGAGTGCCTTGTTAACGTTTGGATCCAATTCCTTGCGCTTGGTGGGCCATTCTCCCTACGGCGACGTGGAGGAAATTGTGACCGGAATGTATACGGGGGAGATACAGGAATCGGGGTTCAATCTCCTGTATCTCCAGCATCTGCTCAACCAGTGGGCGACGGAAAATGTTCAATCGGATGTGTTTGCGCTCAACGGGAAAGGAATGGGTCTCTTGTTCCGGGGGGAACACGAGGAGTACATGCTGGCAGGAACGCTCATGCGATAAAAGTGACGAAGAAGATTCCGGGAGGGGTGATAGTAGTGGTGGTGGCGCGTGATGAATGGATGGTGTTGTTGCGCGAGTATGAAGACACAGAACGGTTGGCACGCGAGAAGGCTAAAGAGTGGAAGTCGATCGACGAACATGAGGCGCGGCTGTGGAACGCTATGAAGGGGTCGGCGGCATTCTCCCGACAGTGTATAGCGGCGTATGTGGGGGAAGAGACGGCGGCAAGTACGGATCCGCTCTGTATCCCCATCGGCGATCAAGATACGCTGGACTGGTTGGCCTTTCGCTACGCTTCTCCCGGACCGGCAGAAACGGTGACGGAAGACGCGGTACATTCGACCTCACAGCAAATCTTGTGGAGCGAACGGTTGACTACTCGGCAGTACGCCTGCATCATGGCCTACACCAACGGTTGGAGTGAATCGCGTATTGGTAGGGAGCTCGGGATCAGCAAGGACTCGGTAAAAACACATCTCAAACGGGCCAGGCAGAAGATGAACCAGATGCGGTCCATCCAGATTAGCTTGTTTGAGTCCGAGGAGCCAGAATTCTGATAACGTTTCGATTCCTATTTGCGGTTTTTGTCCCCCGTTCCTTCTATCTTTGAAGGGGGAATTTTTATGCTTCCAAAATCCGCAATGGCCAACCTGCTCTTCTACGCGAACGAAACACTGGCGGTCTATCGCCTGCCGCAACTCCCCTATGAATATCAAGCGGAGTCCGTGAAACATACGGTCTACCAGCAGATGGCGATCTTTGTCCAGCAATACAAAGGTCGGGGGCAGATCATCGCCTTGACGCGGCCTATTTCCGCGCAAGATGTGGAACGAAACATGGCGACCTACAGCCGGCACCCATTCTGGCGCGATCACATCGAGGCCGCCAAGGGCAGTGTGGGATCGACCAGTGTGCAGGAGCGAGTTCTTCTGTTGCCTGTTCCGAAATTCGATTCGATCTGGGAGTCTGGTGAAATGAAAAAGCGGCTGTTTTCGTTTGGGAAGAAGGAAGCACCCGAAGAGCTCGCCGCGATTCGCCGTTCAGAGAAGCAACTGTTCGACCGAATTCATGCCTGGATACCAGGACTGAAGCGGGCCGAGATCCGCGATCTGGAGGCTCTCCTTCGCGCCCCTTATTATCGTGGGTTGGTGGGCATGCCTGAAAAGTGGAACTCTGCGCCAACGGTCGCTTATGGGGATGAGCTGATTTCCTTCCCGATGGAGGCGGACATCGCCGACTCGGTGGTGTGGGAGGATGCATTCCACCTACGCATCGAACATGAGGATGGACGCACCTCCTACCAGACGGTGTATGGGGTGTCTCATGCGGCAAAGAGCGTGGAGCCGTTGAATGATGAGTGGATCTACGCCCCGATGGAGAAGGCAGGAATTCCCCTTGATATCGTCGTTCATTTCAACATCCATACGGTTCCCGCGAGCCGAACGAAAGCCGAGAAGCAAAAGGCCATTGCCAAAAATCAATTCGACGAGTATGCGAAAACAGGGGATGTACCGCAAAAAATGATCGATACCGTGTTGGAGGCGGAGGAACTGGTGGCGCAAGTCGCGAGGGGCATGGCCGTGATGGACATGCATATCTTGTTTGTGATCGGAGCCGCATCGGAGCAAGAAAGCAAGAATTATGATGAGCATTTTCGAGGGCAGATGGATTCGTGGTTTCGGCTGGCGCGACCGCCCGGGGAAACGCTTCGCTTGTGGCAAGCCACCTTTCCCTCAGAGAAAATGGATGGTGTCGAGAAGACATGGCGCATCCCCTGCGATCCAGCGTACTTGGCGTCGTCGGGCGTACTGGCCACGGGAATCATCGGCGACCCGTCAGGCATGCTTTTGGGGAATTTGGAGAACGGGAGGCCGGTATTCGTCGATCCGTTCCGTCCGATGCAGGAATTGAACCGGACAGGAAGCTGGGCTTGGATCGGCGGTCTTGGTTCCGGGAAATCGGTCGGTATGAAGACCACAACAGACGTGATGTTGCAGTGGAAAGCGGTAGGAATGGTTATCTCACCGAAACTTGACGAATACGCGGGATTGCTATCCCGGTGGAAACAGGATAGCCTTCATCTGCGATTCGGGGCCGACAATCTACAGTTCAACCCGTTTCTCCTTGGGAAGGACGCGAAGGAGTCGCAGCAGATCGCAAGCGGATTTTTATCGACGCTGCTCTATGTCACATCCCAACGAAATGACCAGTATGTCAGCCTCGTGTTGAACAGCGCACTCCATCGAATGTATCAAGGCAATCGTCAGAACATGGGCGGGTTCTTGACGGCGCTTGAGCAAGAATCGAAAACAGCCGTCACCGAGGAAGAACGGAAAAGCGCTTACCTGATGGAACGAACACTCAACAATTACAGGGATGACCCGGTTGGACGCACTCTTTTTGGCACGTCCAACCGAGCGCTCGCCCAGTGGCCTGCGTTGACCGTCGCATCCATTTATGGGTTACACTTTCCGTCCCCAAATCTGCAGCCATCGGAGTGGACACCAGACCAAAGGTTCGGAGTAGCAATCCTATATCTTGTCGCCCAGTTGGGATTCCGGCGGTTACTGACACTGCCTCCAGAGCAACCCAAGTTTCTCGATATTGATGAAGCTTGGGTGCTTAGAAGTATTCCGGAAGGGAAAGCTTTGTTGAATACCATGAACCTGATGGGTAGATCGATGAACCTCGTCCTGATGATGGCCATCCAAAATCCTGATGTTCTCTCATCCGCTGACGGAGAACAAAACGATGATCTTACGGCGAACCTCGGGTGGATCTTTGTCGGAAAACTCGACTCTGCCGCGCAGATTCCGTACGCCCTGCGCCTTCTGCATCTTCCTGAGGATGATGAGGATGTACGGAAAATGTTCTCTGACTTTTCGTCCGGTCGCGGATTCATGAGAGATCCAATGGGAAGGGTAGGGGTTGTCAATATCCATACCTATCCGGAACGGGTGCTCAAAGATTATTTCGATACAACTCCGCGTAAATAATCGATTCGATTTGGTCACCCGTCTCCCTTCTCTATGAGGGGAGATTTCTTTGTGAAAAACAAAATTGAGTGGCGCGGTGATCATTACGAGATCTTCGCCAGCGGGGGCGGCATGCAGCATGAGATTTTGGTGGATGAAGCTTCGTACGAATGTGCATAAAGGCAAGGCATGCTCTGTTTAAAAGGGGGGATTTGATGCAGGAAGAGATGCATAGAAAGATGATCGTTTTCGTGAGTTGAGATGCGATATGCTTGAGGTGAGAGGGGATGGATGACCATGACGGAAGTCGACACATTAAACCGCAGCATTGTCGTCGGAGAGTTGTTGTTTGTACCCGCGTTCATCGTTTGGATTATGCACGGACTCCCGTCTCATGAATGGACAATCAGGCAGATAGTCGCTCACACGGATGCCTTTTTAAGCCATCTTGGTTGGATGGGCTGGGTCGGTCTTGCGTTAGGACTGTTGGGGTCGATGTTCATTGGCCTGTTGATACAAATTGGTACACAGGAAATCGTTTGGCGATTGAACGAAAGAAGGGGTAAAAAAAACACGTCTGATTAGAGAGAGGTGACGCATGGTGGGAAAATGGAAGTCACATTGGATGCAGCGACCGCCATGGTGGTGTTTATGCTTATCCTTGCATTCGGAATTCACTTGCCTGTTCACGGGATCTTCAGAGTGAATTTCTTTGGGATGACCGTACCCGCTTGGGCAGCTAGCATCGGCTCCATACTCGGACTGATCGTGTCAGGACTTCTTGGCGTCTGGACAGGAGCCAAGGTAGATGAAGTCGTGATTCGGAGAACAATTCGAAGAAGCGCGTAGTCAAAGTGATTCATCGCGAAAAGTCGAAAAGTAGAATGGGGAATCACCATTGCGGCGCAAGGGAAATCACGGGATGCGAATGGTGTGGAATTGGGATCTCATGGCTTAAGAGTCATCGCGTGGACTGTCTCTGTCGTATGCGCGACGTTCCTGTTTCAGTTTTCGACAACGGGTTTCGCGGAAGTGGGCGCGCTCGTCCTGGGCACGCTCGGCGTCTCGGGTGAGCTGAGTGCCGTCTGGCGCTCGTCGTCATGTGTGGTGCGTGGTTGGCGTTTATAGGCGTCTGCTTATCGTTTGTCTGGCAGGCGTCAGACGCGGCGATCAGCTGGTGTGAAACGACTTGGCCGACCCATCCTTGGGCACTTCGCTTGGTGGAGTGGGGCCATCGGTTCGGAACGAAAGCAAAGCGCTCGGGGGATTGGACGGATCGAACCGGGATGGCAGCTATCGTGGTTGGAGCGTTTATGGTGGCCCAGTCGCTATCGGCTCTTGAGATGATCGTCGCCGGTTTTATCATGGCCGGCCATGCCCACCCTTATGATGATGTTATAGTGCCAGAAGAGATGAAACACTAGGTTATTCCTATAATCCGGGAGGTATTCATCATGAAACTCGTCATTACCGAGAAACCAAGTGTGGCTCGCGACATCGCGGCTGTACTGGGAAAGGTCACGCGCAAAGAAGGATACATGGAAGCCGGTGATTACACCGTCACCTACGCCGTGGGGCACTTGGTGGGTCTAGCCGACGCCGATGCCTATAACACCAGATACAAGTCCTGGCGCATCGAGGATTTGCCGATCCTACCCGAAACATTTCGCCTTGTCGTTCTCGATCATGCAAAAGCGCAGTATAAGATCGTGGCCCAACTCCTGAAACAGGCCAAGGAAGTGATCGTGGCCACCGATGCTGGCCGCGAGGGACAACTGATTTACGAACTGATTGCGCGTCAATCCGGATACAAGGGCCCGACGAAACGTCTCTGGTTGTCCTCCATGACTGAATCCGCGATCCGGGAGGCTTTCGGACGACTCCGAAATAATCAGGAGTACCAACCGCTCTATGCGGCCGCCATCTCACGCAGCGAAGCCGACTGGCTGGTCGGAATCAACGCCACCCGCTGTATGACCGTCAAGGGTGGCACGAAACTGCCTGTTGGCCGCGTTCAGACGCCTACCCTTGCCATGATTGTAGACCGTGATCTGACCATTGAGCAGTTCGCCCCCGTTTCTTATTTTGAAGTCGTAGCCACGTTCGCGCACGAGGACGGCGGCACGTACACCGGAAAGTGGACAAAGGACAAGCAGACCCGCCTTGATGATCTGGCAATGGCCACGGCGATTGCAGATGCAGTAAGAAATAAAATGGGTCGGGTGGAGAAGGTTGAAACAAAACCTAAATTGGAGCAGCCACCCCTATTGTTCGATCTGACGTCGTTGCAGCGTAAAGCCAACCAACTGTGGGGATTCACCGCCGACCAGACATTAAAGCTGGCTCAAGCACTATACGAAACGCATAAGGTTCTCACGTATCCGCGCACCGACAGTCGCTATATCAGCCAAGACATCGTGCCAACGCTTCCGGAACGACTTCGGGCAGCCGCCACGGCTGTGCCTGTTCTTTCAAATCTGATCGGTTCTGCTACAACGCAGCCTGGGAAACGTGTGGTAGACGACAAAAAAGTCACCGATCACCACGCCATCATTCCCACGGACAAGCGGCCAGGGTCCCTTAATGACCAGGAACGCAGGCTCTATGAGTTGGTCTCGCGCCAAACCTTGGCAGCCCTCCTGCCGGCCGCAGAGTGGTCCTTGACCACCATTGAAACAATCGTTCATCAGGAGTTGTTTCGAACCACCGGTCGCACGCTGGTGTCACTCGGTTGGCGTGCGGCTCTTGGTGATCAAGCAGACGACGAAAAGCGAGAGGAAGAGGATGACTCTACATCCCTGCTACCCGCCGTCAAACAAGGTGATCCGTCCTCTGTCGAGTCCGTAGAAGCCTTGGCCAAGCAAACGAAGCCCCCAGGGCACTTTACGGAGGCATCCCTGCTGGCGGCCATGGAGAGTGCCGGCAAACAGATTGATGACGCCGAACTGGCCGGAGCCATGAAGGAACGCGGACTCGGAACGCCGGCCACACGGGCCGCCACAATCGAAAAGCTAAAACGTGACGGCCTCATCCAGGTGCAGAAAAAGCAGCTCACTGCGACGCAAAAAGGTCGCGAACTGATCACCACCATTCCGATCGCGGTTCTCAAGTCACCGGAGCTCACCGGTGAATGGGAGGCCAAGCTCAAACGCATGGAACAAAGTCAGTACGATCGACAGGCATTTATTCAGGAAATTCATCAATTTACACGCGACGTGATCACGCAGATCACTTCACAAACCATCACCATTGCGACTGATCCAAAAGCAGGCATTGGTCAATGTCCAAAGTGTGGCGCACCTATGCAAGAATCACCCAAAGCGTTCGGCTGCAGCGCCTGGAAAGGCGGTTGCGATTTTAAGGTCTGGAAAAAGATTTCCGGGCACAAGATGACCGTCGGCCAGGTCAAGGAACTGGTCACCAAGGGAATCACCAAGTCACTGAAATTCCAATCCAAAACCGGAAAAGACTTCGAGGCCCAACTGAAGCTTGTAGACGGTAAAGTGGAATTTGCTTTTGCAGCTCACAAATAGGGGGATTTCCTATGTGCTTTCTTATCCGTTCTTCTCCTGCCCGTTCGACACAACAAACTGCATACAGCGTCACAGTAGACTATACGCTAACCTGACGTCAGCCGGATAACGGATAACACGTCAGATTAGGGTTTGTTTAGCGATTTATTTACACACGTCACAGATAGTTAAAGACTTATTCCTGACGAATTGGGAATGGATGGTGATTTCATGCAGGGTCATCGCATTGGCTATGTGAGAGTCAGTAGCTTCGACCAGAATCCGGAACGTCAATTAGAGCAGATTCAAGTCGATCGATTATTCACGGATAAAGCTTCAGGTAAAGATACGATGCGACCGCAGTTAGAGGCGCTCCTCACATTTGTCCGCGAAGGGGATACGGTCGTCGTGCACAGTATGGATCGCTTGGCTCGCAATTTGGACGATTTACGGCGTGTCGTGCAAGATATGACAAGACGGGGTATACGGATTGAATTCGTCAAGGAAGGTCTCACGTTTACCGGTGAGGATTCCCCGATGGCCAATCTGATGTTGTCCGTCATGGGGGCATTTGCGGAGTTTGAGCGAGCTTTGATCCGTGAGCGCCAGCGTGAAGGCATCGCTCTGGCGAAGCAGCGCGGTGCCTATCGGGGGCGAAAGAAATCGCTGGCCTCCGAACAGGTGGCCCAACTCCGGGAGCGTGCCAAGGCCGGAGAACAAAAGGCACACTTGGCGCGCGAGTTTGGCATTAGTCGCGAGACGGTATATCAATACTTGCGTGTGGACTGACCAATGTCCATTTCCTATGCAGCTCACTCATCCTGCTGAGTCAGCCAATGCCATCAGTAACGAGAAAAAAGTACATGGATCTGTTGTTAAGGCGCATCTCTCTCGGGATGCGCTTTTTTTGTCGCCCGATCTCCTAAAGGTGACGAAGCATTGATCTGCTTCACAACGAGAGAGGAGATTGGTTATGCCAAGAAACACGGCATCACAAAGCGACCGTCCACGAGTACCTTGTCGCGTATGTACACGTCCCTTGCGAGCACCATACAGCGTTATGGCTGGTGTGGGTCCGGTCTGTTTAAAACGACAAAGAAGCAGTGCCCGAGCCCTACTCACCACGTTGTACCGGAGTGGTGAAGCAGAAAATCTCATCCGAAGCGGGCGAATAAGCTCTGGCGACGTGAATGCTCTGCAAGACCGTGCCGCTTTGCAGAGCGCAGAGCGGTTTGGCGCAGTTGCCACGTCAGAGGATAGGCAGTTGTTCTCCGCCCTGTATGGCATGAGCCACCAAGAGATGTCGCTGTTGTCCGATGAGATGGTGCGCACTGTGTACCGGGAACGTCGCCGACAGGTTCGACCGTCCGAGTCGCCTGTCGACGTGATGCTTGCGTCGGAAACGCGGGGCGGAGAAGAGAACGTGTCCGTCCAATGGGTCACAGAGCACGCCGCCATCACGAGTTCCCAAGGTGGGGGCAACTACGTGGTGACTCATGAGACCTGTACGTGTCCGCAGTTTTTGTATCGAGTCCGCTTGCATCCGGAGTTGTATCCCAGTGGATGTCGGCATATGCAGGCGCTGCAGTCGGCCCGGCAGATGGTGGAGGCGAGTCGCTCCGCGTCAGCAAGACAGCAGGCGGTGGCATGGTTGGAGACGCATCCGGAGACAGCGCCGCCTTCTGCAGAACCTGTGTTGCCGGCGCCGACCGCAGAGCCCGTTCCCATCACGCCACCGCGTGGGGCACCAATCATCCCTCCAGAACCAACGCGACCGTCGCAGGTGCAAAATACGCTACGGATCCGGCCTCAGTTCGCCTCGGCACAAATGACGGACGATGCCATGCGCGAAGAGATCTTGAATACCTGGCGGGAGACACGGGCGTTCGATGGCTTGTGGATGCAAGAAGACGAAGCTGCATTTGCTCGTCTGATGGAACAGGCAACCGCCGACTGGGAGCTGGTGACGGACGGCTCCGTACTGGGGGGCACGGGCAACACATTTGGCGTTGAGTTGGAAATGAAGTTTCGGAGCGGAGACGCCATGCGTCGAGCGGTATTGGAGATGTATCAGGACGGCCTGACCAACCATCGGGAGCAGCAACGCTACCACGAGCCGGGGTCAGGAGGGATGTGGGTTCCCACTCGCGACAGATCCTTGGGATCGTATGGTCTTGAAATGGTGTCGCCCGTACTGCAAGACCGACCGGAAGATTGGGAAGGATTGCAGCACATCCTGGATGTGGCCAAGAGGCACGGTGCGTATGTCGATGCGGGGTGTGGCACGCATACCAACATTGGCGCTGGACCGCTGGATTCCCGGACGTTCAATTGGCAGCGCTTGGCTCGCGTGGGCGTTGCGCATGAAAGGACGCTGTACCGGATGGGTGGGGCAGATAGCGAACAGTTTCGGCAAACCGGGGAGCCCGGTCGGCATCGGGGCACCTTCTATGTGAACCCATTCGACCGGGTGGTGAAGATCGGAGACCGCACATCGCCCATCGTGGCCCGAAATCGTTTGGGGGGCGACCACACCAAAATCTTCAACTGTACGCATGATAACCGGATCGAGATGCGGTATCCAAACGGTACGCTCGACCTGCAGCAAATTCAGGCCAATGTTATCGTCAATAATGCGATGGTCCATCAGGCCGCGGCGATCAAAAAACGGATGCCGCAGGATCGAACAACACCAAAACTGAGCGACGCAGCGCAGCATGATCGATTGCATCGTCCGTACGGATCGCCAGCGGTAGCTTTGAATGAAGAACAAGCGTTCAAGCGATTTCTCGACTTTTTGGGCACGTCGATCGATCGGAAGGCGGCTGCGTGGCTCTGGAAGCGAGGCCGAGCACTGCAGTAATAGTTCCGCTTGTCATTGTTGACAAACAGCGAACACAATAGTATACTAAAATCAACAAAAGACGGGCGGATGTTGTTGTCTATCGAAAAGGGGAGGTCGGTTGCATGAAGCTCAACTTTAATTACGAGGAAAATTTACGATTTGTTCCAGACACAGAGGACCCTACACGCGACTTCTATATCATGGACGAACAGGGTCGTCGTTTTGAAACGAACGATCCGGTGATGCTGCTTGATGTCGTGACCGGCGAGTTCTACGCCGATTGCGACGATTACCCGACACAGGGGTTTTTACTCCAGCGAGCGCTGAAGAATTTGGCGCTCGAACTGTCCATGACAGGGGTCTACGCACAACTGTATGATGCCAGCGGCTTGATCTTCGACGCCAACTTCCCCGGCGCCGAATGGCAGAATCCAAACGAACCCGTGTTGCTCGATGGATGGGATGCTGAAACTACCCTACTCGGGCTGATTCGCGCCGGCAAGTTTAAAGTGTTCGAAAAAGTACCGTGGCTTACGGCCACGGTTGGTCACGTGGGCTGCGCGGGCTGTGCGTTCAACCAGGTGCTGGAGGATGGCATTCCCCGATGCATGGAGAACAACAATATGCCTGTGGCTAACGTCACGTGGGAGGGGGCCTGTGCCTTCAGCGCAACGGAAGGTGTCCGTTATCCCGAGTACGTCGAAGCGACAGCCGACAACATGGTGGATCCATCGTACAAGGCGGATTGGAATCCGATCGCCGAGCGCAAAGAGGAAATGGATGGGGCGCGGTGCAGCTGGACGGATAGCCAGCAGTAAACGGAGTAGAGGGGCGTTGCGCACCGCTTTCGGCGCAACCGGGTGCCGTACGCGGAAGGGGGAGGCACCCATTTTATTTGCGGGATGCGGCTCAGCGTCGGCGACATGTCTATCTGTGATGGAACGACGGGGTGCCGACTAATGGATCCGGCTCCACGAACAGTTTTTTGGCACGCAAACGATATTTAGAACCGTCCAGAGAGTGTTACGCTGAGTGGTGAGGGGAGATTGTTATGGCAGAAAAAACGAAACCCTATTCGGACATTGAAGCCTATGAAAAGAAACTCCGCGCCGTCATGGCTCGTCTGGGTGTGGAGGAGTGGGACTGGAACCGGGATCGCCATGGAGGATGGGTGGAGTTTCGACTTCGGGGAGAACTGTATCGATTTGATCACACCACGGAAAAAGCGCGGGAACGAGGCATGGACCTCAAGTACGGTCGAGAGGCGTTTGCCCAACTCGTTCTCGCACTCGAAGATCTCGCCCGGATCTCGGAGCGCGGCATCTACGAGTTGTCCACATGGATTGCAGGCATGCGGTATCTGCCCCCTGCCAAGGAGTTGCCGGCCTGTTTTCGGGAACTGGGCTTTGAAGAGTGGCCGGGCGACGAGGCGGAAATTCGGGACCGATACCGAGCCCTGGCGAAATCCGCGCATCCGGACGCAGGTGGATCGGAAGAGGTGTTCTTGCGTCTGCCAGGAGTCGACGGAGCAGGCACTTCGGCTGTTTTCGGACAAGAGAAATGGCTGACGGCCGCGGGGCGAAAATCGGCATTCTTGGCGGCGATGCATCCGTGCTACTACCTGGTTTCTGCACGTACGTTTGCGGCTGCTGAAGCCAACGATAAAGGGCCGTGATCCAGCGGCACTCCGCGTCAATGAAGCGGAAATACGCGAGTAGTTCGTTCAACTCAAATTTCCGGAGGCCTCTATGAAATACAACGCAGAAAAGATTCGTGCCCTTCGCGCCACACGCGGTGCTCGTCTGGAGGACGTAGCAAAGGTGGTCGGTATTTCGGCCGGATACCTGTCGCTGATCGAACGTGGCACGAAGAAGAGTATGTCGGCCAAGGTTGCCAAAGTGCTGGCGGACTTTTATGGCGTGCCGTTTGAGTCATTTTCAGACGAAACGCCTCCGCAACGGAACGATGGAAAAGAAGGCGAAATGAATATTGTACTCTTTCGCCGCCTGCGCGTGGAGAAAGGGGTCAGTCTCAGCGCCGTGGCCAAGGCGGTGGGCATCGACAAATCCACCCTGTCCCTCATCGAAACGGGAAAACGCATGGCTCCTCATTACGATACAGTGGTCAAACTGGCGAAGTATTACGGGGTGGATCCAGATACCCTGATGAAGCCGAAAACGGGTCAGAAAGAGATTCCAGACCTGACCAGATTTCTGTGGGAACACCCGCAATTCACTTTTGAAGGCGAGCTGGTGGACATTGGCTCAGAAGGTGAGACAGAACGCTTGATGATGGCCATTCGCATGGGCATCGTGTGGGCGAAACACAAATAACCATCGCGGGGCGTCAACAGGCTTCCACCGCGCTGAGCCTCATCAGCGCGTTCCAATATGACAAACCGAGAGGGTGACTGACATGCGAGTTTTCTGCTACGGAACACTCCGAAAGGGGTATCACAATCATCGGGTCATCGAGCCGTATGTGGCGTCCATCGAACCGGGCGTCGTTCGAGGCACGATGCATGAGGGGCCTGGCTTCCCGTATGTCGTGCCCTGTGGTGACGGGCTGGTGCACGGGGAATGGGTGTCGATTCGGCCTGGCAGCGAGGCTAAGGCGCTCTCTGCGGTGGATCGGCTGGAGGGTTACCACGGCTCGGGGCAGGACAATCACTATGATCGGGTGATGACGCAGGACGCACTGGAGCCGAATATTGAGGGCTGGCTGTACGTGGCCGGGCCGGATCTGGATGTGCGCAAACGCTACCCGGTCATCCTGTCGGGCGACTGGACGCTGCGGGAAGCGTCGTTATACTTCGCGTATGGCTCCTGCATGAACGAGGCGGACTTTCGGCGTACCTGCTCGACCGCCAAGGACATGGGTACAGCCCAACTGCCGGGCTATCAACTGCGGTTTAATGGGTACTCTGCGGCGCGGCGCGGCGGGATCGCGAACGTCGAGCGCAAGAAAGGCGCTGTAGTGGAAGGTGTACTGTGGCAGATCGTGGACCCGCAAGAGCGCAAACGGCTTCGCGCGCGCGAAGGGGCCCCGCATGTGTATCGCGAGGAGTTGATTCGGGTTCGCGTGGCCGATGGTTGGACCTGGGCCTTCACATACAAGCTCGTTCGTCCGTTTCACATCGATATTGCGCCTGCCTATTCGTACCTGCAGTTGCTATTTGATTCGCCGGTCTCTCCGGCGTACAAGGAAGAAATTGTGCAGTGGGCGTTGGCGGCGCCTGCAGAGAGTCAAACACAGTACCGGGAGCCAAGACACCAAGCGGAGCAGATTGCGCTCAGTTTCTAACATGTGTATTACCATGCGAATGCGACCTGTGCCCATGTGCCTTCGGAGGCGCTTTTTTTGTCGCCCGATTCCCTGATAGGTGAAAGGGGAGTTTGATGCGTGGAACGAAACTTCGAACAAATCGCTCATCTAATGAGCCGACTACGAGTTGCCTTGGTTCCGGACGAATACACGCTTCAGCGAGACATCCAGACAGTGTTGGACCAAAATGGGTTTTCCTATCAAAAGGAATGCCTGCTTGCGCCCCGGAATCGCGTTGATTTCCTAGTCGAAGGCGGCATTGCAATCGAGGTGAAGTGCGGTCGGCAAAAACCAAATTTGACGCGTGTGCTGGCCCAGTTGCACCGGTACGCCGCATCTGAACAGGTTTGTGCGCTGTTACTTCTTGTGGAACGGAATCTGGTTGGCGTGCCCAAACAGATTGAGGGGAAGCCGTGCAAGGTGCTGGGGCTTCATCGGTTATGGGGGGTGGCGTTATGAGCGTTCTGGAACAGGACATGATGATTCCATCTTATCTGCGGGCACCAAATTTAAACGAACGACGCTACGGAACCGTGCGATACGACGAGCAAAACGCCACATGGATCGTGGAAGCGGAGCCGGTTGTCATCGAACTGGCGAAACGGCTCTTTCCGTCGAGCAATGTTCGTATACCCGGTCAGGTTCGGTTTCGCGCCAATCGTCGCAACACGGGCGAGTTAAACTGGCTGATGCTGCGGTTTCCGCTGAATGTAGCAGAAGTTTCGCAGTGGGAGCAAGCGCGACAGGAAACGATTGATCATGTGGTCTATCGCGCGGAACTGAACCGCCAGCCACGCCCAGCAGAACCGCTCGGCATGAAAGCGGAATTGACTCCGTTTCAAAAAGAAGGGCTGGCGTATCTCCTTCACAACCGTCGTTGCCTGCTGGCCGATGATATGGGGCTTGGGAAAACAGTGCAGGGGCTGGCCATGCTGTCCACGGCGCAGCTCTTTCCAGCGCTGATCGTCGTGCAGCCGCACATGATCACCAATTGGGTGCGAGAAACGCTGCGGTTTGTGTCGGTGCCTTCTCCGCCTGATGAAGTTGTCCTTTTTGAGGATGAGACAACGATACGAAATCGGATCCACGTCCTGCGTGGCAAGAAACCTTACGAATTGCCTCCCGCCAGCCTGTTTGTGATCCATTACGGGTTGATCGCTTCGTGGAAGGATCGACTGATCGAAGCGGGATTTCAGGGTGTGATTTTCGATGAGATTCAGGAACTGCGGCATACCGGCACGCAAAAATACAGTGCTGCCTCGTTGCTGTCCGAATCGTGTTCCAACGTGATTGGGCTGTCCGGTACGCCGATTTATAATTTCGGCGGCGAAATGTGGTCAATCATGAACATTATCGACTATCACTGTCTTGGCGATTGGGAGAGCTTTACGCGGGAATGGTGCTTTGGCTATGGGAACCAACAGATTGAGAAACCGGCACTCTTGGGCGACTATTTGCGGGCGGAAGGGCTTATGATGCGCCGACGCAAGGACGAGGTGTTAACACAACTCCCAGACAAACGTCGCGTCGTGCAGTCGATTGATTCCGATCACAAGGTGTTCGATGGGTTGATCGAGCAGGCCGTGCAACAGGCCCTGGAGTTGGATGGCATTCAGGATCATCTTGAAAGGGGACGGATGACGCGGCAGATCATCAACGATACTCGCCAGGCGACTGGGATCTCAAAAGCGCCGTTTGTGGCAGATTTCGTGCGCCTGCTGCTTGAGGCTGACGAGAAGGTGCTGCTCTTCGCCTATCATCACGCGGTTTTCGACCTCTATATGGAGAAACTGCGTGACTTTCACCCTGGAAAAGTTACCGGTCTGGAAAATCAGAAGGAGAAGGACGCGGCGATCGACGCATTCATGAACGGCGAAACGGACCTGCTGCTGATCTCGTTGCGCGCTTCATCTGGTCTGAACCTGCAGCGGGCTAATGTGGTCGTTTTTGGGGAACTCGATTGGAGTCCGGCGATCCATTCACAGGCGGAAGATCGGGCGCATCGGATGGGGCAGACCGATTCGGTGCTGGCGTACTATCTGGTGAGCGATGCAGGAACGGACGAGGACATGCAAGAAGCGCTTGGGTTGAAAGTGAGTCAGTTTGTCGGCCTCATGGGCGACAAGGCGGAAACGGATGACGAACGGCTGCTCGGGCAGGCGGCCGCGAACCAGCACATGCAGCGGGTGATCGAGCATCTGAAGATGCGAGGGAAAAAGGGAAAACACGGGGTGGCGAGAAACGCATAAAAATGCCACCCGTGGGTCCGCATCGTGGAGAGGCGCCGGGTGAACTATTGTGTCCGTGTCAGGGGTGGACTTTCCAGACCCGAACAGCAATCCGAATCTGTGGAGGGAGAGTCAACGGTTCGGTGTGGCCGTGCTGTAGCTGATGATGCAACTGGCGTTTAAGCGTCTCCTCGCACTACCTGCACATTTCAAAAAAATTCTTCGCGATCAATGAGACCTGGTTGCTTCTCGGCATTCCTGAGGTCGGACGCTTTAATAATCGATGATCTTAATGGGGCGCAGCATGAACCTCGTGTTGATGATGGCCGTGCAAAATCCGGATGTCCTGCTCCCAAAGGCTGGAGAAACCAATGACGATCTGGCGGCGAATATGGGTTAGTTTTTTATTGGGTACCTCACATAGTCGGACCAGGTCGCAGACGCGGTTCGGTTGCTGGGTCTTCCGGAAGGCGATGATTATCGGGAGCGGCTATCTGCGGGAGCCGCTCGGGTGGATCGGCGAAGTGCAATACGACCGATACGGTCTGAACTTACGTCTGGAGAGACCGAATACAACGCGATGAGGGCAATATCCGAATTGTGTGCAGGTCGATGAGCCAGGAGCTTTCAGCAGCGATGCTGGAACCCCCCGCGTAAGCGCAAAACGGTTAGTGGGGAGGTTCGTGAACCGGATTGGCTCTGCAAGGAGACGCAACACCGAGCGACATGGCGAATCGTTTTATAAATATTTTCTTTCACTTCTGGCGAAATGCTGTATAATAATTTCAGGGGTGCTGGTTCAGTGGCTTATTCATACACACGATTGTGGGTTCTGTTAGTACAGCGGGGGATGACAAAACAAGATTTGCAGACGGGTGCTCAACTTTCTTCAGCGACCATCGCCCGTATGGGGAAAAGCGAAAACGTTTCATTGGGAGTTCTAAATAAAGTGTGCAATTTCATGGGGTGTCGTTTGGAAGACATTGTCGAACACATGCCCGATTAACCAAGACATTAGAGATACGATAATTTGCAAAGAATCACGTCGAAGCGAGGAAAAAATCATGCGATGCAGGGTCTGTGGCCGCCCATTAACAAATCATCAAAGCATCCAACGAGGGATGGGAAGTGAATGCGCAAGACACTCGCCGCCAGAACATTTGGCTAACCACCCGAGCGTAAAGGTACAGAAGTGGGTGGAAAGTGCATATTCGTCTGCTCGATCAGCGTATTTGCTTTATAAGAAACGCCAGTATTTTGAATCCTTGTATTTGGCGCATCTCGCGATTGAAAAGATGTTAAAAACTCTGATGATTATCGAAACGGGCCAATTTGATTATGGCCACAACCTAAACATTTTCATCTCCAAAATTTCCTTGACACAGAATATGCCCGAATGGATGCGCGATGTCTGTGCGCGGATGAATCAGTTCCAAACGGCGGGGCGATACCCTGATGAGAAGCTTGATCTGTTGAGAACAATAGAACCACAGTTCGTACAAACGGAAATCAAAAATATGGAGAAGGTGCTAATGTGGCTATCGGAACAGACGAAGCAGTGAAAGTCGTGCAGTTGTATTCGGAACAACTGAAAACGGTCATGTCTGTCGATCAGGTGTGGGTATTTGGATCACGAATACGCGGCAATGCCACCGAAGAAAGTGACGTTGATGTTGCGGTCTTTTCCGCTGAATACGACTCGGATTATTGGAATGCCGTCACAAAAGCATATCGTGTTTTTGATCGATGGATCTGCCCTTATGATCTGGAGATTCACGGGTTTGGATTGAATGGCAATTCGTCCATGATTGATGAAATTAAACACACGGGCATAAGAGTTGTATGATTTTTTCCACGGTGCTCATCTCCTATGAGCGTAACCAAGACGGTCGCGAGTTTAGCGATCGTGGCGGGTGTGATAGTGGTTCGTGTTCTTTCCAGGCGGCGGAAAAGTAAGAGTGACCGTTTGCGCGACGGTCACTCTGCGTTAACTGGTTCTGTTGTCTGCGTGTGAATCGTTAAGGCGTCCAACATCTCGAACGCAACACGGGGTGGGTGAGTCCAACACCCTTCTTGCCTTTATCTCAGCATAGGTCAGATCAGACGACAATATTCCGGCAAATATTCTTTTTGTCACCCGATTCTCCGATAGGTGAAAGTTGATCACTCTTGAAGTTCCAAGGCTCCGCTTGGCATTAATACCAAGCGGAGTTTATGCGCCATTTCCTAGACGCCAGCAACTATCATCACACGCAATCAACATGGTACAATTAGACAAGGGAAATTCATGGAGTGCCCGATGGGATTTTTCTGAGATTTTCGTATCGTTCTGTTGCAGATTAGACGGGGCATTTTCATACCTGCATTGGAGGGTTTTCGATTGTTTCAGAAATTCATTCAAGTCCTTAAAGGCATTCGAAAAAAACATCAATGGAGACAGCAGCTAAAAGGGATTCGTGAGCAACTCTTCCTCATTGAGCGACGGCAAGAGGATTTGGATCAAGAAATCGGGTATTTGAGACGACAACGGAGTCTCATTACCCGTGAACAAATCAAAGATATTAGAGGTCGCTATCAACACGAGGTTGATTACTTACACCGATCCGATCTATTTTTGTTGGATGACCGCTATCAAATTCTTTCACCTGCGAGAAGACATTCTTTTTCTGTGTCACAGAATGTCGATGCCTTAAACGCCCAGTTTTCTAATGTTCGGGACACGTTATTGGGTCGAATCCATGATCTTGAAATGATCCGGGATGAAGTGAATGGTGAGATTCTACATTACATGAGAGATGTGCGGAATTTTCGGGTGGATCTGGAAAAACTCCAAGCGGACTATATCGCGCATTCCAATGTTACACAGATGTTGACTCGCTACGAATCTTCCTTCCGATTTTTCCAAGAAGGACACGGAACGCCGGATGAAGCGATTTCGTGGTTTCTGGACCAGTACGAACATTTGACCGAGAAGATTGACACATGGAATCAACAGTTTATTAACCAAGCCATGGAAGAATATCGATCGTTCTTTGACGATGTTGATGGGAAATCCCTTGATCTCCAGCAACGGCATGCAGTTCTGATCGATGAGGATGCCAATCTTATTCTCGCTGGTGCGGGCAGTGGTAAAACCTTGACTATTTCCGGCAAAGTAAAGTATTTAGTCGAACAGAGAGGGATTCACCCTAGAGACGTTCTCCTGATTTCTTTTACGGACAAGGCGTCCAAAGAGATGAAAGAAAGAATCGCGAATCGCCTCAAACTCGATGTTCACGTCTACACCTTTCATAGGCTGGGTCTACAAATCATTTCTAGGACTCAGGGAAAGAAACCCAATATTTTGGATCAAATGAATGAAGTTCTAAAATCATATATGACTAAGGAAATTTATTGTCAGAAAGCTGTCATCATGAAGTGGATTCATTTTTTAGGATCGTACCTCCACGTGCCGAAAGACCTTGATGATTTTGAAAGCCTTGGAGATTATCATGATTACCATCGCAACGTAGATTTTGAAACGCTCAAAAGTAAAGTGGATAAAGCGACTTATAGTCAGCGTAAGGCTCGTGAACTCTCGACCCAGTTACGAACTTTGAGTGGGGAAACAGTCAAAAGCATTGAAGAAACATTGATCGCCAATTTCCTCTATCTACATGGCGTCCATTACGTCTATGAGCATCCTTATGCGTATGAAACTGGAGATGAGTATCATCGGCAATATCGACCGGATTTTTATTTGCCTGACGAGGATCTATACATCGAACATTTTGGTATCAACGAAGCGGGAGAAGCACCTTGGTTAAGCCCGATGGAGTCGCGCAAGTACGTGGAAGAAATGGAGTGGAAACGGGCCCTGCATCGGGAATGCGGAACGACTTTAATCGAGTCCTATTCCTTCTACAATCGGCAAGGCATTCTTCTGCAAAAGTTGGAAGAAAACTTACGGGTTCAAGGCGTACAATTTCATGAAGTGGATTTCAAAACGATTTTTACTGCGATTTACGACCAAGGAAATGATCGTTATTTCAAAGAGTTGATCAAACTCATTTCTAGCTTCATTGGCTTGTTTAAGTCGAATGGATATACGGAACAGACGCTGGAAGAGTTTCTTCAACGCAACCAACGTTCCCATCTCAAGCCTTTTTTGAAGCAACGAACGCAATTGTTTTTTGAGATGGTTCGACCGATTTACGTCTACTACCAACATCAACTTCGCGAGCAGGGTGCGATTGATTTCAACGACATGATCCATCAGGCCACTCACGTTGTGCAATCCGGGCTGGTCCATCTGCCTTATAAATACATCATTATCGACGAGTACCAAGATATTTCAAAGGGCCGCTATCAATTGGTCGAAGCGATCCGGAATCAAACAGGTGCCAAGATCATGTGTGTGGGTGATGACTGGCAGTCGATTTATCGCTTTGCGGGCAGCGATATCGAATTGTTTACGCAGTTTGAACATTTTTTTGGCAGGCATCAGCTCCTTCGTATCGAAAGTACATATCGAAATGCTCAGGAGTTGATCAATGTTGCCGGTCAATTTGTAATGATGAATCCACGTCAATACAAAAAGAGCTTGACGTCACAAAAGCACACGAAAAGTCCCGTTCGGATCTTTGGATACCAACAGGATTTGATTCCAGCATTGGAACGGGCGATCAACGACATTGTCGCTACATACGGAGAACACACGGAAATCATGTTGCTGGGTCGAAATAACTTTGATATCAATGTGATCGACCAATCCGTTCAATTTCAGAAGCACTATGATCAGCGGGCGGAGCGTTATCAGGTCATCTACAAACCGTATCCAAACCTTACCTTGTATTTTCTCACTGTCCATCGATCCAAAGGACTAGAAGCCGATCAGGTCATCTTGATCAATGCGACCGATCGTTTGTTGGGATTCCCCAATCGGATGTCCGATGATCCCTTGCTTTCTTGGGTGCTCACGGATGCGGATGATTTTCTGTTTGCAGAAGAACGACGATTATTCTACGTTGCGCTGACGCGCACGAAGAATCGCACGTATATCTTGACGCAAGAACGAGTGCAATCTGTATTTGTAAAGGAGCTTATTGAAAAACAGGGAATTCCCTATCAATCGGTGATTAAGGTCGAATCGCTTGAGCAGTATCCCTCGTGCCCCAAATGTAAGACAGGACACTTGGTATTACGAAAATCCGGAAATCGTTCCTTTCTGGGATGCTCGCACTATCCTGCCTGCGATCGTGTGTACAAGAACACTGAAATCCTTCATCATCCGGTGCGGTGTCCGAGTTGTGGGGGCTATATGGTCAAGCGGAAGGGAGGGTTTTATGGATGTACGAATTACCCAAGATGCTCAGAGAAGATGGCGATGAAATAGCACCTGAGGTTGCTCGACGTAATAGCAAAGCGAGGCGGTTTTTCCTCGGTGCTCATATTCTCTTTCCCCTCGGTTTCTTTCTCGTCTATTGGATCATCTCCTAAGTATAGTGGATTACACACGCGGTCATTCCGTTCATCCTTCCTTTTTTTTACGATATGCGGCGAAGTAAGTGACAAATCGGGGTTTTGTCACCCGCTCCTCCGCTGGATAGAAAGGGGTGTTTATAAATGCGCAAACAATGACTGACAATTTTAGTGAGCTTGGGCTATTGCACTATCCCCAATAGCCCAAGCGATGGCTACCGTCACGGAGTTTGGCAACAATTCGTCTCGCACCTACGCAAACGGGATTAGTGATCCGCAAAGTTGGAACCAGGCGTCGGAACTGAAATCCTTCACGTTCAGTGGGCAGGCACTGTCGCTCGCAGGGATTGAGGGAACGGAATTCTCGATTGCCGGTTCCGTCCATTACGCCGTATACTGGAAGGGAGTGCATTGTTATCAAAACAATTGGCTTCGACTGCCGTTGATTATTTGATGTTTACTGATTATAATGAAATCAACAAAGGCGAACGGGAATCATTTAGAAGGGAGTTGATTCAAAATGAAAAACCTGAAAATCGCCGCAAGTGTAGCGGTGGCGTTAACGATGATGAGCGGGATGGCGGTTGTGAGTCCGGCGATGGCGGCACAGACCATGACTTCGGCCCAGATCGTTGTGAACGGCAAGACGCTCTATACGCCGGATCGGTTTGTGCAAAACGGAACCACCTACATGCCCATCTACTACGTCATCCAGACGCTTACAAGCCTCGGTGTTTCGAATGCCTGGAATGGAACCAAGCATGCCTGGGCCGTCACGGACACCGCTTATCACGGGGGGTTGAACCTGAATGCCGGGTCCGGGCAGGCAGGTATCACGATCAACGGCGCGGTGGCCGAACAACGGATTCCAACGCTCGTGGCGCGCGATCCGAAGTCCGGTGTCATGACGACGTTTGCGCCGATCTGGTACATTCAGCAGCTTTTGAACCATGTCGGGCTCAAGCAGGACATCTGGAACGGGAGCGCGGGGGTGTGGAACTTGGCTACGACATCGAGTGTCGTGGCTACGTCCGGGAACGCGAGCACCGTCAATCCGAACACCGATTTTCCAAGTGCGGCGACCATTGCCCGGTACGGTGGGGCGGTCAACCCGGCGCCACAGGGCGTGACGCTTGCGAAGTGGGAGGCTGCGGTGAAGAAGGCGCTGGCCTTTAAGCCGACCGGAACGAGCGGACTGGGAACCGATCCGTTGGCCACTTCAAGTCAGTGGTATCCGGACCCACATGACATCTTTTATAACAAGGTGTTTCCGGTCAAGGATTTGAAGAACGGGGCTATCCTTCAGCACGATCCGTTGGTTGAGGTGGCGACGATTGATGGCACGAATGACAACCCGAACGCTCCATACGTCTATGTCGATGAGTATGTCGGCTATGGGAATGTTCCTGGTACCGGAGTAGTCACCTATTGGAAAACTGAACAAGTGTCGGTTCATACTGGGCGTGTTCAGGCTGTGATGCCGGGGATTGGGGGCTTGCCTGTTTTCGAATTCAAGTCGATGACACCGCCCCAAGATCAAGGAGTGCATTTCCCAACTGCGAAAGGTTTGGCACAGCCGTTCAACCCGACATGGGCCATGAATGCGGGACCTTATGTGGTGCCCTTTCCGGGATGGAATCCGAATCACACAAATCCGTACAGCACTGCATACGACAAAATAGTCGGTTGAACCGCCACCGTTCCTCGCTGTAAGAAAGGCCGTCATCTGCGGCCTTTTTTTTGTTGCGCCGTTTTGTCACCCATTCCCCCTTTGTATGAATGCTGTGCGATGATCTGAGGCTTGTCGTACTTTTGTCTGGCACCCGCAGTGGGTGTGGTGTGGAGGAGTCTTTTTTGGAGGAGGGCCGAAATTCATGAAATCACCGATCAAACGGTTCGCAATCGTAGCGGTCTCGTTACTCATGGCCTTAAGCGGTTCTGTGAGCGCGTTGGCCGCCACCGTGGAGTTCGGCAACAACAGCAGCCGCACCCACGCAAACGGGATTAGCGATCCACAAAGCTGGAACCAGGCGTCGGAACTGAAGTCCTTCACTTATGGAGGTCAGGCGTTACCGATGGGTGGGGGGAACGGAACGGCCATGGGGCAGGGGTCGATGCTTTATTTTCCTGTCTCGGCCCCAGGCGATTCGCCTACTGGAAGTGGATATTTGACTGTGTGGACAATGGGCACTGGAGCGCCCAAACAGGCATGGGGCGGCGCAAAATATATTCAAGGGGTAAGCAACAGTTCGCCACTAATTCTGAGCAATGGGGACGTTTACTTGGCGGCAGGTGGAACTTTGTACGGGTTTCAATCAAACGGCACACCTGTCGCCAACGTCCTCCCCGGAAACATCGCGAAAAACCCTTACATTTACCAAAACCAGGTTGTGTCCTATCCGTTGTACGCAAACGGCCTGATCTGGGTTTCGTCGCAAAACGGCTATCTCTTTGCTATCAATCCCCAAACCCTGCAACAAGCATTCAAACCGGTGGACATCGGAAGCCGCATGGACGGCTCTCCCACCCTGGTCTATGGCGCAAACAACACCCCCTACATCGCAGTGGGCACTGCGTCTGCGCCCAATAACCAGGGCGGCACCGGCACGCTCTACTTGGTCTCCCTAAGTGGCCAGATCGTCAGCCACATCAACAACCCGGCGGGAACCGGTACGGCGATCGCCTCATCGCCGGTCTATACAGGCGGCGGCGTGGCGTGGAACGACATCTCGGGCAACGTGTTCTGGGCGCAGATCAGCGGTGGACAGTTCACGAATGTGCGGACCTGGACTACGAAGCAAAGTGGGCTGGTTACGAACCTGGAGCCGGGCTACTACGGCGGGTATTTCATCCTGCCGCAGTCCACATCCGACAAGACTGAAGTGGTGAACGTCGGCACGGTGGGATCGCCGATTGAGTATTTCACCAACAAAGACGGGGCCAACAACGTCGGTTCGCCTGAGATCAGCGCGAATAACGTCTATGTGCCCGACGGACAAGGAAATGTTAATTCATTTCCGGTTTCATCGCTGGGAACCCCCAGTACGGCGCAGGATAATCTCGCGTTTGCAATGGGTTTTTCCTCTTCCAACCTCACCAATGCGAACGAGCAGATGCTTCCGGCGGCCAACGGTCAAACGCTGCCCACCCTGTCTTATGAAACATCGGCGGGGCTGCAAATCTGGCAGAACACGTCTCCGTCCAGCGTCACGCTCAGCGGCGCCGGCAGCACGGGAGCAAGCAGCACCAGCACAGTCAGCGCTTCGGTGGGCGGCACAGTTACGCTGGACGCGAACGGAACCAGTATACCCATCGGTGACGCGATCCTGGTGACGCAAACGCCGACAACCACACCAGGAACGCTGACATCGCAGGGTCAGGGCGGGCAAACTCAAGTGGTCAGCCCGACCATGACTACTTTTAATCCGAGTTACCAGTTTCGACCGACCGCCACGTCCAGTACGGCGCAGTCTGTGCAGGTTCAGGCACGGATTATCGTGGCGGCCACGGGGCAAATCGTGGGGCAAGCGAGCAACGTACTCACCGTCACTTGGGCAGCCGCCGCCACTCTGTCACTGACCGTCACTCCGACCGCATCACAGACAACAGGCCAGGCGTTCCAACTCACCGCGGGCACGACGAACGCGGCGGGCGACCATGTCGTGTTCACCCAGTCCGGAACACTTGCGAACAACGGCGGCGCGGGCACGCTCTCAGGCAACTTTCAGTCGAATCAGTCAAGTCTCACGTATCCGGCTCAGACAAGTAGCACGTACCAGTACAACCCGACCGCCACCAGTAGCCAGACTGGGACCGAGACGGTGACGGCAACCCTGCTCAATTCGTCGAATCAGCCGGTTCTGAACGCGAGTGGGCAACCGCTTACCAAGTCCGTCTCCGTGACCTGGAACGTGCCCGCTGCGGCGCCGTCCATCACGCTGGCCGTCAGCCCGACGACAAGCCAGGTCACGGGTGCCTCATTCACCCTGACAGCGACCGCGCAAAACATCGTGTCGGGTGAGGTGATCCAGATCGCGCAGACGACCAGCGCGAGCCCCAATACGCTGAGTGGCGGCACCTACGTCCAGTGGGTCAGTCCGGGCGCGTATGCGTCGTATGTGTTTCACACGTCCGCGGTGTCCAGCGCGGCGCAGACGGTAACGTATCAGGCGTCCATCTACACGGTGAGCGGGCAACTCGTTCCTTCAAACGCGGTGAGCGCGCAGTGGGGGCCGTCCGGCGTCAATGACGGGTTCTCCAGTACGCAAAACGGTTCCCTCACCGATGCCGCGCAGACCGCTACCGGTAGCTCGGTCAATGTGCAAGTGGTGGCGAGCCCTCGTGTCGTCCTGACCCTGTCGGCGCAAAACGTACTCTTTGCACAGACGGGCACGGCCAGCATCCAGGTGACGACCGATCAGTACGGCTACGCATCCATGACGGTGGATGAGCAGGGCGGGCAGGCGGGCCTGCTCAAGATCACAGCGTCGTCCGACACGGCGTACTACGTGCCCGCCAGCGACACCATCACCTGGCCCGCCTCCAATGTGACGCTTACCGCCACGGCGAACGGGCAAAATTACGGCGCCGGGCAGACGGCCAGTGTCACGACGAATACGCCAGTTTCCTTTGCGGCGAACGTGACCAACCCGCCCGCCAACAACTACACGCTGGAGATTGCGGACCTGGGCGGCAACAGTACGCTCGGCGGTCAGAACAGTGTGTTTGCGGACAACGCCTCCACGCTAAGTGCACAGGCGAACAGCGCGTCGGCGCTGACGGATCAGTACGAGGCACTACTCATCCTGAACCAGACGGGGCAGGAGGTTCCGTCTGGCGTGATCACGGTGGACTGGGGTTCGTCATCCGCCACGCCTCCGCCTTCGTCTGGGCCGACGCTGACGCTGTCCGCCGCATCGCCTTCGGAACCGGTGGGCACACAGGACCAGGTGACGGCTGCGGGCACGAATGTTCCGTCTGGCGACACCATTGTCATGACGCAGATCAACACAAATGGCGGCGATACGTTTGGGTCTGCAGGCTCGACAACCGGCAGCGGTCAGTACCAAGTGTCGAGCACGAGCGATCCGTATACTATGTCAGTAAGCGATGTGTCCGGACAAAACGGCTATCAAGCCACATATGGAGCCATCGTCTTCAACGGCAACGGTCAGAATGTAGCCCAATCAAGCAATGTAGCCATCACTTGGGGCGTCAATAACGCGCCGCCATCGATTACAATAACCGCCACTCCACAAACGCTGCAAATCAACAATGCGTCTGTGTTGTCTGTGTCCGCAAGCAACGTGCCGATGGGCGACTATGTGATCGTGTATCCCAACAGCCCCAACAGCGGAACATGGTGGACGAATTCGGCCGTTTTTGTAGGGCAGCAGACGAACGCGTCCGGATCGTACAACGCCACAGCGAGCGTGAGTCAGTCGCAGCCTACTTCCGTCACGTACTATGCCGTCGTAGAAAATCCGAGTGGAGGGAATCCGCCAAGCAGCTTCGTGGTGGCCAATAACGTAACGGTGACATGGAATCCGCCCGCTGCAGGGGTGAGCCTTAGCACCACGACGCCACTGCTGGCTGTCGGTCAAACTGGGTCGTTTACCATGTCTCTGTCGTATCTGCCGAGCGGCTACCAAGCAGACATCTTTACAACGAGCGGTCAGTATTTCGGTGACTACTGGAACTACACTGGTAATTATTTCAGCGGAAACATCGGCGAATACGTACCATCTCCAGCCTCCGCGACGACCGAAGGATTCTACGCGGTGATCAGCAATGGAGCGGTCTCGTCATCTGCGCCACCGTCAAGCAATTACATCGCCATCACTTGGCAACTAAATCCAACTGTGACGATGACTGCAACTCCCACAAACCTATTCATCGGACAGACGAGCCAATTCTTACTGTACCCGCACAACATCCCAACATGGCCTCCCTTTATGATCGGCATCGAGGATGTAACAACGGGGCAGATCGTGTACAGTTCCAACAACACTCAGACTACCTACGATGTATCTAGCGCAGTAGAGAACCAAGCCACAACGCAGGTCTATGCACCTGTGGTATTTGCCGCTGGGGCAACCACCCCCACTACCAACAACATTATGTACACTGGCCCGAGTGTGACAGCGCAGTGGACAAACCCAACGGCGCAGATTACTGCTTCAGCCCCAAGCTATCTTGTTGGGCAACAGGCAACGCTCACGGCTAGCACGCCGAATATGCCGAGCGGAAGTATGTCCAATAGCTACGAATTGCAGATCAACGACCAAGGGCAGAAGGATAGCCTAATCTATTACTGGGCGTATCCGTGGGGCTACTACGCAGTGAATACCCTCGATTCTACTGAAAGCTCAAATTCTAATCCGTTCAGCGGCCCGGCGGTATTAGGGGTAGCAGGATCGGACTCGTACACCGCTCAGTTCAAGTGGTGGATCGGTACTGGAGATGCAGCATCGGCCAACTCTGCTCCAGTCACGGTTACATGGGGCAACGCGCCATCAGGGATCAGCCTGACTGCTGCTCAGACAAACCTTGCGCCCGGCCAAAGCACAACGCTTACAGCCACAACTACCGATGTGCCTGCTGGATTTTCCATCAAAGTGACTGACTTAAACGGAGCTGGCACGCTGAGCGGAACTAATACGCAAACGAGTTCCACGTCACCATTTTCCACGTCCGTGTACTCGGCCAATTCGCAGACCGTGAACTATCAAGCGACGCTCTACAATGCTTCGAATCAGGTGGTGGCCACATCCGGTACCGTCTCCGTGACGTGGATCGCGCCGCTTAGTGTGTCGCTGTCGGCCAACCCGACGAGTCTCTATGTGGGGCAATCGTCATCCTTAACGGCGCAGACGGTGAACATGCCTGCCGGTGATCAGATCGTCATTAGCGATGTGGGCCAGTATCACACGTTGTCCGGCGCGAACACCGCCACGTCCGGCAGTTCGCCGTTTCAGACAAGTGCCGTCTCAAATTCTGCAGGTACTGATTCGTACGTGGCGACCATCGTCAATAACGCGGGCCAGACGGTGGCCACGTCAAGCACCGTTTCCGTGACATGGGTCGCACCGCCGACGCTGAGTTTGACGGCAAGTAGCCCATCGGCGCCGATAGGAACATCGGTCACGCTCACGACGGCGGGGGCGAATTTCCCGGTGGGCTACACGGTACGGATTCAGGATCAGAGTGGTGATGGCACATTCGGTGGCCAAAACACAGCAACAGGAAGCACCGATCCGTTCGCGACGCAGGCAACAGACAACCGGCCGCAGACCGTGATCTATCAAGCCGTGGTTATGGATAGCGCGGGTGCGCCAGTGATCACGTCCAACACCGTCAGCGTCACTTGGCAGCAGCCGTTTCTGTCTGGCGGGATCGTTTCCGGCATCTACTTGGATCCTGGGTATCCGGGAAGCAGCAAGGCTCCAACCAATATGTGGCTCTCGGCAGACATGAACAACCCGTCGATTCTCTATGCGCCCAGCGACTTCTGGTTGCCCTATCTACAACAACATGGGTGGGACGGAAACGAAGCGGATCTCCATGAGTCGCTAGGGCAGGCCATGGGCGGAGCGATTGACTATCAACCCGACGTGAATTCGGCTCCGCAGGCAGGGCAAGCGACGGGTTCGTTCGTGGCGCCAAGCGGAAAAACGTATTACCTGTACGGGTTTGGGCAAAGTGGATTGAATCCGTGGGGCGCAACCCCATGGGTTTGGGTCCGGCCTGAGTCGGGATTTGGCTTTCGTTTTCTGTGGCAAGGAACAGCTGCCAATCCGCCTGTTGGAGGCACGGTGACGTGGACGCTCGTGAATCCGGACGGCGCTTCGAGAACATGGTCAACCAACTTTCAAAACACTGCAACTGGGCCGGCGCAGTGGGTCTCGGTGGATTCCTGGATGCACCACGCCTCGCCGATCGAAGAGTCGCGGACGATGATCGCAGAATTGAACTCTTCCACATTAAAGATCATGGGTCAGGCGGCGGCAGAGTATATTTCGGCGTACACGTCCGTACCCCACTATGTATTTGTAGGGGGCGGAAGCACTTCGAACGGAAATAATATTGAGACGGCCGCTTGGTCGCTCAGCAGCAGTGCGGCGACCGCGCAGGTAGATGGGGCTCAAATCAATGTAGAGATTCAACTGCAGCTTAAAGACGGCACGGTGTTGACGATGAATCAGCCGGATATGGCTACGCTCTGGAATTTGCCGCCTCGGTTCCTCATTTCAATAGGCGGCGACACGTTCACTCTCAAAGTGGTGCAGGAGTTGAAAAACAACGGAGGTACAGTTGGCATAGGACCTCAAACGGGCATTATTACCACGATGCCGTCTGGTTCCGGAATGCCATCTAGTTCCGGATCGAGTACGAGTACAGGAACGATCACAACCGCTCCTTAGAAAGCGAAAATGCGCATCTGTTTTTTTGTCACCCACCCTCTTCTTTATAGAAGGGGGTGTTTTCATGGCCGCATCGGTCCTGCAGCAATCGTCCAACCAATTGTTAAACTGGAACCATTTCTTGGTCGTGTCACCGCCATCGGGCTTCCTCAACGTCGGTTCCGCTTTAAATGGCGCTTTGACAACAATCGGGAACTTGTTCATGGGGTTAGGAACATTTATTTGGTCCGTCGTGTCCTGGTTGTTTCAGATCGCTTTAAATCCATCTTTCATCATGGATCCCTTGTTTAAAGACATGGCCAATGTCTACAAATTCGCCTATCAGGCATTTTTCTTACCGCTATTGCCGTTATTGGCGGCTGCCGCGCTCCTCTATTTGATCTATTTTTATTTCAGAGGGAAGCACGCACAAATGGCTCGCGTGTTCGCCAGCAGTGCCTTGGCTGTGCTGATCGTGTTAGTGGGATTCTTTGAATTTCCTGTCCTGTTCCAAATAGCGGACACTCTCGCCATCGGAACGACCTCTGCTGTGATGGGTATGCTGGAGAGTACACTGTCAGGGGGCCAGGTTACCGCCTCCAATCAAGCGATCGGCGGACTCACGAACACGTACCTCCAAGAACCGTGGCAACTCATGCAATTTGGGTTTATCTCCAGCAACCCCAGTCAGTACGGGCTATATGGCGGCGTGACCGGAACGATGTTCAGCACTCTGGCCAGCAATTTGAATCAGGTGGATCCTTCTGTGACAAGCGCAGTTCTGCAGGAACAGTTTTCTACCGCTTATCCCAATCTGATCACGGTTGCCAATCCACAGGCAACGGCAGGTTCTGGCCTTCCGTCCACCATGACGGTGCAGGGGCTGGCTACGGACGTAAACGGAGCGCTCGTTCCTGACTGGCGGAACGTTTTCTATGTGTACGGCGGCCAAAATCAGGAAAGTGCCATTGCTAAATCATTCTTCGTCCAAGGGCAGCAAACGGTGGTCGGCGCTGCCAACCCGTCCAACACGTCCGGAAATCTTGATGAGAACCATTTCTTTAACGGGACGGGGAATCTGGTTCTGATCATCCTTGCGATGATTACCTCCTGTATCCCTTTGGCGTTCGCTTTGTTCACAGGGGCGCAACTTCTGTGGCGAGAATTAAACTTTTTCTTCAAGCTGGGGCAGGGGATCATCTCGCTTCCCTTTTTGATGGTTCCTGAGGCGGGTCCGGCTCACACCAAGAAATGGCTTGGTCAAGCGGCTGGCCACTTGATCGAGCGATTCGGTATAGGGGTATATTTTGCCATTGCCGTGGGGGTGGGAAGTCTCCTGGAGCAGGTGGTCACAGGGTTAATCGTCGGCAATGCGGAGCTCGGTATGATGATCTCTATGCTATTTCTGGCCTTCTGGTACCTCTCGGCGTTCATCTATCGGGAAAAACTGTTTTCTATGACAGTTCATCCACTCGCCGCTACCGTGGCGCAAAACAGCGGAATCGCAGGGCGTGGGTACGCGCGAGGTTTACAACAGGCGGACGAACGGAAGCAAGCCATTATGGAGGCGACGAAGAAGGAAAGAGAGCGTCGAGAGGAAGAACGAAAACATCCGAAAGGAACGTCTCAAAAGCGGGCGAAAACAATTCGACCGTTTCAGCGAGAACAAAAGGCAACCCAACCGTCGTCGGAGCGGAAGGGGGGGCGCGCGCCAAAGCAGTATTCCGGGGGGAATGTTCCGTTATCTCAAGAGGATTGGGAAAAAGAACTGGCGGCAATGCACACGCATGATCCTGTCTTGCAGTCCATTTCACGCGATAAGGAACGCTTCGATGTGGGAAGCGCCCCGGTTGCGGCAGAAGCCAGTGTTCATATCGAAGAGCGGCGCAATGACAGGGGAGCATCGTCCGTGATTCGTTACGCCGACGCGGTGACGTGGGCGAAGGGCGCGGGAATGCTGACGCACTTATCGATGAAACGGGGACTTGGAGCCAGTGATGCGCAGGTGAGCGCACTGATGGGGCAAATGTCGAAAGATGGCGTGATACGGCGGGATGGACACGGGTTCTGGCGGGCCGCTGTTCCCACGAACGACGAGCAGGTTCCTGATACTGCTGCGACCAATCCGCTTCAGGACGACACGTCAACGAAAGACGAGGCTAGTTTGAATCAGGGCGAGGCGCAACCTGAAAGCGCAGCATCGATGTCGAACGCAGAGATGCATCGAGAGGGCGCCGATTCCTACAATCAAGCGGTATCTTGGGTTCAGGGCCACGGAGCTGCCACGCCATTCGTTCTGGCAAGGCGACTGGGCGTTGAAGAAAGTGCCGCTACAACGTTGTTGGGACGGATGCAAGAAAACGGCGTGGTGCAAAGAGGAGTGGGGCAATGGTGGAAGGCGATTCCGGCCAACAGCGATGAACCGGAACGCGGTGCGGAGACTGTTAATGCGGGTGGAGAATCGATCATCTCTACGCCTGATGTGTCCGGGAACGATTTGGAAGAACTGCGTGTCGAAAAACGATCGCCGATCGCCGAGCCATTAGAAACGATCCATCATGAGGCATCAAAAGGGTTGGAAGAACCAAATCGCATTACGCCGCCACAACAGGTGGCCAGTTCGATAGACGCGCAACGGGCTTCGGTTTCGCGCCAAGCAATAAGGCCACCCGGAAATGCGGGTGTGGGGAATCGCGCGACAATGCAGACGCCGCCTGCCACACCATCGGTCGTCACCAACCAGCAAGTTGGGCGGCTCAAACAGTTCACGCGCGCTGTGGGAAATACCACCGTAGTTGCAGCACGATCCGCCCCGGTACAAATCGCGGCGGAGGCGGCACACGTCGGGGTTCGCGTCACCAAGGGAACGGCAAAACTGGCGTTCAAAGGTGGGGCGGCCACAACGATGGCAGCGATTCGAGCAATGGAGTGGCACTCAGACCGCATCGGAACGCCTCCAGGCAACGAGACGTTCACACAGGAATTTAAGCGTCGGATGCTTCGCCCATCGCGTCTCGAACAGCGTGTGGGAATGGCGACAAAGACCACGCGGAATGTCGGGGGAGTGGCGGCAAGAGGGGCGAAAGCAGCTGCGCGGCAGTTGAATCGCATGCCGACGGGCCGACAGTCCCGTGAGACGGTTCGGGTCACCGGCGAGACGGTGAGGAATAAGGCGAAAGGTATGGCGAAGGATTGGTTTCGAGGGTAGGCGTTCCGAAAGGAGCGTCTGTTTTGTCACCCATTCCCCCTATGAGTAAGAAAACCGAGGGGGAATTTTTATGCTCTATGCCGTCGAAGGTACAGCCGATTTCTTTTTGGAAGTGGTCGCGAACAGCGAGGAAGAAGCGAGGCAACGGGTGCAAACGCTGATTTTGGAGAGGCTGGCCGACCTGTACCATCCTCGCATCACCCGGATCGAGAGGGATGGGGTGGGGGAATGATCTATCGAACGCACCGCACATTTGCGTTGGCATTGACAGGCGCGGCGTTTTTGTTTGCTCAGGCCCCGATGGGCGCCTGGCAGACTTACGCGGCGCTTGGGGCGGCTTATATGGTGGCACCGTTCCCTGACCTGGACAAGAACGGAACGTGGATCAGCCGGCGCACCCCGGTTGCCGATCGTTTTCTTTCCCTGTTCGGACATCGCACACTGACACACTCCTTGTTGTTCGCGGCGGGGGTAGGCGTCCTACTGGCGTTGCTCCGTGCGCCCGATTGGTTGCTGGTGGGCGTCATCTTGGGTTGGATCAGTCACCCGCTCATTGACCTGCTGAATCCGATGGGAGTTCACCTGTTGTGGCCGTTGCCGAAAAAGTTCTGGATTCGTTCTCCCTATGGTCTATTCACCACAGACACAGGTAGCGCAGGGGAAGAAATGATCCACTGGTGTTTGAATGTGGTGTTCGCCCTCCTTTTGGCGATCATGGTGCTTCGTTACCTGGTGCTGGATCAGACGCATGTCTTTGCCTTCTTCCACTTGGAAGGCATGGCGTCCTATTGGATAAACCGCTTGACCGGATGGTCTGTACAGCCCTGGATACGTCATGCATTGCGAAGCCTGGGGGTGGGGGCGTGGTGATTTTTTCAATGATAAGGAATGCCTCACTTAGTGTTCTTGCGGTACTATTCACGGTATTTGCGATTAGCGGATTCCACGACATGATTTTTATGACGGCTGATCGCGAAGTCTATTGGAGCTATGTAGAGTTTCTGTTCCTATTTTGCTTTATCGTGTACGCTGCATTGGCCGTTTGGATAAAGAAAAGAAGCACGCCGGTCAAGGATATACTCGATGCTCTGCTCTATTCTTTGGCCGTTCCTCCTGCGCAAATTGGTTTCGTGTTTTGGGTTGGAAACAAGCCAATTTGGATTGCTCAATTGATTGCATTTGCATTCGTTGTATATGCACTGATCATGTTGATACCGCTACGTTGGTGGAAGGGTTGGTATCAAAGGATTCAGCGCTGAAAGGAGGGATGGTCTTGGATAACAAGGACGGATGTGCTCGCTGTGGCGCCGCAGATGCAGAGTTGTACAAGTGGACGCATGTGTCAATCGACGCGGACGGAACAAGTTGGCTATGCGAATCGTGTTTTCGGGATGTTCTCGTCAGGCAACGCGCGACGGTTGAGAAGAACACAATCGTTCTTCAATCCCTCAAAAAAAGAGGGATGCTGGCTGATGCCTTCGCCGCTGTAGGGTTTGCGGTGCTGTTGGTATTGATCATGCTGTTTCTGCTTGTGCCAGCTTGGCCCTATAATCCAGCCGCTCCGAGCGGCCCGTATATTATACAACCGCCACCTGGCGTTGCTCCAAACTATTCACCCATCATTTCGGGATCGCCGTAGATGAGTGGAATCGAACCATCCGGGGCGTTTCGAACGAGAGCCCCCTACTGGAAGCCAGAGCACGGGCCGAATTGACGCAGTGGGAACCGGTTGAACGTTATCATCGAAAGGAGAGAGGATGGTGCACAACAAGGTAGATTCCTGCTGTGCCCGCTGCGGTGCTGCCGGAGAGTTATGCAAGTGGATAAGCGTATCGATCGATGCGGACGAAGTGGTTTGGCTGTGCCAACCGTGTTTTCAGCATGCGCTCGACAGGCAACGCACGACGGTTGAGAAGAACACAATCGTTCTTCAATCCCTCAGAATCAGAAAAAGAAGGATGATGGCTGATGGCTTCGTCGTTGCAGGGTTTGCGGCGCTGGCATTGATCATGCTGTTTCTGCTTGCGACGGCTTGGCCGAACTATCAGAATAACGGCCCTGGTCCGTACTACTTTCCGCTCAATCCTGGATACAGTCCCACGAACGGGAGCACTCCCTCGCCATGACAGGGCCCACACTGCTGAATACCAGGATGTAGGTTGACCGAATTATCGGTTGGTGAAAGGGGAGAGATCCTTGAATAACGAGGTTGGTTCCGGTTGCGGTTGCTGCGGGTCTGCGGACGGAGATCTGTACAAATGGACGTATGTATCAACCAAGGCGGATGAGGTGGTTTGGCTGTGCCAACCGTGTTATCGAGACGTGCTCAACAGGCAACTGTTAGCGTCCGACGAGATCATAAACTGGATTGAATCCGCAAATTCGACGGTTGGCAAGGCGGCAAAAACAAATGTTTGGTTGAGAACTGGCTACTTAATCGCGACACTGGCGGCACTTGTATCGATCCTGTTGCCTTTATCCTGGGTGCTTTGGCCGCACTGCCCCTGTGGAGGCCCAGTAGGTCCGTACATCCCAGAAAATCCATGAAACCCGTAACAGGAAGTGAGCGGGGGTCGTGTTCATCACGGGTCACACTGCTGGAGGCCAGAGCACAGGCTGGATTGACGCAACGGGAACTGGCTGAACAAAGCGGCGTCTCGCGGACAGCCGCCGCGCGCATGGAGACCACGTCTTGGTGGGTCACGTCAAGAAAGTGGGAACGCAAGGCGGCGGTGTTGGGGGTATCAGCAGAGGTATTGTTGCCGCTAACACAAGCGTCGCGCCGCCTACAGACGAAGAACGGTTGCGTGCCCTGTACGAACGGGGAGTTTCGTGGGTGGAGATCGAGACGGAGTTTCCGGGCAGGGATCAGAAAACGCTGCGGGCCTATGCGAAAAAGCAGGGGTGGCGATCTCCGCGTTGCCGCCCCCTTCGCGATCAAACAACACGGAACCCGCGGCGTGGCCGGCAGCTGCCAGGCGCTTCTTTTTTCTGCTTGTTTACGGGGTCGAACTGCTACGGGAACGGCGTGCGGGATACCCATGCATCCGACTTGTGGAATAGGCGCTGTCCGAGGCGCGGGCGACAAAGACGCAGTGTATGACAATGGAGGTGCCGGGTTTGAACAAGTCGCTAGACGAGCTGCGGGCAGCCGCGCTCGTGAAGATCGAACAGCAGAGACAAACGTTGGGCCGACAGGCGGTAAGGCGTTGGGCCGTGGGTGACAAAGTGTGCGCGACGTTTGCGACCACGGCGGGTGGACACCAGAAGGGGATTCGTGAGGGCGTTGTGGTCTACACGTCGCCTCGTTTTGTGGTGGTGGAGTTCGAACGTTACAGGGAATCGTATGCCCCCTGGGATGTGTGGGCGCCAACCGAAGAACCACCCGGATGGGTCAAGAACAAACTCGGTCGTGACGGGGAGATCGAAACCGAGGTTCGATAGAAAGGGGTGGAGTTATGCCGGGCGAACTATTCCACTTACCTGTTAGTTTTCAGTGGCGTGAAGGCGGTATTTACGGGGAAATGAAGCGCAAGGAATCCTTGACTGGAGATGTGTACTCTCTCGATTCAAGCGGGGAGAAACAACATCTTCCAACGAAGAACGGTAAGCCGACAACAAGGTTAAAGCGGCCTGCGATGAGTCCTGATCTGCGAGTCAGATGGTGTTCGGCATACGTCAAAATCGACGTGTTCCGACGAGTTCTGAACAATCATCCGAACTGTCAAGGAACATCTCAACAACCTGCGAAAATCCTGGTCATATCGGGCGAGAGACGCGAGGAGTCAGCGAATCACGCTCGATACCCGGTGGCAGAAATACACGCCTGCAATTCTCGTAACCGCATCGTACACGCATGGCGACCAGCGATCGACTCGAACGAGAGGCAGATTTGGGATGCGTTTGAGAAACGAAAAATTCTGCCTCATCCCGCTTACCTGCTCGGCTGGAATCGCACCAGTTGTTTGGGATGCATCTTCTCGACTCCGGACTTGTGGGCAATGATGCGCGAGTTTGCACCGGGGCGGTTTTCAAGGATGGTAGGGGTTGAAAAAGAGTTACATCACACCGTGGATCCAAAGATGGATCTGACGGCTAAGGCAAATCAAGGATCGTTGAAACGATTGCCTACAGACGCTCGGACAAGCCGATGGGCGCAACTGGCACTACATCGCAATTTCAATGTGGATGATCTGAGAGTTGAGCGTTGGGAGTTACCCACCGGTGCATTTCGCGGCTTTGCAGACGGCCCATCGTAGCCTATGTCAACAAACAGGTTGGCAGCGCATCAGAACGGAGGCGTCGAGTGAACAATTGTAGCAGAAACCTAATGACAGCGGCCTTTGCAATTCACACCCTTTTGACGCCGCTGGGGTTCTCAGAAATCCCCGTCGTTCCGTTTTCTCCACCAGTGGCGGCCATGACGGCTCCGGTTCCGCCGTCTCCTGTCGGTTGGCGTTGGATCAGGGTTCGCCGCCATCGTCGCCTCCGTCCCCCGATACACCTGTCAGCGAAGGCAGAAGCGATTCGCGCGATTCGGGCGGCGCTTTTCATCACCCATAAGCCGCGAAGCTGGATTCATTCGCTGGAGTGGTTGGCGTTTCGGGAGAGCACTTATAATCCCCGCGCCATTGCGTATGAAGGGGTTGGAAATCAGACGGCACAAGGGTTGTTCCAGGTGCTCCCAACCACGTTTGCGGCGCACGCGTTGCCTGACCTGCGCAACATCTGGAACCCGGTCGATAATACGGTTGCGGCGATCCGCTATATTGCCGGGCGGTACGGAACGCCGCAGGCCATTCCGGGGGTGGGAACAGCCAATTACAGCGGATATTGAGGAGGGATTCCAACGGAAACGTACGCGCGGCGGTGGGCATGTTCCTGGAGATAGGCATGCGCGTCAAACGCAGCAAGAAAATCCGCAAACGTGCGGCATAGTTTGTCCGCCATTCCCATCCGTGAGACGAAAAAGGAGTGTTCAACCAATGAACAAGAAACTCACAACAAGCTCAATAATAGCGGTTCTGGCGCTGACCGGCTGCGGAACCGTCGTGGCTCAACCCGCTCCAGGATACACTGCGCCAAGAGTCATCGGAATTGGATTGGCAGAACATACCCCTACCTTGGCGTCCAATTCCGGAATGGGCCCAACGCAAATCATCGATCAGGCTATCGGCCGCGGGCTGGTCAACTATCGCCCGTCCAAGAACCAGATTGTGCCCGCTCTGGCCCAGTATTGGGTCGTCAATCAGACCGGAACGGTGTTTGCGTTCTTTTTGCGCCCACATCTCCGGTTCAGCGACGGAACGCCGGTGACGGCCAAGGATGTTGCGGATTTTTACAAGTGGGAGATGGCTCACGACCAGGCCATGCCGCCGCTGTTTACCACCATCAAGAGCATCGTGTACAAGGGGAACAACGAAGTGGTTTTCATGCTGAATCAGCCGGATGGCACGTTTCTCAGCAAGCTGGCTGACTCAAACCTGTTCATCGAGAAGATCTCGTTGATTCTAAAAGAGGGCAAGAAGTACGGCGCTTACGGGGAACCCATCGTCGGCACCGGCCCGTATCGTTTGGTTTCATTCGGGAAGGACTGGATCGTCACCAAGGTGAACCCTTACTACTACGGCGCCAAGCCGACGTTTCGAAGCGTTCGCTACTTCAACCATTCAATGGCCAAAGACGCTACGCTCATTAAAAAGAGTTTGCTGCAGTTTTCCCCGGTGAACACGCCAAACGGATGGGGGCCGCAGTATACCGTGACCAATGGGGGCGGACCGGGAATTATCACGACCACTGACAGCCCATCGTGGTTTGCGATTAACATGACAAACAAAACGATGGCGAACGTGAAATTGCGTGAGGCGTTGGCGCTGTCGGTCAACAAAAACGAGGTCGTTCCGCATTTTGTGACCCCCGGCTTTCCCAGCGACTTCATGGTGCCCTCGCCTATTCCGGGGTTCGGGTTTGAGAAGCAAGGCGGCGCCCTGTACAACTTGGCAAAGGCCAGGACTCTCTTGAAAAAAGCGGGCTATCCAAACGGAAAAGGGCTGACATTGACCATCGGGATCAACGATTTTGCGCCCAGTTTCGTGGCGGACTGCGAAATCTACGCGCGCAACTGGCAAACGAACCTGGGAATCCACGTCGTGTTTGACGTGCAGCACAATCAGGGTGCGTACTACACAAATCCTCAAAAACTGGACATGATGGCGATGGGCTGGGGTATGGACTTTAACGACGCGGGTGATTTGCTTGATGCTGCGGTTCTGCCAGCGGGGGTCGTTGATGTGGGCTATTATGACAACACCCAAGTGACGGCTTTGTTGAACCAGGCCAACCGCACCCTGAACTTCAATCTGCACAATCAGTTGTACGTGAAAGCACAGCAAATCGCCCTGTTCAAAGACTGGGCGTATATCCCGTACGTGCAGTACACGATCAAATCCGTATTCAATAAGCACTTTGATTTTCACGCCAACGTTAACCACTCAACTGTGAACTAGGTTGCCGGCGAGGGGAGGAGGATTACCATGTGCAGACGGATCGGAAACTCCAGTCTTAAACATCAAATTGTGGTGGTGGGGTCGGCGGTGCTGGTGCTGTTCACGGCAATGCTGTCATTGTCGTTTCACAACATTGGGCAGGAGGAGCGGTTTCAGAACACGATGGTCGATCAATACCTCCCGGTCGTCGAGACCGCCCGGCAGATCCAATTCCTGATTCAAAACGAGCAGCAATACATCGGCAATTTCTTCTACGAGCGCGACTATATGTACTTGCAGGAGGCGCAGCAAAACACCGCCGCCATCACCGCCGCCATGAATCAGGTGCGAGGTCAAATCCAAAGCATCGGCCGGCGCGAATTGATGACGGATTTGCAAGCGATGGAGAGCGATTTTGCCATCCTGAAGCGGCCGATTCGACAGATCATGCAGATTGATGCGTACAACGTGAACAACACCAATCCGCTTTATGGGGAAGCACAGGGGATGCTAACAACATTCACTGTGGATTCAGGCATCTTATCGAATCAGGCTCTGGCGGTATTCGAGACGCAAAAACACCTGTTTAGTTTAAAGGTTCATGTCCTGCAAACAATTCTGGTGATCGCGTCCATCGTGTTTAGCGTCGCCATTTTGCTGTTCTCGTACCTGATCTTTCGACTCCTGGGGCGACTCGAGCTGAAAGGGCAAATTGATGAACTCACGGGGCTGTACAACAAGCGGTTTCTGCGTGAGACGCTGAACGCCTTTGTCGAGCGACAACAGACGTTTGGAATCATCATGATTGACCTGGACCACTTTAAAACGGTCAACGATGAGCACGGACACGCGGTCGGTGACGCGGTGTTGAGGCATCTGGCCGTTGTTCTCAAAAATTCGATTCGCGGGGGGGATTTTCCCTGTCGCTTCGGTGGGGAGGAATTCATTTTGATCTTACCCGTCACTTCCTTGTCTGTGCTCGCGACAGCCGCAGAGCGGATCCGAAAAGCCGTGGAGCATACGGCCTTTCCAACTGTCTTGCGCAAAACTTGCAGTGTGGGCTACGGGATATGGGAAAAGGGAGAGGCGGTGGATGAGCTCATCACGCGAGTCGACGACGCCCTATACCGCGCAAAGAATAACGGCCGAAACCGTGTGGAGGCCAGCGCTCATTCAAAACAGAACGATTAACGGAACGTCACTTTCTGTCGTTGGGAAAACAGACTCTGGTCACCCGACACCCCTCTGCGTGAGAGGATCAAAATTAAGTGGTTAGCGCGCATTCCAAATATGGCGTCTGATTGAGGGGAGAATGGATGTCCTTGATAGACGGGGAGCGCGGGTCTCTGCAGGAGTGCTGCGCCAACATTAGTGAGTTGTATGACGCTCGCTTTTAACGGTCACTATATTGGCGCAAGTTCTACAAACTGCAGCCAAAACCCCGCTGAGTGGAAGCAGCCGTAAAATAATTGTGACCCTCTTAAATTGAGAGGTTTTTTGTCCCCCGTCTCCCTTGTAAGTGAAGGGAGGTTTTTTGTCACCCATTTTTCTTATAGCAAAGGAGATGATCATGTGCTGACACGCATGTACACGAAAGTATTGCTGATGGTTGCGATCGTCACGGCGTTGATGACCGGAACCTCGTTTGCCGCCTCACCGTTTGGCACGACAGCGACGAATTTTAATCTTGTGAACGCGATCGGAGCAGGGCCATTATTGGCAGAGGTTTTTGGTTTGCTGGGGGTCGCCGCGGCTGTGTTTACCATTATTCTGTACGTCATAGAGCACTTTAAGCGTAACAGCGCTGGTGCTTTTAAGCATCTCATTGCCGGCGCGATCGTAACAACGCTCTGCTTTGGCGCCTTCGGTGTGATCGCGTTGATGACAAACTTCGGAACAGCGGCGGGCACCGCGATCGGCCATTCGTCCTCCACATCCACTTCTTCCTCGTCTTAAAGGGCGAGTTTGAGTTAGAAAACGAACGTCCGATCCGCGAGGGTCGGACGTTTTTGGGGGCGGGTACGAATGGCCAAAGAGTATCGCGATGTGTTCAACGTTGAGACGGTCTTGGTCAATTATCGGTCAGAGAAGTACGGGTGGCGGCGCATCCCGTTTCTCGGCCAGTTTTCCGGCTCTGACGGAGTCACCTTGGTTGGAAGCCTAATCGTCTTCTGGTTTCTGGGTTACACGCCGATTCTTTGGATTCCGGACTGGATCCTCAATACGATGAGTGGCCTGTTTTCGGGCGGACGATTTTCGCTCCATATTCCCGCCACTTGGCTGTCCATTCCGTTGGCGTTTGGATTTATGTTCTTATCTCGAAAGCTGGAACCGCAGGGGAAACCGATGTGGAAATACATGTTGGATGGATCGCTGTTTGTAACCCGCTCCAAAGTGACGAACGGTTGGAGCCGCATTGGGGCAACGGTGGCGAAAGGGAAGAAGCGAACGCGGATGCGGCATGCCGTTTTGCTTCGACTGACGGGCGCGACTTCGCTTCCGGCTATCTGGCAGGGAGACGAGCGGCTTCAGGTGAACGTGCCATTTCGGGCGGTGGTCAAGGAACACGGGTTTGAGTTGAACACGCAGAGTGGGCATGGAGAACCCTATCTGCCTGGACTATACGAAAAATCAGAAGAGGGGTTGTTGCGTTCATGCAAAAGAGAATTTTAATCACAGTGATGGCCGTTTTGGTTGCGGTGGCGGCCTTCCTGATTACGGTGGACGTGGTACGGTCGGCTCGCGAACCGCATCCGCAAAGCGAGTCCAAAACGGTGACGACGCCGTCAAAAAGCGGGCGCGTCACAACAACGGCCACGTCGCCGACGCAGCCGCTGCCGCCGACAAAGAGCCTGCCCGCCAAGATCATGAGCCATCTAATCAGCTATGCGAAGCGGGTACAACCTGGCAAACCAACATTCGCGGTTTCTGGCCATTCCGTCCTGGTGATCGATCCGTCAGAACAGTACGCCATCACCCAATTCAAACAGGTGTGGACGCAGATCCTGCCAGTGACGGTGATCTGGACAAACACGAAGGCGTATGCGGCGAAGGAATGGAAAGCGGAGGGGTACAAGGGCGACCCACTTCCTTCGACGCAGACGAAGTACATGGCGATTCCTCTGCTCACACCGGTTGCCTATCACAAAACGGTCGGTGTCTGGAAAACCGTGGGGGGCATTTTGCGAACCAATCAGGTTCAGGATTGGGTGAAATTCTTCGGTTGACAGGAGGCCGACGTCATGCGATGGGGACGTTCACAACTTGAAGCCATCGCCAAACGACAAGCGTCCCGTTTTGTCGTTACAATGGTCTTGCCGTGGGCAATTCCCGCCGCGGCGGTGGCGCTCTTTTGGATTGTCGTCGCTTTGGCGCTCTTGTTCTTCGTCGTCTTCATCGGCCAGCTGTTTACCGTATCCTTGCCGATGATCCCGGCGTACACGGGGGCGCCGCTTGCCAACATCCCGATCGGCTGGACAACGTATCTGCAGGACGCGGCGCAACGCTATCGCGTGCCCGAACAACTCCTTGCGGGAGAGGCCGAGACCGAGTCGAGTTGGAACCCTAACGCCATGAGTCAAGCGACCAACAGCCACGCGGCGGGACTCATGCAGCTTGAACCGGGAACGTGGTCGGGAAACGCGAACCCCCACGGCAACGTTGTGTGGCCGGACACGAATGCGCTGCGCATTGCGCAGTACGGCGGTTTTGGCGTGAACGCGGACGGACAGAAGGCGCCCGACGGCACCGCCGCCTGGCCCGGTCATTCGGTGGGCATCTATCCTGCACCGGTGTCGTGGATACGCGTAGCGTTCGGGTTGCCCGGAACGACGGGTATCCCTTACGCCAGTCCCTTTGATCCGGCAGATGCATTGGCGGCGGGGGCACATTATCTTCGGCATCTGTACCCGGCGGGTGGATATTGGTCTCAGGCCATAGGGAGTTATTACGGCGGCTCTGGGGAGTCCGTCTATGTGCAGACCGTTCTCACCAATATGGTCAAGTATCTAAGTAATACGCCCGCCATTACGTTGAAAAGCGGGTCGGTATTCCCGTTTGGGCGGCTGCTCTTGTCGATCCGGGAGGAAGGGTCCGGATCCGCGAGTGTGGTGCAGGACAGCGCGCAAACACAAAACGCATGGCCCTATGCCGCGCTGTTTGACGTGACAACCCCCCTATACATGCCTGCGGCAGGCGGTGTACGGTGGATAACCACGAAAGCGCATATCGTGATTATCTTGCCGCTTGGCCATGGGCATGTGTTACGGATCGTTGCTCCACCCGGAACTGCTATACGGTGGGGGATTGCGCGAGGAGGCAAAAAAACGTCGTTGCCGGCAGGAGCCTTGGTGGGATTTGTTGATCTGGGCATTGGCGTAACGACACAGCCATCTCTGTTGCAGGCGTTCCCGGAGTTGGCAAACGCCAAGAAGTACGGAGCCTACGATCCTGCTTTACTCGGCACATAGCTGTTTTGTCACCCGCCTCCCTTCTCTACGAAGGGAGGCTTTATTATGAAGAATTCTTTGGCAGAAACGCGACGATCACATTGTCATCTTTGCGAATGGAGGCGGAATGCGGCATGGGAAGGTGGGGCGCTCACAGGAATGGGAATGCGTTTTATGCAGTGATCTGGATTCTCGATGAGAACGGAAAGCGGAAAATCGTGAAGATGCACCGGGAGATTCCGAATCCTCCCGTCGATCTGCAGGTCGATCATATCAACCGCAACGGCCTCGACAACCGCCGTGAAAACATCCGGATTACCACAAATGGAGAGAACATCCGCAATGCTAGGAATAATGTAGAGTTTCAGTCTGACGTGGATCGAGTACGATGGAATGCCCGGAACAAGGCATGGGAAGTTACCGCGAGGGTGAACGGCCGCGAGGAGTACATCGCCTCCATTAAGGATCAAATTGTGGCTGAGGCTGCCGCTTTTATGTTTCAGGAAACAAGGAAGCGCGTCGAGTGGCCCGATCTTCGCAGAACCGCCGAATACCAATCAGATGTACCTGGCGTAACGTGGAATGCCCAGCACAAAGCATGGCGGGCTCAATCGTGGGTAAACGGCAAATGGCTCTTTCTCGGCTACTTCGACACCATCCCCGAAGCGCACACCGCGCTCCTGATGTTTCAGGAAACCGGCATGCGAGTCAAGCACTCAGCATAAAGGAGGTGATCCGATTCGGATGATGACTCATGACGACCTGTTAGGTTTTTCTCGGAACTGGGCGCTGGGAATAGCGACGGTTGCGGAATTGGGGGATGCCACCAGGAGCCATTTGGAAACAGTGAGTATCTGGTCAGCAGAACTCGCCAAACGCATTGGCATGGACGAGGCAGAGGCCGAATGGCTGGGGGTGGCCGCTATTCTCCATGACATAGGGAAAGGCGCGATCCCCCGCGAACTTTGGCTAAAGCCGGCGCCGTTTTTCGATCAGGAACGAGAGTTCATAAAATCACACTCCGAGTTTGGAGTGGCTGTGCTCGAAAGGATTGAGGAATGGGGACAAAGCTTTGTTTCTGTTGCTCTGCTCCAGGCGGCCAAAGAGATCGCTTGGAGTCATCACGAAAACTGGGATGGCAGCGGGTATCCGCGAGGACTTTCCGGAGAAGAGATTCCGCTAGCCGCGCGAATCGTCAAAGTGGCCGATGTGGTCGATGCGTTATTATCCAAACGACCTTATAAAGCCGCTTGGTCGTTGACGGAAACGGAACGAGAACTGCGGGAGAACAGTGGAACAGAATTCGATCCGGATCTGGTAGCGGTTTTCCTGGAAGGGGGGTTGAAATCATGGCTGGATTTATCCTCGTGTTCGTCTCTGGTTCGGTAGGAACGGCTCTCTTCGGACGTTGGCGCGACGAAGCAAGGCAGCAGGAATTGATCGCCCGTTCTTTCTTGGGCGTGGTGCGACAGCGCGTCACAAAACGTCAAAAGGGGTATCAGGTGCAGTTGCAGTTCATGGCTGACTTTGTGGGTGAGCCGAAATACGGGGTGCTGGTCTATCAGGCTGGGTGGGGAACCGGCGCGGCGATGGTGTTGATCGGGGTGTTTCCTGGTCTTTGGCCCATCGCGGCGCTCTCGCCTCTGGGATTCTTCATTCCCTTCTTTTGGCTGGACGGTCGCGTGAAGAAAAGGTATAGACTGCTGGAAAAACAATCTCGTGAGTTTCGGCTTTTAGTAGCGTTTTTGATTCGTTCCGGGGCATCGATTCCGGCGGCGATCGCGGCAGCTACAAACCTATTACAGGCGCCACTGCGTTCCTATATGGAACGGGTGGTCAAACAGGTGGGGTGGGAACGAGGCATTCAAAGTCTTTCTGTCAAAGAGGCGTTTTCCGCTCTCAAAAAAGAGTTGCCCATTCCTTCGATCATTAAGATGGCGCAAACTTTTGAGCTCAATGACCGGATTAAGACAGACAATCAGGAAGAACAGTTGATGCGCAGCCTGCGCCTCGAAGAGCAGAGTCGGAACAATATCGCGTACAAACAACTGGGAAAAATCCAGATAAAAATCGATTTGATTTCAACGCTCGGTCTGGAGATGTTAGTCGAGTTTTACCTGGTGTGGGTCGGATTTCAAAGCATCGGAGCGGTCCTGAGCACGATGCATTTTTAAGAAGGGTGGCAAGAGCATGCGCGGCATACTCAGTGAATTGTTGATGATCATCGGGATGATCGTGATCACCGTCATTGTCACAGTGACGCTCGGCACTGGGCTGGTGGGGGTCGGCGCCCTCTTTGGGCAGCACTTTCAGAACGTGTACTCTTCGCAAAATTCAAGTTAAACGTTCACGGATACGCCGTTCTAACGAGGGGGAATTCCAGTTGATCACATGGCGGCCTTGGATCGTCATCACCGTTTTTGTCCTGATCCTTGTCGGAGGATTTGCGGCATTGATCCTACCGTATACCAGCATGCAATCCGCATCCAAATCAGGGAATGCGCTACCAACAGTAGAGCAACCGTCTCCGCAACCGTTGCCAAACCCGAAATCAAGACCGATGGCGCCTCTGCCCATTCCGTCAACAAAGGCTAGGGTTCCCGCTACGCCAATGCGAAGCGGTTGACAGCACACGAAACGGAGGTCAAATCGATGGTGGCGGCAAGAATGTTGCTAATGTTCTACACGTTTACCTACAGTGCCGCCCTTCTAATGCTGGTTTGGAAGGGCGCGTTAATCGCCCTGCTGGTTTGGCCGTATCACCATGGGTAAGCGTCCACCTCAGACGGATTCGGGTTGAGAAAAACGTCCCCCGTTCCCCTCTTAGTGAGGGGTTTTTTCATGCCCCCAAGCCCATCGGAGGTGAATTTATGCAAAATCTACGCCCCCTCATCCTTGGCATTGTTGGCCTGGCGTTGGCTGCGGTTGTGGCCGGCTTCTTTTACGTCCAGCAAACTGCCACCCAAACGACCGCCGGTACCAACATCACCAACGCCGCGAACCAGGCTGGCAACGCCGCGAACTATGGTGCGACCAGCAACTTTGGCAGTGGCAACCTGTCCACCACTTCTTCTTAATCACAAAAGGCGAGCGACCCTCGCCTTTTTTTATGGGGAGCGATGCGTATGCATAACATCTTTACTTTTTTCGCCAGCGCTGCGCTGGTGGTCACGGTTCTCCTGCTCTTCTTTGTCGGGGCAGAACTCACCACAGCGCAGACATCCGCGGAGACGGCGGCGCAGGTGGGGGCGCACACGTCCGCGATCAGTGGCGGAAACATGTCCGACATTCAGCAGGCGGTGCTGTCCACCTTGACGCAGGAGGGGTTGCCGACCACCTGGAACGGGCAAAGTCTGATCAATGTTTCCAGCAACATTCAAAGCGCCAGCCAATCACCGACGATTTCCGTCACTGTGCAGTACAAGATGCCAACCGTGATCACGAACATCGGGGGGCTAGTCGGAGACCCCAACGGGATGCCTGGCTCCTTCCCGATTCAAGCCACGGAAAGCTATACCAACGATACGTTTTTTGGGGGTTGAGGTCATGCGTCCGATTCTCTGGATTGTTGCAATCGCACTGATGGGCGCGGGCACAGTCTGTCTTGCCGCGTGGCTTGGAGGGGAAAACGATGCGTGATGTATTCTGGCTGTTTGCGTTTGCGCTCATTGGGGTCAGTCTGCTGCTCCTAAGCGGCAGCACGGGTGTGCAAAACACGCTGGGTGATGCCGTGCAAAATGCAGTGCAACAGGGCGCGTGGTCCGGGCAATCAGTCGTTCAAAATGGCGGCGGAGCGGGTGGGTTTTCCGCGTCTGGCGGCGGAGAGGCTGGCGCCGTCGACCAAGCGGTAAATACCGCGCTTGTAGCGAACTTCACACCCATTGTTTCGGAACTGCAGACGAACCCGCAAAACACGGTGGGAGGGCAGCCACTGACGATTGACGGGAACGTGGTGGCTTATGTGACCACCAGTATTCAAAACAACCTCGTTGAGGTTCAAGTATCAGGAGCCATCGTTGTACCATGGTTTGCGGATTGGATGGGCGGGATTTTGAATCATCAAACGCCGAATTCGGCTGACGCTTTCGATCTGACCGCACTAGGGAACACACCCTGAACCTACTCCCCATGGCGATTGGTCACCCACCCCACCTATCAGTAGAAAGGTGGAACATAGGAGAATTTGCGCTAAGGGATACGTGCAGACCAATTTGAAGGGGGTTAACCAATTGAGTAAGGATGCCTTGATCACTAGGGCCTGCGACAAAAGCGGCCTGGCGAAGAAGGACGTGGAGGCGACATGGAACGCGCTGCAAGAAGCAATCCGCACGGAGTTGAAGGCTGGCGAAGAGGTCGCGATCGCCGGAGTGGGCAAGCTCAAACCCGCAAAACGAGCGGCGCGTATCGGACGAAACCCGCAGACTGGACAAGCCCTCGACATTCCGGAGAAGGAGACCGTCAAGCTGGTTGTGAGTACAAAATACTAAGGCCGCCTGAGGGCGGCTTTTTTGTTAGATGCTCAAACGGTGGCAGGAGACGGGGGAAACAGTGTCCATGATTACAGGCAACTTTAGAACCGTATCTATCAAGAACGCTAGGGTCACCGAGACCATTCTTGATAGATACGAAACCCTCAAAAACCAGTGGTGACCGCCGTTCTTGTCAAGAATGGTGTTCTCAAACAGCAACAGGAGGCGGGGAACAAAAAAAGTTTAGAGGGAGGTGAAAGCGCGACTTCCTCGGCCTAAACGCCGGGGGTTCCGTCGCGCCAAATCAGATGAAAAATCAATTGCGGACCGCAATACAATTGACGGCCATGTTGGTCAACGCTACCCTGCTTGTCGACGCCTGGCGTACAGGCGTTTGGTTGTTTGCACTCTTCGCGCTATCGGAAGTGCTCTTAATGGCTTATACCACTTGGACAAAACCATTGGGCATCTCATCAGATTGGTGGGGATGGGCGGCTGCGATATTCGTGCTCATGTTCCCCCTGTTTTCTACGGACTTCCTGGTCACGCGCGAAATGATTCCTGTATGGCGGTTGGAACTCGGCGATGCGGTGATCGCATGCGCATTCGTTCTGGAGCTGTCGGCGCTTGCGTTTTTAAACACGGCCTTCACTCAAGTGCCCGAAGCGCGAAAGTTGGTGCGCAAGGGGCTGTATCGCTTCGTTCGACATCCCTTGTACACTTCTTATTTCATCGCCTACTCCGGGCAGGCGTTCATGTTTAACGAATGGTTGTATTGGCTGACCTTCGTGATCTTCGTGATCTGTCAGACCATTCGAGCAAGGGCGGAGGAACGGGTTTTGTCGCGTGTTTTCCCGCTGTATGAGAAGTACAAACAGCAGACGGGCATGTTCACCCCACGTCTAGGGAGGTGGCCGCGATGGAGCCTACGCAGATCGTAGGTCTTGTCGTCGCAGGTGGAGTCGGCTACGGCATTGTGCAGGCGACAAAAGGGCGGATGCGAGGCGATGCAAAAAACGCGTCGCATAAGGATCGGTGGCTGTTACCCAAAGATTCGCATGAACACCACACAGACGAAGCACAGCGATGGGTATCGACGTTCTTGGACTTTGGTCGCCCTAAAACCGAATGGGCTGCCTATGGACAGGCGAAATTTTCTTTTCGAATCGTGAAGGACGACAAAGATTCCGTGCGGTTCTATTTGGACGCGCCCAATGACCGGCTAAGGGGGATTCAAAGCAATCTGCCGCCGACGCTGGAATGGCACGAACGCGATCCGCGCAACGAGAAACCATCTGCTCGGTTTTATGTACAGGCGGAACACGCGTTCTTGCCGTTTGCCGTGGGCGGAAAGTCGGATCTACTCCCTACTGTGATCCGGGCGATGGATCTCGATACGGAACTGCGAATTTCGTTCTCGCCAGCAGATACACACCGCTACTTGATCGGTTTGAGAAAAGAGCATGAGAAGTACCGGCCAGCCATTCAATCGAATGCAGGGGGAACACTGGGCGCAGTTGGGAGGGATTTGGCGGAGGAACTTGGGCAAGGATTGGGCGAGGCGCTGTTCGGCGCGAAGGCACCGAGAAAGGCGGCGCCAAGACCGACAACTCCCCTGCAAGAACAGAGCCAACAGCAAAAGAAGATCAAAGCGGGGATGCTCCCCCACGAGGAAAAGCAGATGCAGGCGATTGCCGAGCGGTTTCATGATGTTTCCCGCATGTTCCAGGTGGAGATCGAACTGCTCCTATATGGGGAACATGCGAATCCACGGGCAGCGTTTCAGAGTGTGCTGGCGGCGATGCGGCATTTTGCCGATTTGAATCGCCTGACTGAATCCCGAAGAAAGGCAACATTGGTTCTATCGGCGCCCGAACTGGCGCAGTGGGTGCATGTGGCGACTCCGACGGAGGTCAAGGGGATGGAAATGATCCGGGAACACGCCAAGACACTGAACAAACAGGAATTTAATGACGGAGTTGTGGTTGGGTTTTTGCGGCATCCCGCGCAGGAGGTTCGATTGATTCGACTTCCTTCCGAACAGTTGAAATCGCACTTTGTCCTGACGGGGATGACAGGCGCCGGGAAATCCACCACGCTCTTAACCATGATCGATAGCATGCTGGAACCGTGGAAAGAGGGTACGGATAAGAATCCGCAGCCGGGATTCACCCTATTTGATCCGGCTGATTCCACGGCCGTGATCTTGCTGTCGCACATCGCAAGGGTGCTTGAAGGGCCGGACGACCCGCGTTGGCAGAAGGTCCATTACGTATCGTTTTCAAACGCCGATATTCCCGTTCCGATGAACTTCTTTCATGTGCTGGAGACGGACGGTATTCTGGCGTTGCTCAACCGGGGAAACAACAACGCCATCCGTTCCAACCGCATGATCCGCAACGCAGTCGAAACGCTGAAGGCGGACTCCGTCCCTCACGCTTTACTCGGTATTCCGCAGATACTAAAGGACGAGCGGTTTCGGGAGATTGTGCTGACCCGCGCCAAACAAAATGGATTGTCTTTGATGATGCGGCAATTTTGGGAGCGGGATTTTGACAAAGTGGCCAAAAATCCCGAAGTGTTTGAGCCAGTGGAAAATCGGATCGATCCGTTTTCAAAAGGCGCGGCTCGCATGGTGTTTGGACAGCCAGATTGGGCGTTTCGGGTTCGGGAGTGGATGGATCAAGGACACATTTTGCTCATCGGTGTAAAAGCCCTTGGTGAACAGGCGATGGAACTGTTTGCAGGGAGCCTGATTGAACACTATCACTGGGTAGCGCAGACGCGGCCGCAGGATACGTCGATGGTCCATTATCTCATGGTCGATGAGTGTCATCGGGCGCAGACCCCGATTATGAAAAACATGATTCGGGAAGACCGCAAATTTGGGCTGTCTCTGGGAATGATCACGCAGAGTGTGGAACAACTCACCGGCGAGATTAAAAAGGAAATTTTGGACAACGTGCAAACCATTATTTCCTTGCGGCAGGGCTTGAATGGCGCCCCTGTCGTATCCGAACTTGCGCAACGTTCATTTTCTGCCGAGTACTTGCGAAAGCTTCCCACTAACGTAGCTGCGGTCTATAGCATCGTCGACGGAAAAGGTACGTCGGTGGAGACGTGGGCGAATCCACCAGAAACGTATGCCGGTTACGGCGAGAACGCCGTTGTGGTACCGTTTCACAATAAACCATTGCTGAATCAACGGCGGGAAGAATTGCAGCAGACGGGACGTGACATGCAAAAGGAACTGGGCCAAGACGCGCATTTCGTGGAAAAACGTCTGGAAAAATACCTAGAATCGGCGAATTGGGCTGGCGAGGATGAATTGAGCGATGATGCGCCCAAGAAACGCTCGAAGCTATATTAACTGAACCGAAAGCCTATTGTCGTCACCCAACCCGCCTATAGGTAGAAAGGCGGGATGTTTTATGCAGACTATCATAGTGGGCCGGGATTATGCCGCGCAGGATACCCTCGCCAACCTTATCCGTGAAGAGATGAAGAGGGGGCAAGGCGGCGTTGTCATCACTACAGGTGATCGCCTGATCGAGTCGGCAGTTCATTCTTGGAAAGAAACGCAGCATGCGCAGCGGTGGGAGAAATTTCATTGGATCGAATTAGAGTACGGTGCTCCCTTTTCGTTTCCCGTGAATCTGCTGCAAACGCCCAAGGCGCTTATGGAAGTTTGGCGCTCTCTTGGTCTGCCAGGCTATTTGGAATTTCAGGAAGCGGTGTTTTGGTTCACGCATCGAGAGGAAACGGCCACAATCTTTAAACTGAACGACTATTTCCTGTTGCAACGAGTCAAGGAGAATCGGCGGGCGAGTTTGCCAGAATGGGTCATTGGAGAAGCCATCTCGTTACTGGGCCCGCTCAAGGCACAGGTGGGGCAAAAGGAAAATCGGGTTACCATGAAACGCTGGCTGGAGGAAGGGCACTGGGTATTTTTCGACGTCAAACAGTTGGAACCCAAGTTGCAGGCGTTTATGGCGGAATACGTGGCCGTTCTGTACGAGAACGAACGAGACGGCCAGAGCGTATTCGTCGTGAACGGCATCCCCCCCTCTGTACGCATACAACAGTTCGAGAACCTTTTTGGCGCCTTCCCCGATGTGGACGAGTTGGAAAACTGGATCAGAGACAATCGAGAACGACGCTTCACTATTTTTTCCACCACCGCGGAGGAAGCAAAACGGTTGAATGATTTGAAAATGGTGGCCATGAATACGGACACCGCGTCTTTGAAACCGCGCGAGTGTATTCAGACGGGGCGGACAGGGGACAGGCGAACGTTTGTTTCGCCACGTTCCAATCCATCCGTTTCCGCATCGTTAAAGCATCAGATTCAGGAGAAAGATGGACTCCCGCGGGAACGAATCCTCTCTTGGCTCTATGAACAGCAGGAGGCGGGGTGGTAGTGTCCATGATCATGGACAACTTTAAACGTATCTATTTAAGAACGCTAGGGTCACCGAGACCGTTCTTGATAGATACGGTACCCTCAAAAACCAGTGGTGACGACCGCTCTTGTCAAGAACGGCGTTCCTCAAACAGCAACAGGAGACGGGAAAATAGTGTCCATGATCATGGACAACTTTAGGATCGTATCTATCAAGAACGCTCTGACCGCCAAGACCATTCTTGATAGATACGGCGTCCCTAAACAGCAGACGTGGCGGACGTTCTTAACAAGAACGTTCTGATCGCCGAGACCCTTCTTGTCAAGAACGGTGTTCGTGAGCAGCAACGGAGGTGGGATGATGCCTAATAGTAAGGAATATCGATTGCGAATTCGGATCCGAAACGACGAACTGCGTACGAGACTTTTGGCCATGGAACAACTGGCACGCTCTGAGTACATTGAAAACTGCGTGTCGTTTTATGAACGGTTCAGCAGAGGCATGGCGGCAGAGGATATCGCCCGTTTGGTATCGGAGGAACTAAAGCAACAGGGGATTTCCGTGAAGGCGGAAACGGTGGCGAACCCGGTGACCCATTTTATGAAGGCGTTCAGCTAGAGGGGGCGGCATAGGTGATCCTGCAATGGCGTGATTCCGATTTCCCGCCGCAAGAAAAGATATTGGGCGTGATTTACGACGCGGGGGCAATTTTGCAGACTGATTTAGCTGAGATATTGGGGATTTCCATCAGCAGATCTCGATATTATGTATGGCGAATCAACCAAGACCGAGAAAGTCCACTGATCATAAGACGATCGATGCGCTCCGGCCTGCGCAGGAAAGAGGCGGAGCGGTTTTATACGCTCAGTGAAGCAGGAGCGCAGTACGTTCACCAAATGATCGGGAACACGCGCAACGCAAGGGGAGTTGACGCGCTTGCGTACCACCAGTTAGGGCTGATCGCCATTTTGATGAGAATCATTCGAACGATCGGGCAAGAGGGTGTGAACTGGTACTCCACCAGTGAGGCGACTGATCTCCTGGCGGCCACCCTACTTCAAGAGAATCCGGCCATCAGCGAGGATGACCTGCGTTCGCGGTTGAGACCCGATGCAGCGCTTTTGTACGATGGACAGCTTACCTGGATCGAGTTTGATAACAGCACGGAAGGTGTGCGGCAACTGCAGATCAAGTACAACCAGTACATTTCCCAGCTGCAAAAAGTCGATATTGAGGAACGGCGAGTTGTGTGGGTGGCCAAAGATGCAAAACGAGTCAACGTTATGCAAGCGGCCTGGCAAGGATGGATCGAACGTGTGGGAGAAAGCAATGTTCTGCCCGATATGAGGTTTTTGGTGGAAACTCAAGGGACAGAAAACATCCTCATAAACCGTTAATGGATTATCTGAAACAGCTTCATTGATGCGTCATAACCCTTTCGTTTTCTACGTCATCGATGTGTCATCGATGCGTCGGTCTAGGAGCTGTTAAACCTACTGCGGCGCGGGTTTTGAAAGTGAAATGAAGCGTCTACAGACGCTAAGTTTTTGCACTCTACTTTGAAAGGAGGTGCCGCCTTGTCCAATCTGCGAACGCTGCTGTTGACTATTGTCGCCGTGGTGCTGACCGTGGTGTTTCTTGTGTGGGTCTACGGTGTCACTCACTCTGGCGTCAATTCCGCCCAGCTGGGCTTGATGCAAGGCGCACAGGCTCTGATTGGCGCTTCTCCTAACGCAGTGCAGGTGGGGGTCAATGACGGGAATCCCACCGTGACTGTCGCGCCGGCAACGATCACGGGAGTCACATGGAACACGACGACTTGGAGTCCATCGTTTACAGTTAATGGGTACAATTTCGGAACGTCCGGCGCATTGACCGTGGCCGACAACACGGCTGGATGGACAGCGTCAACCGGCGGGGTGAAACCCGTTGTCAGCGCGCGATCCAATCTGTCGATTCAGGTGTCTGGGTTGTCAGGATACGGTAGCGGCGATGTGACCTATTGGGTCGATGGCCAGGGGAGTTGGTCGTTTCGCCCTAACGATCAGTTGACGTTTCAAGTGGCCAATAACCAAACAGGGCAAACAGCAAGCTTTAATACCACCTATCCAGGGAATGCACCGATGCCGACCATCACGATGAACCCGAATCCCCTGCCACCCATGACGACGGACGGAACGGTGAACTTGTCGGGGCAAGTCGCATTTAATGGAACGCCACTCGCGAATCAGGCGGTTGATCTAACGGCGACAGGCGGATCCTTTTCTTCGTCGTCAGGGCAAACCGTGGCCGACAATTCGAACGTATTCATGACGTTCACAGATGCGAACGGAAACTGGTCAGCCACCTATACAGCGCCAACAACGGCGGGAAATGACACGATTACAGCGAGTACGGCGGGGCAATCGGTCAGCGAATCGACGACGGCGACAAATCCCACTGTTTTGCTGACCACGACCACGCCATTGTATGTGGGAGATACAGAAGTCATCACAGGCGCCGTAACTGTCGGTGGGTCACCCGATGGGGGCGTGTCGGTCGCTTTATCAGTACCCAGTGGCGAGGGCACATTTTCCTTGGCGACCATCACCACCAATGGGAACGGCGATTTCAGCGACACTTACACCGCACCAGCAACTGGCGGAACGTTCACGTTGTCTGCGATGAGCGGCGGTGTTACAGGCACTGCGCCGATTGTTGTTGAGCCGTTGCAGATTACAGGGGTAACGTGGAATACGAGCACATGGTCGCCTGACGTGACAATAACGGGAGGCGGGTTCGGGAACTCCGCCAGTGGGGAGTACGTGCAACTCGTGGACAATACCCATGGGTGGCAAGACGGTACAGCGAACAGCGGGAACGTCCTCACCGTATCCACGTGGAATAACAATCAGATCGATATCACCGGGATGAGCAACTATGGGGAAAATGGCCAATGGATCCTGGCGCCGGGCGATTCGGTGACGGCGAACGTGACCAACCCGCAAACGGGGCAAACGGTCTCGTACACGACGACCTACCCGACCAACGCCCCGATGCCGACGGTCACGCTGAGTCCAGTTGCGGCTATCAACACGGGTCAATCGACCACCATTACTGGCAACGTGAGTTTCGGAGGAAAGGGTCTCGCCAATCAACAAGTGAACCTCACCGCAAGCGGAGGGCCACTGAGCGCCAGTACCGTTCAGACAGACGCAAACGGAAATTTCAGCGTCACGTATACTGCGCCCAACGCAGGCGGCTCGTACACAGTGACCGCATCCTCGGACACAGGCAGCGTCAGCACAACCGTGACCGTGAACAATCCTCCGCAGATCACGGGGGTATCCTGGAACACCGGCACATGGCCGCCGCAATTGACGATTTCAGGCACAAATTTAGGAACGACAGCCGGAAACGTGGAACTCTACGATGCGAACGGGAGTCCCTCTTGGTGGGATAACACCGGCCACACTGGTCCCGCCATGAACCCGGCGAATTCCGGAGCGGCCACAATGAACGCGAACTGGAGTAACTCGTCAATTGGTCTGTCGAACTATGAACTCTATGGACAAAACACGGGCTGGCGCAGTTACTTCACGCCAGGCGATTCGCTCGAAGTGTTCGTCGAAACGTCCTCCGGGCAAACCGCCTCGTATCAGACGACCTATCCGTCGAACGCCCCAATGCCAGTCGTAACTTTGAACGGCATCGCGTCGGTGCAGACAGGGCAAAGCACCACGATCAGCGGTGCGGTCACATGGCAAGGTCAAGCACTGAACAACGCGCTGGTGACGCTCTCGACATCTGGAGGATCCTTGAACAGCACACAAGTGGCAACCAATAGCGCGGGTCAGTTTTCAGCGGCGTACACGGCGCCATCCACTGCAGGTACGTATACGATCCATGCGTCAAGCTTCACGTCCTCGACTAGCACTAATGTGACGGTGACATCGCCCATGAGCATCACGAGCGTGGGCGTCACACAATCGATTCAAGCCCCGCCGCAATTCACGATCGCTGGAACCGGCTTTGGAAATTCCACCAGCGGGGAGTACGTGCAACTCGTGGATAACAGTCGCGGATGGCAAGGAGGAACGACTAATAGTGGTGTGATTCTCACAGTGCCGACCTGGAACAATAACCAGATTGACATTTCCAACGAGAGCAACTACGGCGGCGGCAGTGGAACTTGGCTCTTTGCGCCGGGCGACTCTGTAACGGCGAACGTGACCAATCCACAGACCGGGCAGACAGCTTCGTACACCTTTGCTTATCCACAGTGGAATCAGACACTCGTCAACTATGGCGGAGTTGGCAGCGGAACGCAGTCCTCCTTTGCTGGAAACTATGGGCAGGACGGGATTGGCGGCAATACTGCAAGCGGTGGAACGCTGAACTCAAACGGCACCTACTGGTTTGCGCAGGAACGCGCCATCGATGTGGGTCAGACGGTGACTGCTCCATTGACAGTGGTCGTAGGCGGGTGGGCTACCGTTGGTTCCGGCATCACGATTCAAACGAGCACGGACGGTGTGAACTGGGCGTTCGTCGGATACGCCCCCATCCTAGGGGGAGGGAATTTCACTTACTCGTTTGGAACACAGACCTTCCGGTACGTGCGTGCCATGTCCTATGGAACCACCTCTGCACTCGACTACTTTGAAATCTATTAAAACGAAATTGGTCACCCAATCCCCTTCTCTGTGGAGAGGGGGATTTTTATGATCCAACTGACAAACGAAGACGATTTTGCAAACTGGGCCAAGCGTAATTCCACGGGGGTGACGTTTGGCTCCTCAAACGTCCTTCTCACTCGTGATCTGCAGGAAGCGAAGGAATGGGCGGATACAGGCGGCATGGTTTTGTTCTTTGCTCATGAGGTGAAAGACTACGGTCGGTTTCAACGAGCTTGTGGGAGTGGACATTCTATCTTCAAAGCGTATGAACGAAACACACGGGCGCAGTGGCACAGCTTTTTATGGGCCGGCGATCCGGACGGGCAGGAGTCCTATGAAGAACTGCCCAAAGAACTACGTTCGGGTGCTTTTCGGATTGTGATTCGTTCTGCTCGACAGGCGGGCGGAACGTGGTTTTCGTGGAATTTGCTCGAGACGCTAACGGTTCACGGTGTACAGGTAGAGTGGAACGGGGTGTCGTCAGAGAATCCACTCCCCATCTGGATGCATCGTGCTGATCCGCGTGTTCATTTGGGAGTCAAGGAGATCACCAACGCGCAGGTACAGATTATCGATGCGACCGGGAGTGCGGATTCACCGATTGAAGGACACACGGTGGTCGTGGTGACAGATGGGGATCCGGCCAAAGTCGTTCCGGACGGCGGAACCAATTTTATCTTGAATCGCAATCCGCAGGGAATCCCGATGTATCCGGAAACCGCTTTGGCGATGCAAACGGGTCAGGCGGTCAGCCGTACCGTCAAGGAACTGGATGCGATGATCTGGCATTGGTATCAGCGGGTGCGCGGGATGGAAACGCCATCCATAGAGGATCGCCGAACAGAAGTACAACCTGTGGATAACCCCGTTATTTCCGATTCGCAGAAGGATTTCTGTGAGCCACTCGAAGAGAAAAGTGGGTTTGATTTCTCCGATGAAGAACAAGGTTTCGATTTCAACGCATGAGAGGGGGTATGACAATGTTCGCCTTGGTCCACAACGACAGACATTACTACGAGCGGATCGCAAAGCAGGTAGAAGGAATCTTTACGGTGCAACAGGTCTACAGCCTATCCGAACTGCAACGCCTCGGTGGTCTGGAAGGGATTTTTGCGGATGCGCGCCTAGTAGCGGCGATACGAGAACGGATGCCCGGTGTACCCGTCATGGTCATCGAGGAGCCGTTTGCCGTGTCTGAAGCGATGCGCTGGTGGGATTCGGTCCAGAAACCACAAGCAGCACCCACTTCCCCGTTTCTGACTTCAGTGGGATTTACCCCCGTAACGATGCCGCAAATCGAGAGGACCGGAGGCCGACGCGGGAAGGTGATCCTATTCGTGTCACCGAAAGGGGGCAGCGGTCGGACGACGCTCTGCGCGCACATGGCGGCGTTTGGCGCGGCGCAGGGGAAGCGTGTCGTGTACATCGACGCGGACGATGACAAGGGGGATACGGCAGCGAAATTCGGGTTGGAGACGGAGTATACCGATTATCGCGGCTGGCGAGGCCACACGTTTGAAGCGGCCATCGCAGACGGGTTGGCGATCACGCCCCAGGAATTCACGGGACTGTCCGTCGTTCCAGGTCCGAAGGTGGTAAGCGGCAGCGCGGTGGGAAACCTCGGAGAAGATGCCGCGTTCCTAGCAAACTTGGCGGCGCAGTATGCGGACATGGTCCTCATCGATACGGTGCAGGGGTGGAATCCGATGCAAATTCAACTCCTGCCGCTGGTGGGTCACATCGTAATTGTCGTGGCGCCCAAAGCCGGACAGGAGGAAAACACGCAACTGATGATCAGTAAGCTGGTGTATACGCAGTTGCCTTCTACGCAGATTTCCGTTCTGATCAACCATCCCGACGGGCGGTTTGACTGGAAAACGTATGAGCACATCGTGTCGCCTTTTGCCGTCACTCTGTCCGTTCCGTTTGATCGCGCGTACAAGAAAAAGGGCGGTGTCAAAGCGAAACAGATCATCAGGGCATGTGGAAACTGGTGGAAAGAGCAATATGGATTCCCCGTGAAGCAAGCGACGAAATTGAAATGGCGGCGCTGAGCCGCCTTTTTTGTCGCCCATTTTTCTGTGGATGAGGAGGGGTTAATTTTGAATGTGGGCATCGATCTCGGGTACGGATTTGTCAAAGCCACAAACGGCGCGCAGACCGTCAAATTCCCGTCGCTAGTGGAAGTGGGGCAATCACGCGGAGATGTTTTTCGATCTGCGGATTATGAAGTTACCATTGATGGCGTGACCTATTTTGTTGGGAACATGGCGCGGCGTGAAGGAAAGAGCCTAATCAATCTGTCCAATGCGCTGGCAAAAGAAGAGGAACTGCGCGTACTATGGCTAACCGCGCTGGCGCTCCTCGGAGATGAACCGGCAAGCGTCGTGACGGGGCTCCCTTTAAGCCAGTACGAAACGCGAGAGCGGTTTTCCGAGCAACTGGCCAAGATGCGTGGGACGGTGACCATCGGCAACAAGACGCGCATTGTGGACACCGAAAGTGTCCAGGTGGTTCCACAGGCGATGGGCGCCATGATGGCGGGACTTCTAGAACCGGACACGATGGCGCTTCGCAATCCAGGGTGGATGCAGCAGGGGGGATATTTGCTCCTGGTGGATGTCGGAACGAGAACCACAGGCGTCGTGACGTTCGAGACGCAGCCGGAATTCACCTGGGTCGCTAAATTATCGGGTGCCACGGATATCGGCATGATCGATGTGTTCAGAGCCATGCAGGAAGCGTTTGGACAGTTGGCCGGGTCAGCGCCGCGTTTGGAGGAAACGCCGTTTTGGGAAGCGCTTTTGACCAGAGGTGAGACCTGGTATAGCGGGCGTACGGTTGATTTCCGGACACAGCGTAACGCCATCGCGGATCGGTTTGGAAAGCGGATCGCCCAATACGCCGTGCAGCTGCTCGGCGGCGAGGCGTGGAACCGGGTAGCGGTTGTCTTCCTGGCCGGCGGCGGAGCGGATGTTCCTCTTCATGCGCTTAGCACCCACTCGTCCTCCGTGTTTGTGATATCCGATGCGCAGATGGCGAACGCGACCGGGTTTTACCTTTTTGGGCGGTCGCGGGGATGAATAAATACCACGCCAAGCAAGCGGTATTTGGAGATGAGGTATTCGACAGCATGGTCGAGCGGGATTATTATCTGCTGCTCTTGGTGCGGGAACAGCAGGGCGACATCTGTTCATTTCGCCGCCAACCAAAATACGTGTTGGTTGATGGCTTTGTAAAAAACGGGCGGAAATATCAGGCAATCGCGTATACGGCCGATTTTGAAGTGACCTATCCCGACGGGCGAGTCGAGGCAGTGGACGTGGAAGGCGGAGTAGAAACCGAAGCCTTCTCCATTCGCGTCCGCATCTTTGAGTGGAAGTATCCACAACTGACGCTTGTGAGGATACGGTACGTGCAGAAATTCGGTGGCTGGGTCACAACTGAGGAGTACAACCGTAAAAAACGCCAGGAACGAAAAACAGAAAGGCGGCTGGCGGAGAGGGTGACACCATATGCTCGCCGTAGGCGTTGAAGGATTTGGCCGTCACTTTGTGGCCTGGAATCTGGCGGCGTTACTGAAAGCGCCCATCTATGCGGATAGGCAGGCGCCGTATCGAAGCTGGAACACAGCGGGCGCTGTGACGGTATTTGAGCGGTGGGAGGGGAAAAAGTATCCCGCAGTCATTGTGGACAATCGCGATCCGGTGATCCCGATCGACATGTGGTTTTGGGTCCTACCGCCCGATCCCAAGGAAGTGGAGCTGGTCCGAGAGCGGTTGGATAACACCGGAGCCAATGCCCATCTGGTTCTCAATGGGATTCGGCAAAAAGGACTATTTGGGGAGCGAATTTTAGCCAGTATCCCCTGGGAAGAGCAACAGGCGCAGGCGATCCTCATGGGGATGCCGCTCGTGGCGCTCGTGCCCCCGTTTTCGTCGTACTTTAAACCGCTCTTGGAGGTGGTTTCGCGTGTATCTGATCCTGGACGATAATCCGCCACGGGCGCTGCAAAGCATCGCCTATTTAAAAAAACAGGGCGTCGAAGCAAGCATTCCTGACGATGCACGAGACCGCTGGCAAGCGGTGGAGATCGTTCTTGTGCTTTCGGAATTGCCCCCGGCCGAAATCACTGCATGGAAAGAACGCACCGGAGCGCTGGCTGTCTACTGCACACGTAACTACACACAGGAGTCTATTCGTGCCGCTATGACAAACAGCATCCACAACGGACAGGTGGGGTACAACGGGGTCATCCCCTTTCCGCCAGAAGTTTCGGACTTAAAAACATGGGTTACGGAAAAACAGGAGGTTGCGACGAAACCAATCAGCACCTATACCGAATCGGTGTCTCAGCGTTCTTTCAAGTCGGAGTTGCCAAATCCACGCGCGCGAATCTGGACGGTGGTAGGCACAAAGGGGGGAGTGGGCAAATCAACGGTATCCACGCTGCTCGCCAATGCCTTGGTGAAAGCGGGTCATGATCCCGTTGTCGTGGTGGAATTAGATAACAACGCGGCGCTATGCAAAATGCACCAGGTGAGTCCGCTCGTGAAGATCGACGCGTTTGAACGCTTGCCGGATTACCTACCTTCGGAGCGGATTGAACAAAATATGGTCTGGCTCCCCAACCTGCATTGGTGGCTGATCCCAAGTGACGAGGGGCCGGAAGTAAGCAACGACGCGTTCCAGCGGTTACTCAACACCGTGGGCAACTACGCGGGGGAGCTGGTTTTCGACTGTCCGATCAATCCGTTCAGCCGAACACGGGCCTTTGCCTTGGCGGTCGCGGATCAATCGCTCATCGTCGCGGAACCGTCCAACGCCAATCTCGCCAATGTCCGCGAGTTATTGACCATGACCAAGGGGCATACGGTCATTTTGAACCGCGTGCTGGATTATCAGATGCGCCGCGCCAAGAGCATTGTCAAACAGATTCAGACGACCGACACTGTGACCGTGGAACTGATCGTACAGGATCGTATCCTGGACGAACGGGTCAATAACGGCCTGACGATCTTCGCAAGCCGCGATACAGAAGCCGCAATACGGCGAATCGCCGGGCTGGAGTCTACGAAGAAGAAAGGGTGGTTTAAAAAGTGAAAAATTATGCGTTGATCAGCATCGGGCTAGCCGTTCTCGCGGGCGGCGTGGCGGCGTTTGGGTATTACGACCTCAATCATACAGTGTCGGTTGTCTTAGCCACGCAGGCGATCCCCGCTAATCAAACAGTGACGCCGCAGGAGATCACAGTAGCGCAAGTGCCTGCCGCTTATGCGCAAACAGCAAATTTAGTTACTTCTCTTTCTTTGGTAACGGGCAAGATGTTGGCGGTTCCCGCCGTGCAAGGGGAGCCAATCAACCTGCAGATGCTAAACACCGCATCGGATCTGCAGGCCATTGTGAACCAGTACGCGCAAAAGGTCGGCCCTGGTTACTTGGCCACCGTACCGGGGACCGGCGCGTGGGCGCAGGTCGTGCAGCCGGGGGCGGACATTGCCATCGAACAGGGAACCGTACTGCTGCAGCCGATTCGCGTCATTGCCGCCTTTACGCCCACCGGTGGTGGTGGAGGCCCTGTCTGGTTCGTATTCGTGCCGCAAGCGGCGTATAGCCAGTTTTCGCAGATCAACTGGAACAGCACGGGAACGCAGATCATGCTCTACTCTCAAGATGGTGGACGCGTTCCAATCGGTACAACAGTCGGCACAGCCAGCGCTGTCTCGAATCGCAATGCCACAATCACCACGGCGAGCGGCGGTGTTCCGTCCGGAACTTCGGTTGGTGCATCTGGTGTATCCTCAAGTCGCAACGCAACAACCGCTGCGTCTAGCAGACAAGCGGTTGTTGTTGCCGGCAACAGTAAAAAAGGGGTGATCATTCGTGGCAAGACTCACCCCTGAAGCATTGGCGAAACTGAGCGCAATGGCCGGCAAGGAACGGGAAGTCAACGAGGGATATGATCGGGCACTTCCCGGTCTGATAAAAACAGAAAAGCCCATCTACTCCGAAGAGGAGATTCAACAAGCCAAACAAATTCTCTTGATGCTGTGGGGAGAAAACGAAGAGGCGTTTCATAAGGAAAAGACTCCGGAGCGCGAAGACGCGCTCTATTGGATGAACCGCAAGGTGGCGGAACGCAATCTCTTGCCAAACGACACCCGCGCCCAGCAGAGCGCCGTTCGGGAGGCGCTCAATACCTTGTATTCCTTTGATGTATTGCAGTCCATCATGGACAATCCGTTGGTCACGGATGTCCGCGTCATCGCGGATCTCTGTATCCTGTTTAAGATTGGCGGTGTGATCCACGAGTCCGGGAAAATCATGAGCACCGATGATGTCACGCGGTTTATTAGTCGGCAGTTGGTTGGATTGGGGAAGTCGTTTGACTGGTCGAATCCGCGACTCGACGCGCGACTCAAGGACGGTTCCCGGTTGCATGTGCGAGGCGGGTCGGCTGGCTATCAACAACGTGTGGAGACCCAATGGGGCGAAAAATACCACAATCCTGACAAGTTGATCGTCAACATCCGCAAGGGGCTGGGCAGCTCGGTACTGACGCTTGAAGATCTGCTCGGTTGGAAGATGTTTGACGAACCGGTCTACGAATTGCTGCGCTTTATCATTGAGGCGGGGTTCTCCGTCATCTTTTCAGGCGGAACCGGGAGCGGCAAGACGACACTGCTGCAGGCGTTGACCGCCTTTATCCTTAGTGAACAGGACCTATTCATTGTGGAGGAAGAACCAGAGATTCGCGCTCTGATGACCAACAAACGGGTCTTTCGATATTGGAACACCGCGCCTGGCCCCAATGGGAAAGGCGGGATCGGGGAATTCGAAAATCTGATGGATATACTCCGGAGCAATGCTGACAATGTCAGTTTCGGTGAAGTGCGCACGCCAATCTCCGCTTATTGGGGGTTGCAGGTGGCGATGACCGTGAGCTATCTCTACATGTCCACTTTGCATGGAATCAGCGTCACGAGCGCCGTCCGTCGTTTTGTGGACTTGGCGTCCGGTTACGAGGCGGCCAAAAGTTTGCACAGCATTGCAAGCAGTTTTTCGGAGGGCGTCCGCTTTGTCGTCACCGCACGAAAGGTGCGTATCCAGGGGCGGGAAACGCGGCGGATCACAGAGATCGGAATGGTATTACCAGAATATCAACGAAGCCGCGGGATTCAGTTTTGCCGCCTGGTTCAGTGGAACCCGGTTACGGACGACTGGACTTTTCACGGAATCCCGAAATGGTTGGAAGAGGAATCGCATGCCCGAGACATCACCCTGCCTGGTTCCATTGCACGGATCAATCCGGACCTTATGCCAATTAGTATCGAATTCTAAAATGGGTCACCCGTTGCGCCGATGGATGGAGAGCCGATCCCCTCTTGGCGCAACTTTTTTCACCCCTCCTGGCGGCTCTCCAAAAATAAATTAAGAGGTGTTTGCCTTGGCGACGGTTTGGCTGTTGGGCTTTCTTACGGCGGGCGCCGTGTATGCCCTGCTGTTCGGGCGACAGTGGGAATTTCAAAAGCAGGATGCGTTGATCCGCAAAAATCTGAGCGGGTTGTTCGAACGAACCGCGCCCATCCGAAACAAAATGGGGAAATGGGCGCTTGGAGCGCAGGCCGATCAAGCGGGCGTGTCGCGTCAAGTCCTGTGGGTCATCGGGTGGTTGGCGGGGCTGACCATGTTGTTTGTCGTTGATTTTTTCATGGGATCACTTGTTCTGGCCGTACCCATCGCCTTGGTTGCCGGATACGGTGCGGTGACCCTTTGGATTCGTTGGCAATTCAAGCAACGGCAAACGTTGATCCGAGATGCGTTTATTGACGAAGTTATTCCGCTCGGCGTTCAGATTCTAGGTGCCGTAAACAAATTGGAAGAGGTGTTTCCTCTGGCGGCCGAATCCGTATCGCACCCTGTGATTCAGACATTTTTTTCGGATTTGCACCAATCTTGGCGCCCACGTGGTCTCACGCCGGAAGAAGCGTTCTACGATGCGCTTAAAAAATGGAGCATCCCCGAACTGACGCAATTGGGGGCCATCACGATGCTCAGCCAGAATCGGAGCGTGGAACTGTCCGGCATCTGGCTGGAATACCATACGCTCATCACCAACGACCTGCAACGCCGCAAAGAGGCGGAGGCGAAGACCTACGGAACCCGGAACTCGGCGCTTATTTTCGTTGCCATCATCGGGGTGTTCTTTTTGGTCGGCGCGAAAATCGCCTCGAGATGGATTACGCCCACCATTTCGGAGAGCTTGTACGGCGTGTTTGCCATTCTTATCGGCATGGCGTGGTGGATTTGGAAGCAGAAAGATGCGATTGACGTGTAGCTCGACATCGCGGGAAAGGGGCTTATGGGATGAAAACGACAACGGTTGTGCAAATGAATAAACGCGTAGGAGTCGCGTACCTTCTGTGGCTGTTATTGGGTACGGTTGGCGGACATCGGTTTTATCTGGGCCGCATTGGCACGGCGATGATGATGTTGGGTTACTCGCTTATCGGTTGGGCCATGACTCGGGTGGGCGTAGGCTGGCTCTTGCTTGGTGCCGTGTGGCTGGTTTGGGTGATTGATGCATTCTTAATTCCTTCGATGGCTCGACGCGCGGTGACGGAGATTCGGACTGCGTCCACAATTAAATCGAAAGAGGGAGACTGCCAATGATTCTTATGTTGATTGTTCAAATTTTCGGTGGACTGATCGCCTTGATTCCACTGGTGGCTACGGTGGCGGCCGTCGTGTGGGCCGTGGATTTCTCGTATACCAGTTCGTTTCGCGGCGATCCGCAGTATACAGAACTGCCCGAGGCAATCTGGGTCATCCGAGGCGTCCTGGCGGTTTTCGGCGTTGTGTTCGGCGTCATCCTCGGTTATCTGATTCTGGCGGAGATTTTGGGCGCGTTCGTTTCCTGGGGGTTTATCGGGTCGGCTTCCGCCAGTCTCGCAGGGATTTTGCAGGCGTGGATCCTGATCGCCTTGATTCTGGCGGTGTTTGCTATCCTGCGTGGGGCTGGATGGCTCAGCTTCAAACTGTTTCTCAAGCGGAAGCCGAGTCACATCAAACGAGAAGACAGCGAACCGCAATCAACCGCCAAAGACGAGGAATTCACTCTAGGGCAGGTGGGGCGCGTTCTTGTCGGGCTGTTCATCGCGGGGGTGCTGGTAACGGCTTGGTTCGGAGTGCAGCCGCGCAACCAGACCGATGTTATCCAGCAATGGACCAGTTCTGCCGCCAATGCGACAACGAATGCGCTGGGTATCCGTAACTAAACGAACTCTAAAAAGGCAAATTGTAATAGTACAAAAAATGAACTATTGGTAGTTTCGATTCTGAAGGAGGCTTTTCCAATGCTCTATCGCACTGCGTCAGAGCCGGCTGAATGGGCGTACCTTGTCCACATCGCCGGCCATGGATCGGTCTATGAATCCCGCAGCCTGACCGGGCTGTTTCACCTGCTGTCAAACAATGAATTCCCCTACGCCGATGCTTCGGAAGAACAACAGGCAGCCGTGCGGGTCTGTGTTGCGTCAGATGTGTTGGCGCAGCTGCTCGAAGATTCTGCGCGTACTCGGATCATGGCGGGAGATCGAGTGCTGATAGACGCAGGAGAAGTCTACCCTTGGCATAGTGAAGAAGAAGCGCAGGCAATTCGTGAAATGGCCTGGTCTGCAACGGTTGATCTGGACATTCTGACCGAACGGCGTTTCCTGAAGTCTCTCATAGCCTGCGCCTGGCTCATCGTCTTTGAACGCGGTGATGTGTTCACCTTACGAAAAGCGCCGAAAGCCGCCCGGTGCGCTCGGTGTCGGTACTTCTACGGTGCGCAATGTGAGGCTAAAGAGACTCCGGCGCCATACGTAAGCGCCTGCATTGACTACGCCGAAGCGCCCAACGTTCCCGTGTCGGATCGGTATGTGCGGGTAGAGGCAGGGATGGTTGTGGCGGATGAATGGGAAGAGGCGGGGTGGGTTGAGGCCATGGTAGAGAAGATCAATATTTGATAACAGCATCACCGAGTGTCTGTCCGTACATCCATTGCGTGCACAAGCCGGTGCAAGACGCGGTACAGGCGCAAGCTAAGGCATAGAGGAAGTCGACCGCCACAGCGTAAAAGTCAGACAACAGAAAAGCCCTCATCTCCTTCGGGAGGTGGGGGCTTTGTTGTCACTCTTAGTTCACGATCTCATTTAGAATCCGTTTGTTTTCCTTCATGATTTGCTTCACGCGTCTCTCCGAAGAGACTCGAGTTTGATCCGCAAGAGATGCTGAAGTAATTGCTTGCAAATAATCATCAAGCGACACGTTCCCATCATAGTAACCTATAATTAAAGAAGAATGATTTTCTTTTTTATTTCTGAGTATCTTTGCAGAAGATGTAACGAGTTTACGGACGTGCGCCATCTTCGATCTTGTGTGTTTCTTCAATGGTTTCGCCCCCTACCGCTGTTTCTTTAGAATTTTCACGTGCAATAAGAAATGTTCGACCCATTTCGTAAAAGCCCATGAGTAAGGACAACTGATTAGAAAAAAATTGGAGATAATCCAGTTCATCCGGGGAGAATGCATCCTGCTCAGTACAGTCTATGTTTAGTATACCCAATGGCGCATCAAAAAGCACTAGGGGTACGCATACCAATGACAAATATTGCTTTTGGGAAGGTACATGTTCAAAATGACTTGTCCAAATTCTCGAATCATTGGAGTATTGCAGTTTTTTGAGTGTAAAAGCCTGTCCGGCAAATGAAGAAGGTATAGACAATTTAAATTCTCGGATTCCCTCAGGCGAATAACCATCTCCCTCAAGGATCTTCAGATTACCCATCTCTGCATCAGGAACCAAGATTGAAATGCGTGATCGACCTGGCTTACCAGTATGAACCGCCTCCTTTATGAGATGCAGGCTAAAGCGGAGTGCTATTCCGTAGTTGTGTTCATAATCGACTGAAGTAATTCTCTCATCTTCAGCCGTTTCCACCATCTTCATTGCGTGTCGATTGATCTCGTTAACATAATGCATGACATTTGATTTGTGTTTCGAGTCACGACTTACTGTATTGTATTCTTCATTGAGATTTTTAAGATTTTCTCCGAGTGCACGGATTTTTTCATTGGGCTTCATACTTATTTTAAAAAACTTCAGATCAAATTCGATATCATCGCCTGAAAGATGCCGGTGAATTAATATAAATGCCAAAATTGCGAAAAACGATATACCCCCGAGATAAACCCAGTGAATGCTCATTCTATCAATAAGCGTATTAAACCATTTCGTGAAAATCACCTGCCTTGGATCAGATAGGCTATATTATATCCCTTTTCAGGAAGAAACGACATAATGTTTTAGAGTTTCAGCAACAGAAAATTCTACTGCTATCATTTGACGGATCGGGGGATCTCACTTGGTTTCACGACCGCCAGGAATCCCGCAAGAATTTTGGGGGTGGCCAGTCACTCTGTCATTCGTGTCTGTTTTCTCCTATCTTTGATCGACGAAACCCTTGTCACGATTGTACAATTGCGTCGGAGGTGGTTGTCGTGGAGCGTTTGGGAGAACGGATCCAGACACAGCGCCAGTCCTTAGGTCTGTCGGTGGCGGAATTAGCGAAGCGGGCCTGTGTATCGGTGAGCTATGTGTATGCGATTGAGGCGGGTCATCGAGGATCACAAATTCGCAAACTGGCGCAGCTCGCACGGGCGCTCGATCTCGCACCAGCCGAACTGTGGCCAGACGTGTAATGTTCGGTGTCTGGGGTCTGGCCAGGTGGCCGCGGCTACTTGATCGTTCGTGGTCATTCTCTAGATACAGTGGATTCCTCCGTACAGGGTGCTGAAAGAGAAATAGTAGCCAATTCAGCGGAAATGCATTCTCTCTGTGGCCGGTGCTATGCCGTCGTTTCTCAGCGATATCCGCGAAAAGATCTCGATCTGAGGACAGTGCGTTCGATCTCAAAACAATCATGAGACTCTGCTGCGGCGGAGTCTTTTTTGTTATTCATCTCCGAATGACGCGGGCGCGATTTGGACACAATAATCAAAAATAAGGAAAACAAGAAAAAGGTGAATCTATTGAACTATACCTACTACGATCTTGCCACCGACGCTATACGCAGTTGCACCAAACCGCTGAAGATGAAAGGAAATCCGATGTACTACGTAGCCAAAGATGCGGTCACGAAAAGGCCGCTTGTGCTCTCTTGGGAAGAAATACGATACGAAGGAGGTTTCAACGACTGACGCCGAAAGGATCGGAATATGGTCAATCCCTCTTATCATATCCCTTTAGTGTTTAGGCAACTATCCCTAAAGGAGGAGAAGAGATGCGACACCTCGCGGTCGATTGCGGGCGCTATGCGGTTAAAGTTCTTGGGGCAAATCATTATCTCGACCGATTCCCATCTTATGTCGGAGAGACGAGAGAAAGGAGGCTTATAAACGCCCCACGAGACACGGATATCACTCTCACGACGTCGCTTGGAACCTTTTTTGTAGGTGACCTGGCGAAAGACGAGTCGCAGGGCGGTGCCAGGATCATGACCGCCAACAAAATCCACCAAGACACGCAACTCTTGATTATGGCAGCCGTCGCCAGAGCCGCACAAGACGGAGACGCCTTTGTTGTAACCACCGGGTTACCCGTTGAGCATCATACTCCCGATATGGCCGAGGGCATGAAGACGTTGCTGCGCGGCCATTTTTCGTGTGCGGTCAACGATGTCGCCAAGCGTTTTTCGATTGATCGCGTGAATATCGCCGTTGAAGGAGCGAGTGCCTACGCTACCCTCTGCGCTGGTCAGGGCGGCGTTCGGCGGATCCTCGACATCGGCAGTCGGACGGTCAACTACGGTACGATCATCGACGGGCGTTATCGCGATCGAGAAAGTGGCACGCTAGACTTCGGCGCGGATACGATCGGCGAACCCGCTGCTCTGAGTCGTCGGATCGTCGCTGAACTCAGCAGAGCATTGCCCGACCTAAACGCTGACACTTATCTGATTGGCGGCGGCGCGATACTCTGCGCTACGCATTTGCGACCCTATTTTGCGACTCTCCGCCACGTGCTGGAGCCGGAGTGGGTCAACACCAGGGCCTTTTTCGAGATCGGGGAAAGGGCGATGCGGCGTGCGTAAGAGGCGGCGAGACAGCGGATGGTGGAAAAAGCCGGTCGCCTTCAACCTCGACGACCCGGAGGATCGGGAATTAGCGGAGTTTGCGCGGGGTATGGATAACTTCACGGCGGCGGTGAAACGTTGGTTACGTACCCTCCGGCAAACAAATGCCGCTGAAGAAAGTCGTGGTGCAAATATAGGGAACGTTGCACCACGGGATGATTCAGTCGCCGGACCCGACGACGATCAATTTTTGCTGTGACACAGAAACACTCGCCCGAGGGGATGGGTGCAGGTGGGCTAGGTGCCTTCGCGCCTTCGCGCTATAGGCTATGCGGTTGGGTCGTGAATTATGCCTGTCTAGTGATGGGCCATATTCGCTAATAGACCAAAAAAACCGCCCACAAACAGGTAAGGCCATTCGCCGAGTATTTCAAGCAACAACGCAGGCATCGGCATCACTCCTTTACAAGGTAGTTTGCACAACAAGATGCAACTTATACGGGGAGGATCAAAAGAATGAAGAGTACCGACGATCTGCAAGTCCTGGCCACCGTCGCAAACGTCGATTCGATCAGCAACACCATCTGGCCGGAAATCATCAACATCTCGGACTGGGTGGCCATTGGCGTCATTGTGTTTGTCGGCGGCATGTGGATGTTTGGAAATCGTTCACAAGCCATTCAGCGGCTTCTGGACGGCTCGATTGGGTACTTGGTTATCCGCCATGCGCCGGACATCTTGCATTGGCTAAAACGGTTCTAGGAGGGACCTGCGTGTACCCCATTACCTCTATCTTCGGCGAAATCGACAAGGTTCATACAGTCGCTCACAACGGAATTGACCTCGCGATGACGAACGGAACATTGATTCTCTCCTTCACGTCGGGCGTCGTGGAGCGCATCAGCGACGAGGGGGACCGTGGGTTAGGCAAAGCGGTGTGGATTCGGCTGGCGGACGGCTACCATGTGGTGTTCGGCCATCTGTCGGATGTGTTGGTCCGGGTTGGCGATCATGTGGGCATCCGGTCGGTGATTGGACAAAGCGGCAATACCGGATATTCGACGAGGCCGCATTTGCACATCGGCATTCTCTCGCCTAACGGCCACTGGATTGATCCTAGTCGATACGTGGCAATCGATCAGATGCAAAATCCATCTGTCATTTACGGCATGGGAAATTGGTCGGACCATTTAGTTAGCGGGTGGTTTAATCAGTTAGGAGACTCCATCGGGCGAGGCTTGCAACATGTAGCGATCAGCCTGTTTCATTTCCTCGACGGAAACATGCCGGAGATTGCGGTGACGGCCTTGGTGATTGGCGGCTTTCTGAAGATGATCGGAAGCCGCACATGGGCGCCTCGCATGTTCGTCGTCGGAGGGGTGGGCATCGCATGGGTTATACTCCTGTAACGCGCCTGGCGAACGACTATCGCGTGTACAAAGTCATCCCGCATCGGAGTGTGCTGAACAGCCAGAATCGACGCCTGTGGGCGGTGGTACATGAGTTGCTATCGATGTATGCTTCGCTATCTACGCGGGCAACGAGAAACGGCTACGGCGTGCAGATTCGCGCGAAGGACGATGTATGGTGGTTTGTGCGGATGAAGCTGGGGAATATTGAATTTTACCTGGCGCTCACGGATAAGTTTGATGATGTGTTTAAGCTGCGGCTTGCGAATCACGAGCAATGGAGGCATTTGACGCTCGAAGAATCGGAGCGTTTTGCGATCGAGGAAAAACATACGAGTGTCGCGGAACTCAAACTCATGCGCGATAATATGTTCGCGCTTGAAACCAATCACGCCGAACAGACTTCTCCTTTGCGCAATATTCTCGACGTGTCGCATCAACTCAAAGAAGGCGACAAGCTGACGCTTGCCATTCGTCTTGAGTGTGTGCCGCGTATGAAGGGCAAGCGGATGATGGAATATTCGTGGAATGTCTGGGAGAACGGGAAGGTTCCGCATCGAAACGAAGTCAGGCTAGACCAAGGCATGAAGTCGCTGGCGAAGATCGGCGCAACGGCAGTGAATGAAGTGGTGGCGGTGACAGAGGATGCGATCAACGCGATAGAGCGGTCCATCTTTGCCGGGCGGTCAGAAGTAAAGATCGGCAAGATTGAGATCCCGGATGCGGAGCGTCAACGGTTGCTGGTCAACGGGCATCTGTCAACGGAGACGCGGAACAAGCAGAACCTACCGCTGTTCAAGTCGACGATGCGAGTCTATGCTCATTCGCAAGATGCGGTCAGGCGCGACATGCTGGCGCAGAGTTTGACAGGCGCGTTTGTGGAACTGTCAGGAGATAATCGGCTGATTGGGAGTAAAGGCAAGCCCGCGGCAATCGACGAAGTGAACGCGCTACGATACGCGACGATTGATCGGGACCCGATGATCCTTAGCACGGATGAAGTAGGAAAAATCATTCAGCTTCCCACGGCGGATTTACAGCAGGAGTATAAAGAGGAGATTGTCAGCAACCAACGGACGGAGATTGAAGTGCCGGTGCCGTTTCGCGATGAGTCAGGGATTTACATGGGTAGCATCACGAAAAAGGGGAGCGTCGAGAATGTGTATCTTCCAACGGGCTCCGACGATGCGTTATTCACACCTCGCGCATTTGTCGCCAGCCCGCGCATGGGCAAGGATACGACCGTCGTCAACTTTGTAGTGGATGCGAAGAAGAATCATGGCATCGGCTCGATCATCCTGGATGCGATTGATGAACGCGGCGAGCGGGGGATGTCAGACGCGATAAGGGACGTGCTCGGCGACGATGTGATCGACCTAAACCTCGCGGACTATGAGTGGCCGATTTACCTCGGGTTGCAGGGCATTGCGACGAACAACCGTATGGCTACCAATCGTATAGCGCAGGAGTTGACCGCGTTTCTCGGCGCGGAGGAAGGGAGTCGGATGCAGGAGTATCTATTCGCCTGTGCGAAAGTGACGTATGCCGACCCGGTGTTGATCGGGGCCATATTGCGCGACGGCGAAGTCAGGCGGCGGGTGCTTAAAGAGACAGACGACGAGGATGTGCGGTACTTGCTGGAGGATTTCGACCGCATGTCACAAGGGATGCAGGCGCAAATCGCGGCACCGGTATTGACACGGCTTTCAAAGATCATGGGCGACAGCTTTCTAAAGCCGATCTTTGGGCAAACGCCGAATCCGAAAGTGGACTTTGGCAAGTGGATACGCGAGGGGAAAGTGGTCATTGTCCGCATCCCGACGCGTGACCTCGGACCATCGGCAGTCAGGATTATCCTGCACTGGCTTACCCTGGTGGTATTCCTGACGAAAGTCGCGGGATGCGGCGGGAGGACGTTCGTCGTGTACAACGAACCGCACATTTACGAGTCGGAGGGTTGGTTGCAGTTCGTCGAGCGGATGTTGTTGGAGGGGCCAAAGTATCGAATTGCCCCGATATTCGCGTTTCATCTGTTCTCGAAGCTCAGTAAAGGGTTTGTGGATGTGCTGATGGCGGCGGGTGTGAATTGGCACATCGGGAATAATTCGAGTGTTGCGGTGTTCCGACAGTTAAAAGAGGTTCTGGAGCCGAGTTTCACGCCGGAGGAAGCGGCGGAGCAAGTGAAGGCGAGGCAATGGATTGCGGCGTGGCGCGACGGGAACGGGGAGTATCAACCAGCATTTCTTTATGATGCGCCGGAGCCTGCGGTAAAGCGATACGGCGCGACCGATCGGAGTGAGTTGACGCGGAGACATAGTCGTGAATATGGGAGGGCGCTTGCGGAGGTGGAAAGGGAGATCGGTCGCAAGCACAGGGCTGAGGAGAGTTGATTTGGTACAAAACAATACCGAGGTGCCATGAAACTGTCTGCCATTCACAGCAAATACGTTTCGGATCCCGGCAGTACAAAGTCCGGAGTGGGAGGCGAAGGATCGCCCGATCATCGCATTGTACCGAATCCTGTCTGACAGCAGGAAATCCATAGACCGCCACTAGTTGGCGGTCTTTCCATGTATATCTCCTTTCTCTCTTGTCCACATTTGCTAATATGGCAGAGAGGGGGGCGAGCATGAAAGCGATCATCTATACGCGGGTCAGCACGGAGGAACAGACACATGGCTACAGCCTTGGCAACCAGCGTGAGAAATGCCTCAAAAAAGCGGACGAACTAGGCGCAACCGATACCGTTATATTCGAGGATGCCGGAGTGTCGGGCGAGGTGTTGAATCGTCCTGCGCTGATGGACGCTATCTCTTTGTTATGTGTTGATAAGGGGCACAAGCTGTTCATTTGCACTGACCCTGACCGCTTATCCCGGCAATTGGGGAACCTGATCGCGTTCACGGAGCAAATTGAGAAGCACGCCGACCTTGTGTTCACGGATTTTGCGCGCGAGAACACAGCGGAGGGACAACTCTTCTATTCGATTCGCGGCGCGGTGGCGGAGTTCGAAAAAGAGATGATTAAGCGCAGGACGGTCGCTGGGAAGATTAAAAAGGCGCGTCAAGGAGGGTGGACGCATTGGCCGGGCGTCTATGGGTATGACTACGCAGACGGTGTTGTGACAATCGACGAGACGGAGGCGCAGATTGTCCGGCTCATTTTCGAACTGGGCGCTGAAATGGGCATTCGGCAGGTCGCCGACCGTCTAGGATTGCTGGGCCTGAAGTCGCCGAGAGCGGGAAAGGTAACCTGGAGTTCGACCACCATAAAACGCATTATCCGCAACGAGGCATACTATACAGGCGTCACTCATATCCGCGTCCAAGATGCGAGCGGCACGCATCTGAACAAATATCGCCCCGTCGACGAGCGAGTCCAACGCAAGATGCGCCCGAAAGAAGAGTGGGTGCCAATGGAGTTGCCGCAGATCATGGACGAGGAAGCATGGAAGGCAGCGAATCGGCGACTCGAGAATGCGAGGAGGAAAACGGAGACGTGGGAGACTTCTCACTATCTCCTGAGCGGTCTCCTTCGGTGCGGACACTGCGGCAAAACCTGGCACGGATACAGCAATGAGAAAGTGTTAAAAGACGGCCCGAAGCGGCGCAAATACTACGTCTGCACCAACAGGATCCCTGGCCCGCCAAAGGGAAGCGGGCTGGAGAAATGCGTGACGGGGTTTGTGCCGTGCGCGGAGTTTGACGAGTTTGTTTGGGCCACAGTGAAGGGCTGGATCGCGGACGATTCCTTGGTCGAGGACTTCAAGGCGCGACGAGCTCATAATATTGACGTTCCGGCGCAGCACGAAATAAGATTGCTGGAAGCTAGGCTTGAGGCGCTTAACCGCGAAGAGGACGCAATGCTCGAAAGACTGTCGAAGGAGCAGAATCCGCGACTGAGGACAAAGATCGGCGAACAATTGGATAAGATTGCAGCGGACTTCGATGCGGTGCAGACTATCCTAAACGAGGTGAAAAAGGCGAATAACGAGATCGCGGTTGCCGAAGTGAATAAGAGTTTGTTGTGGCAAGTGCGGCAGAGAGTGGGAGATGTCGAAAGAATAAATGTAGACAGGCAGTTTGAGGCTATCCATCTATTGATCAAAGAAGTGGTCGTTCACAAAGAAGGGCAGGTATATCGTCTCTCCATTATTCCCGTCTAATCCGCTTCGCAGCAAAAGTGATCATCGGTATTGCCGACGATTGGCATCGTCGGCGCCCTGATTCTCGGTCAGGCGGCGGTTGCGGCGGGTATTATCAGTCCCTTGCTGATCATCATTGTGGCAGTAACGGCGCTCGGTTCGTTTACCATGCCGAACTACAATCTGTCGTTTACTGTTCGGGTGCTCCGGTTTGGGTTTATCGTAGCATCTTCGCTGTTTGGTTTCTACGGTGTCACCCTGGGGCTGATGCTGTTGATTATGCATGCAGTTTCTGTGCGCAGTTTTGGGGTGCCCATCCTGTCGCCGATCGCGCCCCGAAGAAAAGCGTCCAAAGATGTGATTGGTCGTGGACAGGTGTTTACCATGGAAGACAGACCAGGTTCCTACATGCCCGTGGATTCGCGACGTCAGGCGCCCGTAACCAGACCCTGGAGCGGCGCCACTCACGAGTCCGGCTCGCCGCAGCGGGGCCGGCGACGCAGACGATCCCGGGGAAACGCGTAAATGGCTGCGTTTCGTTCGCCGCCACGCACTCGACGAACACGATGTCCTACAGGTGTGCAAGATGCGAAAGGAGATTGCCATTGAACGCGAAACGGTTGCCGCTGATCCATACAGGCCGCGTTGGTGTGGTGGAACTGACAGCACTGATGACAGTGTACTCGTCAACGGAGATCTTCCTGAGCATGCCCTCGCGAATTGCCGTGGAGGGCGCCGGCTTCGCGTGGGCGATTCCACTTGTGTCAGGAACGCTTGTCACGATAGCGTTTCTGATCGTGCATTTCTGTTTGAAGCGCTTCCCTGGCGAAAATCTTTTGCAGGTGATCAGTCGCCTGTTTGGGCGGTTTACAGCTTTGCCGATCGCATTGGTGTTTGCACTTTTGCTGCTTGCGCAGACAGCTCTGGTTACGCGGGAATTTACGGAGACTGTCGTGACCACCGTGCTTCCCGCCACTCCGTCGGCGGTCATTGCCTTCACGTTTCTGTTGGCCGCGTTTTACTACGCCTATAAAGGACTGGAGGGGCTTAGCAGAACCGCTCTGCTGTTTTCGTATTTTTCTCTGGTTGGCGTAGCGCTGCTGCTGATCCTGCCGCTGTCCTGGTTTGATGTTCGCCTTCTCTTGCCGATCTGGGGTCGTGGCGTAGGAAACACTCTATGGTTTGGCGCCATCAACTCCAGTCTGTTTTTTAATGTGCTATTTCTGTCCATTCTCTACCCGACGCTGCGTAATCGGAACCACTTTCTCTATGTAGGGGTCATCAGCACGATCGTCACCGCCGTGATATTCAGCATGGTGTTGGTAGTATTTCTAGGCACCTTTGCTTCAGCGGTTTCCGGCAAGGTGCCTTTTCCCATGTATCAACTCGCCAGAGTGATTTACGTGGGCCGGTTTGTGCAGCGTCTCGAAGCGATTTTTGTTTTCCTGTGGACGGCTGCGGCAGTGATCAAAATGGGATTTGGATTGTGGATGGTCGCGTATCTGTACGCACTGGGTTTTGGCATGCCGCTGTATCGACCTCTGCTGGCGCCCGTCACGTTGCAACTGTATGTGCTGTCGTTCTTGCCTCCCGATTTTCCGGCTGTACTTGCCCTGTCGGCGTCCGTGTTTGAACCCTACGGATGGCTTGTGGGCGTCGCATTGCCCGTGCTGTTAGCGGTGGCTGCGGTGCTTTGGGACTGGCGGCGAAAGCGCCGTGGAAACGGTGGGAGCGTGTCAGAGCACCCAGAGATGTCCACGAAAGGCCGTGGACGATGGAGCAAGCGCGGCAGAACGCTTTTGCGATCATAGTGAAGGGAGAAGGCGAACGTGGGCCTCGGATCATTTGTCGTAGCATTTCTGGTTTCGCTTGGGATTGGCGTCTATCTGTTCAACTTCTCCATGTGGCTGTGGCGCCGCCAAAACAGGCTCGGCGCCACGGGAGGATTCCTGTTGCTGGTCCTATCGGTCGGCGGCGCTTTGGTTTATTTCAGTGTGAAGTTGTGAAGGATTGCGATATGGCCGATAGTCTTTCCATTCTTTGATCATCTGTCCGACTGTCACGAATTTGTAGCCTTGCTGCGACAACGTCTCCAGGATCATGTCGACCGCCTTGACAGTTTGCGTTCGCGGTCCTCCGCCATCGTGGAAGATGACGATGTCTCCGGGGTCCGCGTTCTCAACTATTCTGGAGAAAATGCGCATGACACCCGGCTGTGACCAGTCGCGGGGGTCGACGTCCCATGTCCACATGACGATAATATGCTGAGTGCGTTCCGCCAGGTCGACAATGCGATCTGACAGCCGCCCCCCCGGCGGACGCAGCAGGACGGGAGTGACTCCGAGTATGCCGTGAATGACCGAGTCGCAGGAGGTGATCTCGTCCGCAGTCAGGCGCCCTTCCTGTGGATGGCGCTCGGTATGATTCCCGATCTCGTTTCCTTCGCCAACCAGTTCCCGGAGCAGTTTGGGATACGCTCGCGCCTGCTGACCCACGACAAAGAAGGTGGCGTGAGCGGCATGACGTTTCAGGACGCGAAGTATCTGCTGAGTATAGATCGGGTCTGGACCATCGTCAAAAGTGAAGGCAATCCACCGTTTTTTTGTCTGCACCGAGTATAAAATACGGCCCGGCGCGTGGTGTTCCCAGTAGAGTTGGCCGTCTCTCGCGATTTTTTGTGTCAGTGCGTCAGACGGCAACAGGAGGAATGCCGCCAGTGCCAGCGGCAGCAAGCGAAGCATCAGCGTCCGTGCCTGACAGCGTCCGCGGTGTCGCTGAGGCTCTCTATCCCGGAAAATCGCCGCAGGCGTATTTTCTTCCCGGTTGTTGGTGGCGCGTCAGCGCCATGACAGTCTATCCCGAAAAATACCTTCCCTGCTCGCCGGGATCGTATACTGTGCCGCTGCTCAAACACGGCTGCGCCGAACTCGCCTCGGCACAGTATCCGATCCCAGCCAAGCGGGTTTTTCATCAATTGATGGGGTTTTTCAACGATAATGACACACGCTTCCTTTCGGGTAAAATGTCTGTGGCGGGTTGGCAGAGAGGTGCAGTTCGCCTCCGCCGCGGCGCGATGCCTATGTAGTATGCCAATATCAGTCGGGCAAATATGTGTGTTGCGGCAAAGCTTGTCACCAGCATGAACCTCGCGGATAATACGGAGAAAGTGATATGTCTTACAGAAAGAATGTGTGCCAAAGTGGAGTGAGTGGAGAGGTGAAAGCGTTGACGAATGTAGACATTTATACCGACGGGGCGTGCAGCGGCAACCCCGGGCCCGGCGGCTGGGCAGCCATTCTGGTTGCCGGGGAACACGAACGCGAGGTGTCGGGCGGCGAGTCGCACACGACCAATCAGAGGATGGAGATCCAGGCTGTGGTCGAGGGACTGCGGGTGCTTTCGCGATCGTGCCAAGTAACCGTTTTTAGCGATTCAGCGTATGTCGTCAACTGCATGACGCAGAAATGGTATGTAAAATGGCAGCAATCGGGATGGGTGAACAGCAGTCGAGAACCCGTCAAAAATCGTGATCTATGGGAAGCCCTCATTGCCGAACTGGGCCGACATCAAGTCGCGTTTGGTAAAGTCAAAGGGCACAGCGGACATCGCTATAATGAACGATGTGATCAGTTGGCGAGGGCTGCGGTTCCAAAAACCTGATGGATCTTGGAGAACCGTCATGTCATGGGAAAGGAGACTCGATGATCGTGCCAACAGGCAGATACGAGGTGTCATTCGCTACGCTCGAGGCCATCGGCCAGAAGGCTGCAGTGGGAGCGATCGGTGTTGCCAGCGTCGAGCCGTTTCACGATCTGACGCCGATTCTGCGTCGATACTACGAAGAAGGTCGGTCATCCGGGTTTGAACATCCCCTTGGACGGCAGCGTATCGATCCAACCACATTGCTGCCCGGAGCGCACAGCATAGTGAGTATCGCCGTTCCTTACCGGACGCGAAAGGCGGTCGCCATGCGAAGACCCAAGGGTAGGCGCGGCGTGGTCTCAACGTATGCCTGGGGTCGCGATTACCACCCTGTTCTTAAAGAGAAATTACTCTTGATCGCAGACTTGCTGGAACGCGCATCCGGGCGTACGATCCGCAGTCTGTCCTGCGTCGACACGACTCCGCTGGTGGACCGGGCTGTTGCGCAGCGCGCCGGAATTGGGTTCATCGGAAAGAACTGCATGATGATTACCGAGACTCACGGATCGTGGGTATTTCTCGGCGCCTTATTGACAGATGTTCGCATAGAACCGCGGTCGTTGTTGATTCCCGCTGACTCCTGCGGCGATTGTGACCTCTGTCTGACGGCGTGTCCTACCGGCGCGCTTCGTGAACCGTTTGTTCTCGACTCGCAAAGCTGTCTCTCCTACCTCACACAATCAAAAGGAATCATAGCGGCCGAGTATCGGGCGGCCCTTGGCAGACGGGTCTGGGGTTGCGACACGTGCCAGACGGTGTGTCCAAAAAATCGCGTCAGTCTGCTTGGGGAAGAAATGGCGTTCACACCCGATCCGGAACTCAGTTTCCCTGACCTGAAACGTATTGTAACGCTGTCCAGGCGGGCCTTCATGCGGGAATTCGGGCACACCGCCGCAGCCTGGCGGGGGTTTCATGTCTGGCGCCGCAACGCGGTCATCGCGCTTGGCAATGTGCGCGACCCCGAGGCGTTGCCGCTGCTCTTGCCGCTATTGTACGATACACGACCAGAGATAAGGGCAAGCGCAGCGTGGGCGCTCTCCAGGATGACTGTCGCGAAGGCCCGGGATGCGGTATGCGCCGCGTACGACGGCGAACGCGACGAGACCGTGAGACGGGAAATGGAATGGGCATTGTCACCGTAATCATAACATGGCGACTGGGCGATTTTACTGGCCGCGTCTGGTGACCTGCCTGGAAAAGGTCTGAAGAAACGCGGCGCGTTCCTGTTCCAGGGCGAGCGTATCTTCCAGTTGCGTGATGCGCTGCTGTAGATCGTCAGGCTTGGTCGGCGGATTTGCGTAATGGTTTTGCGTGAGTCGCCAGAAGCGATGGGGAAATGTCAACAGCGCTTCAAGCAACAGATATTCGCCGTGTGTCAGCGGCTGTACGCGATTGTACGAAATGAGCGGCGCGATGGCGATCTCACTCGTCCATGTTCCATGCGCCTGCATACCCCTGCGGATCAGATGAGACAAATCCAGCACGCGCGGCGCAAATGTCATCAGGTCAAAATCGATTAACTGAGCGTGACCCGCTGGATGCATGATCAGGTTGCGCCGCGTTACGTCCAGATGGCACAGGCCAGGGTGGTTGAGGCTTTGTTTTAGGTGTGTTTCGACGTCGGGCAACTTCAGCAACGACAGGGATTCTGTCGAATGCATGGCCGTGCGGGGGAAAAACGATAGACAAAGCTCATCGAAGCGGTCCTTACTCGCTTTCGCTTCCACTTGCTTTTGCAATTGGTCCAATGCCTGTTTGCGGTTCAGCAGTTGTTCAAACACGTGAAACGCGTGTGGAGGTTGATAGCCCAAAGGCTCATAGTCGCATGATTTTTCATGGAATCGGGCCAGTGTTCGCGCCGCAGCGCCCAATTGTGCCGTTGAACCATACTGAACACTGTGCCCGGGCAACCATTCTGATGCGTAATAGATTCGACCATGATCCATGAGGTACGGTTCCTGATCCTGACGTGTGCGCACGATGCGGGCAAGGTGTGTGAATCCGCGGCGGTGCAGTTCATCCAGGGCGTCGGCCATGAAGCGGATGCGCTCTGGCGAAAGGGCAGTTTCTTTGAGCGCTATGGCCCGCCCGTCGCCCGTGACGATGCGCCAGACTCCGTGCACGAGTTCTACACTGCGAATGCGCTCGTCATAGGCTTTGGCCCGAGTCGTATCGGTGTCTGACGCGCGCGGCGATTTTTCAGTTTGTTGTTCCGCAGAGGCGACCCGCAGCGTTTGGACGCGAACGGGTGCAGGCGTTGACTGCGCCGTTTGGACTATAGAGCGGTCCATCCGCATCCGCACAGAATCAGCGTGATGGGCAGTCCGTTTGCCGGTCCTTCGGGGCCGTGGTCTGGTTTTTGTGGGATGACGGGTTGGACGCGGCACAAAATACTTGCGCGTCAGTCGTTCCGCCGTCTTTGTCGATCCATACGGTCGTCGCGTCGCGACCGGAGGATCAGTGGGGCTTTCTTCACCATCGTCGTCCTTGGCGAGAGCATCTTCGCGTTCGTCATCTCGTGACTCATCGGTTCTGGTTGGTCTTTGTCGCGCAGATTTCTGACTCTGGCGCAAAACAGCGGGCGGTTTGGTCAACTCATCCCAGATCTGCCTGAGCCACGGTGGAACTGATCGAGTATCCATGATGTATACCTCCACAGGAGCGCGGACGGATTATGCTCCGTATGAGGTATTGTATTCGGGTTGGTGTGGCTGGTGTGCGACAGGACAGGCTAACTCGTATGTCCTGGATAGGCCCCGAGTGTCTTGCTGATCTGTTTTGCCGCGGCCATGCACGCCGCCCCATAGTGTATGACCTGTTGTGCGGTGAAACGGTCCGCCGGACCGGATACGGAAAGGGCCGCCACGCATATCCCCTGGCGATTGAGGATCGGCGCCGCCACCGCCGCTGCGCCAGCTTCGCGTTCCTCAATGCTGACCGCATACCCCTGCGCGGCGATCTGACTACACTGCGCGCGAAGCTCATCGATGTCAAAATCCCGGGGAACGGATTGCGCCAGATGCAACTCATCAATCCCACATTCCGCATGAATAAAATGGCAGACATGATTTTTTGCCCTCCTTCGACTGCTGGACAAATTCTCGTGGTTTCGGTTCTTACTCAACGAGCGATATAGATGCATCCATTCTCCGATGAATGCTAATAATAGACAACCAAAAATTAAGGCATACACGTCGTTCATCTATTTCGTAATTTGCTGAACATGCAACCGTGGGTTCTGTATGCTAATAATAAGCCCCGCACCTTGCTCATAAGGATGTTGATGGCATCATGCAGAAGCCCGTCGTTGAATTCTTCCAGGTCGGCCCATCCAGCCTGATTAAGCATTTTTGCGACGACATTGATCTGGTCAACCGCATCAATCAAGCAGTCGCTTGGGATCCCGCGCAGTGGAAGGTCTCTCCCGGCAACCATGTGTTGGCTCTGGTGATCAATACCCTGTGCGGCCGGCTCCCTCTCTCCCGTGTGTGTGAGTTCTACAAATCGCAGGATACCGAAGTCCTCTTCGGCCAAGGGGTCAGCGCGCAAGATTTCAACGATGACGCACTCGGACGCACCCTGGACCGGGTGTTTGAAGCAGGGCCCCGCGACCTCCTGACCTCCATCACCCTGGAGAGTCTGATGACCGAAAACGAGCCTCTCGTGTTTGCCCATGGCGACACCACCTCCAAATCCTTCTACGGCGCGTATGACGATCCGCCACAAGAAGGAGTGATTCGGATTGAGAGGGGCTTCAACAAGGATTACCAACCCGATGTCAAGCAAATTGTGATGGGGATCGTGGCCGTGAATCAGGGCACCCCTTTGT
>JAJZCB010000048.1 GCA_021846285.1 Bacillota bacterium
AACTCAACTTGTCGTGTACCCTCATGTTCGCCGAATTGCCTATTGGTCGACCATCGATCAGCGTCGCCTCGGCAACAGGGTGGCTCAGTCCAGAAACGTTTTCGACGCTACCCGAGTGATCGGAACGAGGGAGTACATTCCGGGAGACCGGCTCAGCCGCATCCATTGGCTGGCCACCGCACGAACCGGAACGCTCCGCTCAAAGGAATTTGAACACTATGCACTGAATGAGCTACTGTTTATACTGGATGCATCCCACGAGAGTTTCGGAGGATTTCCTTCATCGTTTGAACTGGCATTGTCGACAGTGGCTTCGCTGGCAGAATATGCGCACAGGACCCGCATCGTGTTTGGGTACTATGCGTTTGGAGCAGGCATGCATCATGTTCCTGCGCAGCAGGGCGATCTCACTCTCCTGCGAATGCTGGAACATCTGGCCGTCGCTGAAGCGGACGGACAGGCGCCCTTCTCAGAGGGGTTGTGGCGTTTGATGTCTGTACCCCGTCAGTCAACGGCCGTGGTGGTGACGAGGGGCGTGACGGATGGACTGTTGCGGTTTGCGGTGATCGCGGCGGAACGCCAACTGCGCGTTCAACTGCTGCTCGCACGGGCTGAGCAGTCATCATTGGCGCCGGAGGAAGATGCTTTGGTGGAACGTCTGCGACTGTTCGGGTGGCAGACTCGGGCATTACATTCGCTGGACAGTCTGGATGCCCTTGGGGCTGGGGGATCGTTGCATGCGGGTCAAGCGTGATACTGTGCATGGCATAGTCGTGTCGCTGTTGCTGTGGGGGTGGACGGCCCAGGTACTTCTGGCCGTTCAGAATGTCGCCTATATGGGCAATACCATTCCGATTATATGGTACATTGGCATTCTGCTGCTCGCCGACCTGATTTCGAACCGCTATGTGCGCGCAACGTTACTCACTGTTGTGGTTCTTGGTCTCATAAAATGGGAATATTATCCTTATATTTCGTGGTTCCCTCCGACCGCGTTTCTCGCCCAACTCGCGAGGGATCTCGGAACCGCCGCGCACAGCCTGCTGTCAGGAAACGTGCGCGCGGTCAACGACGGTGTCCGAACTCTGGCATTTTTCGGCGTCATCACGTTTGGCACGAAACTGTTGCTGGAGTGCCTTGCAAAACCACTGCTCGTACTGGCGACGCTCATCGCAGGGGAAGCCGTGCTGATTGATGCTGCGGGCGCCTATGGGGTCCGGGATCACGTGCAGATCATCACCTTCATGCTGATTGGTCTGGCATTGCTGGCTCTCACGAACGCGCCGCGTCTGCAACTGTTTTCTGCGGTGCAGTCACGGCGCGAGATTATGCGCCACCTCGCAATTCCTGCGGGACTTGCGACAACGATTGTTCTGACCGGGTTGGCGATTCCAAAAGCCGCGCCCAATTGGCCCAAACCTTTGGCGCTGCTCAAAGAGTTTGAAACGGCCGCCTCGCCCAAGCAGTCCTCGCAGATATACGGGGCCAACGACGCCAATCTTGGCGGGCCGTTTAAAGGGAGCAGCAAGGTTTTCCTGCGCGTATTTGCCAATCAGCCGTCCTACTATCGCGGCGAATCGCTAAACCAGTATACGGGCCAGGGGTGGGTGCAGCCATCGTCGACAACCGATCGGTTTATGTCCGGAACCTCTATCCCGACATCCCTGATAGCGCAGATGGGGCCCGATGCGACGGCGCCGGCCAACACTTTGACAGAACGCATTCAGGTGGTTCGTGGACACTACCCCATCCTCTTTGGCGCCTATCAGATTGTGGGTGTGACCGCTCCAGGCGGGCGAGCCCATTTCACTGTCACCCCCCAAACCGACACGGTGTCAGCAGGAACGATTGGGCCTGGGGCGACATACACTGTGACTTCTGACATGCCGACGCCGTCCGCTTCCCTGTTGGAGACCGTGCATGACGGGAACCTTGCGTACGCGTTTCCGGGCAATCTGGAGTTGCCTCAGAATTTTCCTGCCCGCGATGTGCTGCTGGCGCGTCAGATTACGGCGGGGCTCCATGGAACATACAACAAGGTCGAAGCGATCATTACGTACTTGCAGAGTCATGAGAGGTATCAGACGAACAATATTCCGTACATTAAACCCGGACAGGATTTTGTGGATCAGTTTTTGTTTGTGACGCACCGGGGGTACTGCGATCAGTTTTCAAGCGCATTGGCGGTGCTGGCGCGTTCCGTGGGAATCCCGTCGCGCTGGGTGAAGGGTTTTGTCACTGTGCCCGCGGATCCAAAATACCACGGTCCAACCAACGAATACCTGCTGCGCGGGGTAGACGCTCACTCTTGGGCCGAGATTTGGTTTGCGGGTTACGGGTGGATTCCGTTTGAGGCAACGCCGTCTTTCGTGCTGCCGGATGGAGCCGCCAAGGCCGCGCAGCACGCTCCGCACAAGACCGCAGTTGCGGCTCTGCACCAGAAGTTGGCAGGACAGAAACACAACGGCAAGAAAGCAACGGGCGCATTGTCACCTGTTCCGGGTGTAAATGCAGTGGACTTTGGCGTTGCAGCTCTGATTGTCGCGGCGCTGGCGGCTTTCGCGGTGATGATGCTGCGCAGGCGCAGGATCAGAGCGCGCTGGCCCGCTCTGGAGATGGAGTCGCTGATTCGCCAGTTTGTCCGGCGTTTTGGTGATCGGCTGCCAGGGCAAACGCTGCGGGAATACGCTTGCGCCTGTCGCAATGAGACCCTGCGGCGAGACATGTTGCGTTTCGTTGAATGGTTTGAACGGATTTGTTACGGCGGTCAGCAAGCCGGCAACTCGGTCGCTGAGGGTGACAGGTTGTTGCGCGAGTTGACCAAGAGTAAACGCACAACAAAAAGAGACATGGGCAGGATTCACCATGAATCGCAAAACGAAAGTTGGGTGTCATCTTGACAGCACATGTAGACCGGGTTGTCGTCCTGGATTTTGGCGGACAGTACAACCAGTTAATCGCGCGACGCATCCGCGACCTGCATGTTTATTCGGAACTTCTCCCGTATGACGTGACTGCGCAGACTCTTCGCGAACTCAATGTCAAAGGGATTGTGTTCTCCGGCGGACCGCGCAGCGTATATGAACCAGGAGCGCCTGTCGTAGATCCGGACATCTATCGACTGGGCGTTCCCATCCTGGGCATCTGCTATGGGATGCAACTGATCGCCAAGGATTTCTCCGCGCGGGTAGAGCGGGCGCACGCGCGCGAATATGGACAGGCGCAGATTGAGATCAAGCACGCTCCTTCACTTCTGTTTGCAGGTACGCCTGCCGTGCAGCGCGTTTGGATGAGCCACAGTGACATTGTATCGGGCGTGCCGGAAGGATTCCGGGTGGACGCGGAGACGGGCAGCGCTCCTGTGGCTGCGATGAGCGACCACGAGCGTCAACTGTATGGCGTGCAGTTCCATCCCGAAGTCCAGCATACCGATCATGGAGAGACATTCCTCAGCAACTTTCTCTTTGGCATCTGCGGCTGTGAACCCAACTGGCGCATGGATTCGTTCGTCGATGACGCCATCGCGGAGATTCGCGCCAAGGTTGGCGACCGTCGAGTGCTCATGGCGCTGTCAGGCGGCGTGGACTCTTCCGTGACGGCGGCGCTCCTGCATCGTGCGATCGGTGATCGTCTGGCTTGTGTGTTTGTCGATCATGGCCTGCTTCGGCTAGGCGAGGCGGAACAGGTTATGGACATGTTTCGGGGTGTCTTTCACATGGACATTCACAAAGTGGATGTGCGGGATCGTTTCCTGCGCATTCTGTCGGGCGTCGCTGACCCCGAAGAGAAACGCAAACGCATCGGGCGTGAGTTCGTTCGCGTGTTTGACGATACGGCCGCCGCGTTAGGTGATTTTGCCTTTCTGGGACAGGGGACGCTGTACACCGATGTGATCGAAAGTGGCACGAAGACGGCTGCGACCATTAAATCACACCACAATGTTGGCGGATTGCCGAATGACATGCGCTTTGAGCTCATTGAGCCGCTGCGCTCGCTGTTTAAGGATGAGGCCAGGGCGCTTGGGGAGCAACTCGGTCTGCCGCATGACTTTGTCTGGCGGCAACCGTTTCCTGGACCGGGGTTGGCCATTCGCCTCATCGGAGAGGTGACGGCTCCCCGCATCGCCATGTTGCAACAGGCGGACGCCATCGTTCGCGAAGAAGTGGCTCGTCATGGGTTAAATCGCGAGATATGGCAATACTTTGCTGTACTTACGAATTCGCACAGTGTGGGCGTGATGGGTGATGAGCGCACCTATTTTGCGACGGTGGCCATTCGGGCGGTCACATCGCGCGATGGTATGACTGCGGAATTCGCCCGCATTCCGTATGAAGTGCTGCAAGTGATGTCGAATCGCATCTGCAATGAGGTGACGGGTGTGAATCGGGTCGTGTATGATGTCACATCCAAGCCGCCGGCAACCATTGAATGGGAATAGCGGTTGCCGTATAGGAACGGTGTCGAAAAATTTAGCATGAGATTATGTTAGGGGTGCAAACGGAGTGAGTCGTTTACAAATTGGCGTCATCGGGTGCGGGAGTATAGCCCGTCATCGGCATCTTCCGGAATATGCCGAAAACCCGCGGGCTGTAGTTCGGGCCGTATGCGATGTTGTGCCACACCGCGCTGTCGAGATGGCTGACAAATATGGAGCTCGGACGTATGCGGATTATACTGAGTTGCTGCGGGATCCGAACATTCAGGCTGTAAGTGTCTGTCTTCCCAATGTTTTGCATGCAAAAGTAACGGTGGCCGCGTTACAGGCGGGGAAGCATGTGCTGTGTGAGAAGCCTATGGCGACTTCTCGCAAAGAAGCTGAGGAGATGGTTGAGGCCGCCCGGTCGTCGGGCAAGTTGCTGATGATCGGGCACAACCAGCGGTTTATGGCCGCTCATGTGAAGGCAAAGCAGATGCTTCACAGCGGTCGACTGGGCGCTGTTCTGACATTTCGGACCACGTTTTCGCACGGCGGTCCTGAGCGTTGGTCGATCGATGGAGCAGACTCCTGGTTTTTCCGCAAGCCAGAGGCGTTTGTAGGCGCTTTGGGCGATCTCGGCGTGCACAAAGCGGACCTCATTCGCTGGCTGCTGGAAGACGAAGTCGAAAGTATATCGGCGTTCGTGTCGACGCTTGAGAAGCCGGGAGATGTCGAAGATAACGCCGTATGTGTGTTGCGTATGTTGTCAGGCGCGATGGGCACGCTCACCGCGAGTTGGACTCATCATCCTGGGGAAGACAACAGTACGCATCTGTACTGTGAGCATGGCGTCATGCACATAGCGGCCGATCCGGTGCACCAGGTCATCGTGTACCATGATGACGGTGACATAGAACGCATCGAGGCGGGACAGGTGGCGACGAATCAGAGTCAGACGACAAGTGGCGTCGTGGACGAATTTGTGGACGCGATTTTCAGCGATCGGGAGTCCGCCATTCCAGGTTCCGAGGGCATGGCTTCTCTACAGGTCATTTTGGCGGCGGTTCAGTCGGCGGAACTCGGTTGCGTCGTGTCGATCGGTTCATAGCGCGTTCTTTAGCATTCCGCAGCGCGCAGTCGTTGGCGCCTGCTCTGGATGATCAGAGGCGGCCAATCGGCGTAGTGTGAAACACCAGAGCGCTTCCGTCGCCTGCCAGTGGCGCTAAGGCCCAATCGCCTTGCGCCACACAGCGATGGTGTGTTCACCATGCAGTTGCATCCACTTTCCGTCACGGAGAAAAACCAGTGTTGGGAATTCGGTCACCGTTGAACGCCAGTTATGGAGCAGATAGTACACGCGAAATCCCCGCAAATGAAGACTGGAGACTTCCTTTGCTGTGAGGTTCTTGGCTTCAACAAGAGTGGTGCCTTGCGCAAATCCGGTGCTGATCACGATCGGCAACCGCTTGAGCGTCTTTTGCTGGCGATCCAACAGCACGAGCGTGCGCTGACAGTGCGGGCACCAATACGCCGCAATCACAGCGGGAAGCAGCTTCGGGCCGAACGGCACGCGGGAACCACTGCCTGTCACGAGGATCATGTGTTTGTCTGCAGGATTGGCCGGAGAGGCATTGAACGTGTCGATGGGCGTTGCAATTTCCGCCTTCAACAGGTTTTGAAAGGGCGGATTCGTATGGTACAGCCGCCATACCTGGACCCCCGCCATCCCCGCCAGAACAGCTACGATAACCAAGATGCCCCCAAATCTCGCGCGAAATAGTCGCAATCTTCCCTCACTCTTTCTGGTCAGACGGGTTCTGTCTGTAGGCGTTAACGCTAAGGAACGCGATACATCCAGCCCTGTTGTTTATTATAGGCCATCGGAGGGGCGTTATCGTTCCGAAGTCCCAATTGTCTGAGGCGATTCGTTCACACCGTGCGACATTTTGAACAGGTTAATATAGCCAAGTTCTTTGGTTTGGCTTTTTTAGGTTTGCATAAATATAAACGAATGTGTATAGTAATGAGATAGTTTCAGCGGGTGTTTCGGCGTGTTGAGGGTTCATCGGAACGTGATGGCGGGGATACGCAGGCGCAGGAAAGGGGACTGCCCATGAACGCGGAGGAGCGTACAGCAGGATTGATTGAGGTACCCGGCATAGCTTGCGCGGGCGGCGCCATTGGCATTAAGCGAAGTGGGCAGCCTGACGCCGCGTTGTTCGTCTGTGAACAGCCGACGGTCATGGCCGGTGTTTTTACGACAAACCGGTTTCGGAGCGCCTGCGTAGAGAGTGCGTTAGATCGACTGCACGGTGGAACAGGAGTCAAAGCGGTGCTGATCACCAGCGGAAACGCGAACGCTGGAACGGGTGTGAATGGGCGCGCGGATACAGAATTGCTGGCTGCGAGTCTCGGCGAACTGTTGGGATGTCACGCTGACGAGGTTGTTGTTCTGCACACAGGCGTGATTGGAGTACCTTTGCGCGCGGAACGCTATATCGACAGACTGGCAGGGTTGGTAGAGTCCGTGGATACGAGTTTTGAGGCGGGGCTGACAGCTGCTAAAGCCATAATGACGACAGACACATTTCCGAAGACTTCGGTCGCTTCGTTTGAGGCGGATGGGGCCATCTATAAAATAGGCGGAGTGGCCAAGGGTGCGGGCATGATTCACCCTCGCCTGGCAACGATGATCAGCGTGCTCGCAACAGATGCGGCCATTCATCCCGCGGCTTTGCAAACGGCCCTGCAGCGCGCTGTCAAGACCACATTTAACGCCATCTCGGTCGATGGGGACACGAGTCCTAATGACAGTGTCCTCTTACTGGCCCGAGCAGCGCAATCCCGCGACGCTGGGCGACTGACGCCGCCCGTGATCAGTGAGGGTACGCAGGCTTACGAGAGTTTCTGCGCAGCGTTGACGGACGTTTGTGAAACGCTCGCCAGGATGATCGTAAAAGACGGCGAAGGCGCGACGAAGTTTATTGAGATTCGGGTGCAAGGAGCTGCCAATGAGGGTGACGCTGACCGGGTGGCGTCGGCGGTAGCCACTTCTCCGCTAGTGAAAACAGCGTTCTTTGGCGAGGATTTTAATCCGGGGAGGATCGTATCTGCGATCGGACGCTCTGGGGCGGAGTTTGACTGGAATCAGTTGCAGGTAGCCATCGGCGGCGAAATTGTCTTTCAGGGAGATGTATTTCGCTCTGTGCCAGATGTGACTGCGCGCGAGTTGATGGCAAGGTCTGAAATCGTCGTGGACATTGCACTCGGAGCAGGCTCATGCGCGGTAAGGTTCTTCACGTGCGATCTTACGCACGATTATGTCAGGATCAACAGCGAGTACACAACTTGATGCTGAATTTTCATTGGCGGGAGTGTGAACAGGGTGATTCGATCCGCAAAACTCAGTGATGTTGATGCGATTGTCGCACTCTTGCAGGATTATGTAGAACAGGGTGTGCTGTTGCCGCGATCCAGACAGTCTGTGTGCGAAGGGCTGCTCTCCTTCGTGGTTGTCGAGGAGTCCGGTTGGGTGGTTGGCACCGCGGCGCTCCACATACTCGGGCCCGATCTTGCGGAGATCCGTTCACTGGCCGTGGTTCAGAATGCGCAGGGCAAAGGGTATGGCCGGTTGCTTGTTGACGCTCTTCTTGACCAAGCGCAATGTCTGGAGGTGCCCAAGGTGCTGGCGCTCACGTATCAGCAAGCATTTTTTGAGCGATGCGGGTTTCGTGTTGTCGACAAGCGGGGATTGCACCAGAAAATTTGGAAAGACTGCATCCATTGCAAAAAGTACTCAGCCTGTGACGAGATTGCTATGGTCTATGAGACGGCCGTTGCGGTTTCCGGTGACTTACAGGTTGGCTGAACCGACTGGATACGATCCGGCGCGCTGAGTCGGCGACCCTATTGAAGCACCTCCTTTAACATGCGATCCGTCTCCGCGATTCGCTTTGTCCACGAGTTGTCTCTCGCAATCTTCTCCCGCACAGATGAGGGTGTTTTGAGGGAACCGTCCACAATGCCGTCCACGCAAGTCGCAAGTTCTTCGCCGGTGCGCGCAAAGTGGATTGCGTCGGACATGGGAAGCAGTTCGCGCATAGGCGTGGCGATAACCTCGATGCCCGCCGCCAGGTATTCATAGACCTTGACCGGATTCACGCTCTCTGTCAGTTCATTGAGTCGAAACGGCGCCAGTCCGACATCGAACGACTGCACAATCCACGGCAGGTCGGCGTATGGTTTTGGGCCCACGATCTGAACGTTTGGCAACCGCGTGAGCTTTCCCAAATCCGTGAGCACAGGTCCTATCAGGGCCAGTGTGTACTGCGGCCGCAACTCGGCCAGCTCCGCGAGCATGTCCGTGTCGATCCAGTCGGCGATGCCGCCCACGAAGCCTACCACCACATCTGCGCATAGCGATCTCTTGAATGCCTGACCTCGTTCGCGTTTGTCAGCCGTTACGGTGAAGTGATCAACGTGGACGCCATTTGGCACAAGATAGGGATGAGCCGCATACTCCCGCAGGCGTTCCGCGAGTTTTTCCGAAGTGGCGAACACGATGTCAGACTCTTTGGTGATGCGCTGTTCCAGATCGGCGACGTAGGACCTGGAGATCAGACCGGTGAAAGCTGCATGATCATCCACGCAGTCATACAGGATACGATACTCGCCTGACAAGAGCGGCAACAGGTCTACCGCAGTGGGAAGCAGCGAGTACAGAACGTAGGATGTTACGGAATCGCGTTCCAGTTCCGCGTTGATCGCGCGGGCCAGACGATTCTGATTCCAGATGTTCGATACTGGCCACATGGAGCCGAAAGGCGCGATAACGGGGGGTTCGAGCACGCGGATACCGGGCTCCACGTCTGCGCTGCGCCACTGCACATCCCATTTCCGGAGAAGTGACCTGTTCTTTAAGGGAGAAAGCCAGGTGATCGGCGCATTTACATAGAGGATTCGCCATCCGGCGGCCGCCAGTCCGCGCAGCATATGCTGGGGCCGGTGGTTGATCCCTTCCCAATCGGTGGAACCCACACACACGATGAATTGATTCACGGCATAGAATGCCCCTTTGCAAGCATTTAGTAAGAAAACCCCATCATCTAAGTTAAGCAAATCGATCAGTGAGTTGTCAATTGGCGTTTGCGCGCAGAAAACACGAACATTAATTATTTACAAAAATAAATCGTTCGTCTTTTGGTTGACCAACCTGTCATCGCTTGTTAGACTGGAGGTATAAAAGGCGCTATCGAGAGCATAACACGGACTAACCACGATCGATATCGTCCGGAAGTGAGGGAACGCGTTTTGATAGAACGTTATTCTTTACCTGAGATGGCGGCCATCTGGACCCTTGACAATCGCTATCAGGCATGGCTGGAAGTTGAAATCGCCGCCTGCGAAGCATGGGCTGAACTCGGCGTCATTCCTGTCGAAGAGGCCAGACTGATTCGCGAGAACGCATCTGTCGACGTGAATCGGGCTCTGGAAATTGAACAGGAGACCAGGCATGACGTCGTGGCGTTTACTCGCGCGGTGTCCGAGAGTCTGGGCTCCGAACGCAAATGGGTGCATTATGGACTCACAAGCACCGATGTGGTTGATACAGCTTTGGGTTTTCAACTGCGCCAGGCAAACGAACTTCTGCTTGGGAAACTGCAGGCGCTAACTGCCACGCTGCGACTGCAGGCGCTGCGCCACAAAGATACGGTCATGATGGGCCGCACGCACGGCGTACATGCGGAACCGACCACATTTGGACTGAAACTGGCGTTGTATTATGCGGAAATGACGCGCAATCTTGAACGGTTCCACCGCGCCGCAGAAACGGTCCGCTACGGCAAACTGTCGGGAGCGGTAGGCACCTACGCTAACATCGATCCGCGTGTCGAGACACTGGTGTGTGAACGTCTAGGGCTAAAACCGTCGCCGATCTCGACTCAGACGCTGCAGCGCGACCGGCATGCCGAATATATGGCGACGCTGGCGTTGATCGCGACAACGCTCGACAAGATCGCCACAGAGATCAGAGGACTGCAGAAAACGGAGATTCGCGAAGTGGAAGAACCGTTTGCGGCTGGTCAGAAGGGATCGTCGGCGATGCCTCATAAACGCAATCCAGTGACATGCGAGCAGATCTCCGGACTGGCGCGGGTGATGCGGGGCAACATGCTCGCCGCATACGAAGATGTGGTCCTGTGGCACGAACGGGACATTTCGCATTCGTCCGTCGAGCGCGTGATTCTGCCTGACAGCACGATCCTGCTGCATTATCTCCTCCACAAGATGAACGGCATCCTGGCCGGGCTCACGGTATTCCCTGCACGGATGAGGAACAATATGGAGAAGACGTTTGGGCTCATCTATTCGCAGCGGGTGTTGCTTTCCTTGGTTGAACACGGCGTAGCGCGGGAAGAGGCGTACGACGCGGTGCAGGCGAAGGCCATGCAGGCATGGGAAGAAGAGCGTTCCTTCGCCGAACTGGTGGAGCAGGACCCGCTGGTTCAGCGGCATTTGCAGAAAGACGAACTTGCGGCCTGCTTTGACTATCGCTTTCACTTGCAGCACGTCGACATGATCTTTGAACGGCTCGGTTTGCTGGGTCAATGATTGTTGGAACAATAATGCGGAGGCGCCGCGTGCGCATGCCGGTCTGGAGGAACTGTCGTGGAAAAAGGTCGCTTGCTATATGAAGGCAAGGCGAAACGCGTTTACGAGACCGAGCGCTCGGACGCCTATCTGGTCGAATTCAAGGATGACGCGACTGCGTTCAATGGACAGAAACGCGGTCAGATCGAGGGCAAGGGTCGCTACAACAACCGTATCAGCGAAATCCTGTTTGGTTTTGTGGAAGAGGCGGGGATTGCCACGCACTTTCTGCGTTCTTTATCCGATCGTGAAATGCTGGTTCGCCGCGTGACGATCATTCCCCTTGAAGTCGTGACGCGCAACATCGCGGCGGGCACTCTGGCGACTCGCGTGGGGATTGCGGAAGGCACTCCACTGAAGCGGCCGGTGGTGGAGTTCTACTATAAGAACGATGATCTTGGCGATCCGCTCATCAATCGATCGCATGCGCTGGCTCTGGAACTCGCGACCATGGAGCAGATGTCCTGGCTGGAAGACACCGCGCTTAAGATCAACGGCATCTTGCAGAGGGAGTTTTCAAAGCGAAACGTGATCCTGGTCGATTTCAAGCTCGAATTCGGTTCGCTTGCGGATGGATCTCTGCTGTTGGCTGACGAGATCTCACCGGACACCTGCCGCCTGTGGGACGCCGCAAGCATGCAAAAGCTGGACAAGGATCGCTTTCGCCGGGATCTGGGTCAGGTGGAAGAGGCGTATAGAGAGATCCTGCGGCGTCTCGAAGCATGACGAAGGGTATGGGTCGAAGCGAGACGCTATGGGAATCGCATGTTGAGGCTGTCGGACTCGCATGAAGAGACAGTCCACCACAACCATTTGGGAGGCTTGGCGACTTGAATCTGTTGGCGAAGATTTATGTGACACTTAAAGGAAGTGTGCTTGATCCTCAGGGAGCGGCTGTCACCCATGCACTGCACGCCTTGTCTTACGATGCGGTGCGGGATGTGCGGATTGGCAAGTATATGGAAGTGACATTGTCTGCGACGGATGAGACGCAGGCGCATGAGCTTGTGCGCGGCATGTGCGAACGCCTGCTCACCAACCCGGTCATTGAGACGTACACGTATGAACTCGCGGAGGTAGAACAGTGAAGTGCGCCGTCGTACAGTTTCCAGGCAGCAATTGCGATATGGACGCCGTCAAGGCGATCAACCATGCCATCGGCGAGTCCGCAGACATCGTGTGGCATACAGTCGCGTCTCTTGAAGCGTACGATCTGATTATTCTCCCCGGCGGCTTCGCCTACGGCGATTATCTGCGCGCCGGCGCGATCGCGCGGTTTTCCGCGGTCATGGAGGCCGTGGCGCGTGAGGCGGACCGGGGCAAATGGGTGATGGGCATCTGCAACGGGTTTCAGGTGCTTACGGAAGGCGGGTTGCTGCCGGGAGCGCTCAGGCGCAACGAGTCGCTGCAGTTTCGGTCTGAGATCGCCACGCTGGAAGTGGTGAACGCAGAGACTGCGTTCACCCGCCATTATCGGGCGGGTGAGACGATTCGCATCCCGATTGCGCACGGAGAAGGCAACTATTATGCAGACGAGCAGACGCTCTTGCGCATGCGCGAGCGCGGACAGATCATCTTTCGCTATGCCAGAGAGCATAATCCCAATGGGTCTGTGGACGATATCGCGGGCGTGATTAACGAACGCGGCAATGTGCTGGGGATGATGCCGCATCCGGAACGCGCGGTCCATGAGCGGCTTGGCAGCGCCGACGGGGCGCGTCTGTTCACGTCGATCTTTGAGAGTTGGAGGGAAGCGTATGCCAAGCGGTGAAGCGCAAATTGGGAACGACAGGCAGAGTGAACGGGAGGCGGCCACAGAAGCTGCGATGGAGGAACCCACCGCAGAGCAGGTGAAAGAACGCGGCCTGTACCGGTCATTTGGCCTGACTGACGAGGAGTATGAGCGGATTGTCAGCCTGCTGGGCCGCCAGCCGGGATACGTGGAGACCGGAATCTTCAGCGTCATGTGGTCCGAGCACTGCAGCTACAAGAGTTCGCGCAAGGTCCTGCGCCGTTTCCCGACCGCTGGACCGCTGGTACTGCAAGGACCGGGTGAAAATGCCGGCATCGTCGACATTGGCGATGGACTGGCTGTTGCCTTCAAGATTGAGAGTCACAACCATCCGACCGCGATTGAACCCTATCAGGGCGCGGCGACTGGCGTCGGCGGGATTATCCGCGATGTGTTCACGATGGGAGCGCGGCCCGTGGCGCTACTGAACAGTCTGCGCTTTGGCTCCCTCGACCAGGCGCGCAATCGCTACCTGTTTGCGCAGTCTATCGCTGGCATCGGTGGATACGGGAACTGCATCGGAATTCCCACGGTTGGCGGCGAAGTCGTATTTGATGAACGTTACGACCATAATCCCCTCGTCAATGCCATGTGTGTAGGTCTGATCGAACACGGCCAGATTGCAACCGGTACAGCGAGTGGAGTCGGCAATCCGGTTCTGGTGGTCGGCGCCAAAACGGGCCGCGACGGCATTCACGGCGCCACGTTCGCGTCTGCGGAAGATCCGCACGCCAAAGAGCGATCGGCCGTTCAGGTAGGCGATCCATTTATGGAGAAACTGCTGTTGGAAGCGTGTCTCGAACTGATTGCCACGGGCAAAGTGGTAGGCATTCAGGATATGGGCGCCGCAGGACTCACATCGTCGTCTGCGGAAATGGCGAGTCGCGCCGGCAGCGGTTTGACGCTTGACGTTTCGCGGGTACCCTGTCGCGAGGCTGCCATGACGCCTTACGAAATCATGTTGTCGGAGTCTCAGGAGCGCATGCTGGTGGTGATGACCAAGGGCGAAGAGCATGTGGCCCAAGAGGTTTTTCAGAAATGGGGCCTGGAAGCTTCCGTGATCGGAACGGTGACGGATGACGGTCTGCTGCGCATCCGTGAAGGCAATCGCGTGGCGGCGGAGATTCCGGTCACGGCTCTTGTCGATGAAGCGCCCGTGCTCGACCGCCCGGCGACACGACCGCGGTATCTGGACGAGTTGCTTGCGGAGCCCAAACTGACGGAGCCGGAAGATTACGGACAGGACTTGCTGCGGTTGCTGGCGCGTCCGACGATTGCCAGTAAAGAATGGGTGTATCGGCAGTACGATTCGATGGTGCGCACCGAGACGTTTGTCAGACCTGGTTCCGACGCGGCTGTGATCGGAGTGCCGGGAACGGGTAAAGCGCTGGCGCTCACGACAGACGGAAACGGACGACACGTGTATCTCGATCCTTACGCCGGCGGTGCGCGGGCGGTTGCGGAAGCGGCGCGCAACCTCGTGTGCAGCGGGGCGCGGCCGCTGGCTGTCACGGATTGCCTGAACTACGGAAACCCTGAGAAACCGGAAGTGTTCTACCAGTTTGAGCAGTCTGCCGCCGGGATGAGCGCCGCCTGTGAAGCGCTCCGGACGCCCGTGATCAGCGGCAACGTGTCTTTTTACAATGAATCGCACGGCGTCGACATTTATCCTACGCCAGTGGTCGGGATGGTTGGACTGATCGAAGATCTGGCCCTGATTACGACGAGCGAGTGGAAGGGCGCCAGACACGACGTCTATGTGCTCGGCGCTCTCTCCGATTCGGCGGGAAGCCGAAGCCGGCTTGGCGGATCCGAATACCTGGCGATGCGCGATCCGGCAAACGCGCTGCGCCATGCGCCGGCGCCGCTTGATCTCGACGCCGAGGCGGCGTTGCAGCGTCTTTGTGCAGAGGCGATCCGGAAGCGTCTGATCGTATCCGCCCATGACGTCTCAGACGGCGGATTGCTGACTGCGTTCGCGGAGTGCGCTGCGGCGGGGGATCTGGGCGCCGATCTGAACCTGGCGGGCGATGGTCACGCGCTGATGAGTTTGTGTTTTGGCGAAGGGGCTTCGCAAATCGTGGCGGAAGTGGAACCGTCAAACGCCGCCGCATTGGAGGATTTGGCCGCGCAGATGGCCGTTTCGGCCGTGCATTGTGGGATGACGAACAGTGATGGCGCGCTGCGGGTGTCAGCCGCTGGCAGGGCGATTGTGAACATCGGCGTGGCGGCATTGCGAGAGTCATGGCAGGGAGCGATTGCCTCATGGATGCAGTGATGGACAATATCGACACGGACGATGTGTGGGACAAGATGCACGAAGAATGCGGCGTATTTGGCATCTGGGGTCACCCGGAGGCGGCTCAACTGACCTACTACGGTCTGTATGCGTTGCAGCATCGCGGCCAGGAGAGCGCAGGCATCGCTTCAGTGGATGAACTGACGATGCACAGTCATCGCGGCATGGGGCTTGTGTCTGACGTGTTTGCCGGCGACCGGCTGCAGAGTTTGCGGGGACACGCGGCAGTGGGGCATGTTCGCTACTCCACGACCGGGGGCAGTACGCTGCGAAACGCCCAGCCGCTTGTCTTTGACTTCAGGCAGGGCAATATCGCGCTCGCGCACAACGGCAACATCATCAATGCGCGGCAGATTCACGATATTCTGGAGCGGCAGGGGAGCATTTTTCAGTCGACCAGCGACACCGAAGTTGTGGCGCATCTGATCGCGCGGGGCATCTATCAGACTATCGCGGAAAATGTGCGTGAGAGCATGTCGATGCTAAAGGGCGGATACGCGTTTGTCATTTTGACCGACGATCATCTGATTGCCATGCGCGACCCGCACGGGTTGCGGCCCATGGCGCTCGGCAAAGTGGCAGGCGCCCACGTGGTCGCCTCTGAGACGTGCGCGTTTGACACGATTGGCGCGGAGTTTGTCCGGGACGTCGAACCCGGCGAGATGCTGATCATCGACAATGAAGGGCTCCGTGAAGAGCGGTTTGCAGCCGCTTCCCGCAGGGCGTTATGCACGTTTGAGTACATTTATTTTGCGCGCCCCGACAGCGACATCGACGGGTATAACGTGCACATGGTGCGCAAACAGTTGGGCCGGTTGCTTGCGCGTGAAACGCCCATCGCGGCCGATGTGGTGATTGGCGTTCCAGATTCCAGCATCTCCGCCGCGATTGGCTACGCCGAAGAAGCGGGGCTGCCATACGAGATCGGTCTCATCAAAAATAAATACAGCGGGCGGACGTTCATCCAGCCATCGCAGGAATTGCGCAGTCTTGGCGTCAGACTGAAACTGAGCGCCGTTCGCAAGATCGTGGCGGGCAAGCGGGTGGTCATGGTCGACGATTCTCTGGTGCGCGGTACGACGAGCGCCCGGCTGGTCGGTTTGCTGCGCGACGCGGGGGCGACGGAAGTGCATGTGCGCATCTCGTCGCCGCCGGTGACGCATTCGTGCTTTTACGGTATCGACACTTCGGCGCGCGAGGAACTGATCGCGTCGCACAAATCAGTCGACGAGATCCGCGAATATATCGGCGCTGACAGCCTCGCTTTCCTGGAAGAAGCGGTCATGTTGTCCGCGTTTGCAGAGAGTCGGGGCGAATCCTCATTCTGCAACGCCTGTTTCACGGGTCGTTACCCCACTGAAATCTACACGAACTACAAACACTCGCTGGAAAGGTAGGAATTCCATGACGGAGACGCGGGATTTATACCGGGCAGCCGGAGTGAATATCGATGCTGGCAATGAAACGGTGGACAGGATCAGACCGCATGTGGCGCGCACCTGGCGCAAAGAAGTGCTGGGCGGCATCGGCGGCTTTGGCGGGGGCTTTGCGCTTGATGTGAGTCGTTATCGGGAGCCGGTTCTGGTTTCCGGAACGGATGGAGTCGGCACGAAACTGAAAGTGGCGTTTGCGCTCGAAAAACACGATACGGTGGGCATTGACGCGGTCGCGATGTGCGTCAACGACATCCTGGCGATGGGCGCTGAACCGCTGTATTTCCTCGATTATTTCGCGACGGGGAAACTCGTGCCTGCCGTGGCGGAACAGGTGGTCAAGGGGATCGCGGACGGCTGCGAGCAGGCGGGCGCAGCGCTGATTGGCGGCGAGACCGCGGAGATGCCGTCCATGTACGCCGAGGGGGAGTACGACATCGCGGGTTTCGCGGTGGGCGTGGTGGAACGCAGCCGGATGATTGACGGAACGCGCGTTCAGGCTGGCGATGTGCTGGTGGGGCTGCCGTCGAGTGGTCCGCACAGTAACGGATTCTCGCTCATTCGCAAACTGCTGGCGGATGCGGGAATAGGCTACGACGACCGGGTGGCGGCACTGGATGGAACGGTCGGAGAGGCGCTGCTGGCGCCTACGCGGATTTACGTGCGCATCGTGCGGGCGCTGCTTGAACGGTTCGACATCCACGCCATGGCGCATATCACCGGGGGCGGACTGCTGGACAATATCCCTCGCGTGATTCCGGATGGTCTTGGCTGTACGGTTGATCCAGCCAGTTGGCCGTTGCCCCCGGTGTTAACCTGGTTGCGGCAATTGGCTGGCAGCGATCGGCAGACACTCTATCGGACCTTCAACATGGGCGTCGGGTTTGTGCTGATCGTGGCGGCGTCTGCTGCGAACGACGTGCTGTCGGCGCTCGTGGATATGGGCGAATCGGCGTATATCATCGGCGCGGTGCAGGCGGGGCTGAGCGGCGTCACGATTTCAGGGAGCGATCTGGCATGAGCGCGGAGGCCGTGCGGCAAGGCGAGGACAGTATCGTGAGAATCGCAGTGTTTGCCTCCGGAGCGGGCAGCAATTTCAGACGCCTGCGCGAATGTGGCGAGATTGGTCTGCTTGGCTCTGGACGCGTGGCGCTGCTGGTGAGCGACAAACCAACGTGCGCTGCTGTGGCGTACGCCCACGCGACCGGTGTGCCCACAGTCGCAGTTACGCATAAGGAAGCAGGGGGCAAGGACGCCTGGGAACGACTCATGGCGGCTGCGCTGCAGGAGCACCGTGTGTCACTTGTGGTGCTGGCGGGGTATATGCGCATCCTCGGGCCGACGCTGATCGAGGCGTACGCGGGTCGCATGATCAATCTGCACCCCTCGCTATTGCCCCAATTTGAGGGGCTGAACGCGATCGATCAGGCTCTGGACGCCGGGGTGTCAGAGACGGGAGTCACCGTTCATTATGTGGACGCGGGGCTCGATACAGGTCCCGTGATCGCGCAGGAGCGGGTGCCTATATATCCATCGGATACACACGACGAGTTGGCGGGGCGCATTCACCTTGCGGAACATGATCTGCTGCCGCGTGTAGTCCGTGAGTTGTGCGCAAGAGAAAGGATGGAGACATCGTTATGACAAGAGCGCTGATGAGCGTGTCGGACAAAGCCGGCATTGTCGATCTGGCGAAGGTGATGGTCGCGACGGGTGTGGAGATCGTGTCCACAGGGGGCACCTACAGAACGCTGCGCGACGCGGGTATCGCGGTGCAGGAGGTGGCGAATGTCACCGAATTTCCGGAGATGATGGACGGACGGGTCAAAACCCTGCATCCGAAAATTCACGGCGGCCTGCTGGCGCTGCGCGACAATGCTGAGCATATGCGGGTGGCGCAGGAACACGGGATTGGCATGATCGACTATGTCGTCGTGAACCTCTACCCATTTGCGCAGACGATCGCGAAGCCTGGCGTGACCGTCGAGGAAGCGATTGAAAATATCGACATTGGCGGTCCGGCCATGCTGCGGTCGGCCGCCAAGAATTATCGGCATGTGGTCGTTCTGACCGATCCCGCCGATTATGGGTGGGTTGCGCAACGCGTGCAGACGGGGAGCCCGGTCACGGAAGAGGAACGCTTCCGCCTGGCCGCCAAAGTGTTTCGCCACAGCGCCGCCTATGACGCCCGGATCGCAGAGTATCTCACGCACATGACAGGCGAACAGTTTGCCGATTCGCTGACGCTCACGTTTTCGAAGGTGCAGACGTTGCGATACGGCGAAAATCCACATCAGAAGGCGGCTTTCTATCGCTCTTCACAGACGGCGCCGCAACCGTCGCTGGTAGGCGCCCGGCAGCTGCAGGGCAAAGAATTGTCGTACAACAACATTCAGGACGCCGACTCTGCGCTGGCACTGTTGCTGGAGTTCACGGAGCCGGCGTGCGTTGCGGTCAAACATATGAACCCCTGCGGCGTAGGCGTCGCAAAGACGGTGAACGAGGCGTTTGCGCGCGCGTATGCGGCCGATCCGATCTCGATATTTGGTGGCATTGTCGCCTGCAATCGGGAAGTTGACGAGGAGATGGCCGGACATCTCACAGAGCTCTTTCTGGAGATCGTGATGGCGCCGTCCTTTAGCGACGGGGCGCTGGCGGCGCTCGCCAAGAAGAAGAATGTCCGTGTGCTGGCGTTGGGAGACTTCGCGCAATCTGGAAGCGGCGTGACGGGCGGGGCGCCGGCGATCAAATCCGTGAGCGGCGGCCTCCTGGCGCAGGATCAAGACCTGCGCACGGTTGTGCAAGATGAGTTGCGAGTCGTGACGCAGCGGTCGCCCTCCAAGGAGGAACTGGCGGATCTGCTGTTTGCCTGGAAAGTGGTCAAGCATGTGAAGAGCAACGCGATCGTGCTTGCCAAAGACGGACAAACCGTGGGCATCGGCGCCGGACAGATGAATCGGGTCGGCGCAGCGCGCATCGCCGCAGAGCAGGCTGGAGAGCGGGCGGTTGGGTGTGTGCTCGCGTCGGACGCGTTTTTCCCGTTGCCCGATACGGTAGAGGTCGCGGCGCTGGCTGGCGTAAAAGCGATCATCCAGCCTGGCGGGTCGATCAAAGACGAGCAGTCGATCGCGGCCGCCAATGAAAACGGCATCGCGATGGTGTTTACCGGCATTCGCCACTTCCGCCACTGAGGCGCAGGGCAATGGGCGTAAGGGAGGACGGGCAAATGAAGATACTTGTCATCGGCTCAGGAGGCCGCGAGCACGCCATCGTGCGCAAACTGCGCCGTGACGAAGCGCGGGCTGGGGATGACCGACAGCTGGCCATTTTTGCGGCGCCGGGCAATGCCGGCATCTCCGGGATGGCCGAGTGCGTCGCGATTGGGGCGGAGGATATCGATGCGTTGCTGCGGTTTGCCTTAACTGAACGGATTGACTTGACGATCGTTGGTCCTGAAGCGCCGCTCGCGCAAGGGATCTCCGATCGCTTTGCAGAGGCCGGTCTGCGCGTGTTCGGTCCCTCGCAGAGCGCCGCGCGCATTGAAGCAAGCAAATCATTCGCGCGGGCGCAAATGGCGCAAGCGTGCGTTCCGTCGCCCGCATATCGCGTCTTTCGCGAATTGGATGACGCGATCGCTTATGTCCATGCTTTCGCTGGACCCGTGGTGGTGAAGGCGGATGGACTGGCCGCGGGAAAAGGCGTGACAGTCGCCGCGAATGCGACAGAGGCGGAGCAGGCACTGCGGGCGATCATGGCGGAACGGGTATTTGGACAGGCTGGCGACGAAGTTGTGATCGAGGAATTTCTGGATGGGCGAGAATTGTCTGTAATGGCGTTTGTCGACGCCAACGGCTATGCGCTGATGCCTGCGATCGAGGACCACAAACAGGTGGGCGACGGTGATCAGGGGCCAAACACAGGCGGCATGGGCGCTTACACGCCCGCGTATGCGGCCACGGACGCCGTGATGAAATCCGTGCGTGAACATGTGTTTGACCGCATGACGGCGCTGTGGCGACGCCTCGGCATCGTCTATCGCGGCGTCCTTTTTGCGGGACTGATGGTGGTGAACGGGTGTCCTTACGTGATTGAATTCAATGCCCGCTTCGGCGATCCGGAAACGCAGATTGCGCTTGAGTTGCTGGACACCGATCTGTTGACTGTCATTGACGCTGTGCTCGCCGATCGCATCGGCGGCCTTGCGCTGTCCTGGTCGCCTGACGCCGCTCTGTGCGTCGTGCTTGCAGCCGAAGGGTACCCGGAAGCCCCCCGCAAAGGAGATGCGATTTCCGGTCTGATCGATACGGACTCGTCCTTCGTGTATACTTTACACGCGGGCACAGCGTTTGACGGACAAGGCCGCACGGTGACAAACGGCGGGCGAGTGTTAAACGTGGTCGCGCGGGGTGGGACGATCGCTCAGGCGCGTGCGCGCGCCTACACTGTGGCGGACAGCGTGGTCTATGATGGAAAACACTATCGAACCGACATCGGCGCGCGGCGTTGATGGTTGTTCGGCGGCCTTGTCCAGTTCGCGGCGCAGGCTGTGCGCAGTGCCCGACAAATGATGCGGGAGTTTTCCTGGAATGGAAAAAGGCAATACGCGCAATCGACTGTACGCCCTGGTGGTCTTGCTTGGCGGAGCGAGTTATGGATTGGTTTCTCCTATCGTCAAAATGGCTTATGCTCAGGGTTTCTCTGCACAGGATGTGACATCCGGGCAGTTTTACTACGCTGCAATCATCCTGTGGCTTCTCACCGCATTTACCGGACGCAGGAACAATCAGCGTGCGCGACTGTCTGCCGGGAACTGGCGCCGGTTACTGCTGTTAGGTGTCCTCGGCACTGGAACCTCTGTGTTTTACTATCGGGCTTTGACCATGCTGCCTGCATGGATGGCGATTATCCTTTTGTTTCAGTTCTCATGGATGACATTTGTGATCGATTTTCTCGCGACGCGCAGAATTCCTACCGGCGGAGAGTGGCGGGGAATCCTGCTCATCGTGGCGGGGACGTTGCTCGCCAATATTCACGGTTTTCATACAGGTCAGGCATTGTCGGCGTGGGGATTCGCCTTTGGCCTTTTCTCGGGCGCGACCTATGCGTCTTTTTTGTATGTGAATGCGGGTGTATCGACTCCGGTTTCCCCGTATTTTCGAGCAGCGGTTGTCACATCGATTTCGGCAATCCTGATCTCCTTTATCTACGTGCCCTCGCCGTCTTTTTTGCAGGTATCCATCCATGGGATGTGGATTTTCGGCATTTTGATCGGGCTGTTTAGTCAGGCCATCCCAACATCGCTGTTTGGCATTGGAATTCCGCATGTGGGGGGTGCGGCGGCCGCGATCCTGGGCAGTGTGGAACTGCCCGTGTCCGTGATTTTGGCCGCCGTGGTCGTACACGAGCATGTCCTTTGGACAGGGTGGCTCGGCGTAGCGTTGATTATCATCGGCATTGCAGTTGGTCAGCGTCGGACGTCTGTGACGCCGTGAACAGGCCATGAACAGGCTGGCATGCGCTCTCGCCCGTTATGAAAGAGGCGCTGCGCGAGCATATCTTCGTATGTGTGCCGGCATACTTTTTCGGGCAGGAGTTGCAGGTGACGGCGCGCCATGCTCTGGGAGTGGGAGCGCTTGGACGATCAAACACTGCACGGATGATCAAAGCACTGACAACTGCATGAAAGATGGATATACTAAGAATGAACTAGATGGGAGCGCGTAGTATGCCACCCTTTGCAGTCATTGCTGGCTGGAAGGCTTTTGTGTACGCAAATGATCATGGCGTTCCGCATTTTCATCTACGACGTGCGGATCAATCCATCCCGATTGCCATTGCAGATGGTCGTATCTTAAGTGGGAAACTTCCTGTGGATGTGCATCGAACGGTAAACTCATGGCTTGACGAACACCGTGAAGAGGCGCTCGCCGCATGGAATTCGATTAGAGAAGGCAGGTTGCCGACATGGATCGAGTAAATCAGGAACACCCGCCGTATCGCCAAGTTAAGGCAGCGTTCCCATTGTATCCGTGTTACATCCTCATTGAGTTTGATCACGGCGAATACCGGGTGAGCGACTTGTCCGATTATCTGAAGCGACCGGGTGAACTTTTTCAACCCTTGGCACGTTGGGAAAGCTTTCGTCAGTTAAGGGTTGAGGATGACACCGTGGTGTTCCCAAACGGTCTGGACTTGGATCCTGCTGTATTGTACGCGGAAAGCAAGGTATTCGACGTGCGAAAGATCGTGCAGTGATCCGACGGTGGAAGCAGGACGCAAAAGGTGCAACTCACCGGATTGTCCATTGAGAACAGTGTGAGCCGAGTGGTTGATCCTTTTGTGCACGCGCTTCACGCCTTCCGTCGTCAATAGGCTCTTCACAAGCCATACTCAGGAAGTCATCCGGTTGTTACGCAACGCCGGGCGGCTTCCTGTTTTATGCTTATTCCAGAGGAGCCAGACTCCAGTCACTACCCGGAAAATGCGAGATCACTTGCGCCATCGCATGATCGTCTTCCTGATCAACCCGGATTTTCATGTTCTGCTGGTGATCGGAAGAAGACGATCATGCGGGGCTAATGTGCCAAACGAAGACTGACAACCGCACCTAACTGGGTCCGGGGAGAACCTTTTCCGGATTTCAGGGAGCGGGGAGGCGTCGATCCTGCAACAACTCGCCTTTGACCAGGAGATCGAAGAGAACACAAGGCCGGTTGGGCCGTCTGTCTGTCTGTCTGAAACCTGACGGGTGTCGGCATCGTCTGTAGTGCAAATCAGAGGAGAGGATGTCGTTGTATGAATGTGCGTTTTGCCTTAAGCCACCGAATCGTGTCATTGTTGACAGTGTTATTGGCTTTCATGGCATTATACGGTTGTGCCAATGCAGATGCCGCAACCGGTCGCATCAATGAAGCAGCAGTGACAAAGAGGCATCCCACCCATCACTCGACGATGCGAACGAACCAAAGTATGGCGAACGCGAGCTTCTTCGTTCCAAGGCAACTGCCCCCAGGGATTGTCTTGCAGAGTATCGAAGTGTTCCCGCCTCAAATTGATTTGGATTACGCCCGTAAGGGGTATGATTCCATGACGCCGAACGCGTTTTGGATACAGGAATATCCAGGTAGTCGAGTTCCGATCCGAACGTATTTCAGGACTAAAGAATCCATACGTCTGAATTCGAAGATTGTGGGGATGTATTATGCTGAACCGGACGGAACCGCGACAGTTTATGAGTTGATTTTTGACATCCCGTCCGGCCTGACACACCGACCCTCCATGGTGTTGTCTCTAAGAAGCAACCAAACTCCATATCAAAAGGCTTTTAGCAAAACGAAAATGATATGGATCGCAAACCAAGTAATCGAGAATGCCATGATTGTCACCCATTAAACAACCTCTCAAAAGAGATGAGTCCGCATTCCTGCCAGAAGCGCGGGGCACAAAGCGGCAGCCGCGCGCCAGCCTGTGTAACCTTGCACGCCCCTGCGTCGTCTACACCGTGACACAGGAAGGAGGGATACGCATGCACACACACATTCGCAGGGCGCTGCCGCCCGTCGCGGCAGCCCTCATCACCGGTCTCACGGTAGTGGGACCACTCGGCGGACTGCCCGCTGCGGCCCTGACGGCTCCGGGTGCGATCAGCTTGCAGCAGGCGGAGGCGATCGCGCGTTCCCGCACGTACATCCCGGCGGGTTTCACGCTGTCCACGACATCGTATAACGCCGCCCAGACAGGACAGCCCGCGCAATACAATCTGAACTATGCGAAAAATGGGGCGCAGCCGAATCAACCGCTCAGCATCGGCGTCTCGGTGGACGCGACCACCGGCATGATCCTGAACTACTACCGTCAATCCACAATGGGCGCCTTTCACTTCCCCGCGCCCGTCTCTGCGATCCAGGCCAAGGCGCTCGCCGTCGGGTGGGCGCGGCGTCTCTACGGCGCGTACTCGACGCAGGTGGCCGTACTGCGCCGGCAGCCGACCTCCGGCACGCTCACGACGCCGATCCAGTACGCCTATTCATTTGAGCGCACGGTGCACGGCGTCGTAGCCCCCTTTGACGGCTTTTCGCTGACACTCTCCGCAAATGGCCATCTGATCGGGGCGAACGCCAGTTGGTCCACGCTGGCATTTCCGGCCTCCCATCCGGCAATCTCCATGGCTCGCGCCGATGCGATCTATCGCAACTCTTTGCATTTTTTCCTCCTGTACGGCCAGAATTATTCAAATGTCGCCTCCCCCGCGACGATGCTGGCCTATACGCAGCCGTATACCGCCTACCCGTCGAACTGGAATACGCCGTTTGCAAGCGCGCCGACACTGACGACGCCCGTGATCGACGCTGCGTCGGGCCAAGTGATCAACTCGAACGGCGTCGCCCAGCCGCTGCCTGAGCAGTCGCCTCTCAAGGTGCTCGCGCCCGGCGGCCCGACGACGTTTCCCGGCGCCACCCGCGTCAACTGGACGGAAGGAGAGGCTCTGGCATACGCAAAGCGCGCACTTCACATCGGGAAGACCGATCATCTCGTCAACGACGCGCAAAACACACAGCCGCCATCGACTGATGCGATCTGGAACTTCACGTGGAACGCGCCGGATCACATGCAACTGTCCGCTTCGGTGGACGCGACGCGCGGCGTCCTGACGAACTACAACGAAAACGCGCAGGCGCCTGGGCCGATCAGCTTCAAGCAGCCGACCAAAATCACCACGGCGCAAGCCACCGCGACTGCGGACGCATTTGTCAGGCGGATCTTCCCCACTGATACGGGCGGAATCGCCGTCACTCTGTCGCCATTTCAAAAGTTTCCGAACGGATACCAACACTTCATCGATCTAAAATTTCTCTACCACGGAATCGAAGTGCAGGGAGCGGGCGGATTCCTGAGCGTCAATGGGGACAGTGGACAGATATCCAATTTCAGTTGGCAGCCGGTGAGCGGCCTGACGAAGCTCCCGTTGCCGGGCAGGGCCGTTCCCGTCGCGCAGGTCGTCAAGAATTGGATGAAGACAGAACCGTTGCAGTTGCAATTCGTCCTCACGCAACCCCAGAACTACTTCAACACACAAGAGAGCCACAGGAAACTGCAGCCGCGCATCGTGCTGGCGTACGCTCCAGTTGGTCGCTACGGGTCCGGCGTCATGATCAATGCGCTCACGGGCGCGCTGCGGACACAGGACCAGAACCAGACGCCCTACGCGGGGCCGATTCGCGATCTCTCTGGAGCGGCGCATGCGGCAGATGTCGAATTGCTGGTCGCCTACGGTCTGCTGGGCGTGTCGCCAAACGGCGACACGCATCCGCACAGCGTGATGAGTCGGGCGGCCTTTGTCGCGCTGGTCGTCAACGCGCTCGGACTGAACAGTTCCGTCGCGTTGTCCAGCGCCGAGGCGGTCGGCATGCGGCGCGCGCTCTCGGGCGTCTCCACTGCCGCCCCGGACTACTCGCAGCTCGTCGCGGCCTACACGCGCGGCTGGATTCCCGCGGGGCGGCCTGTGGATGCGAACGCACCCGCGACGCGCGCCTATGCGGCTCGTCTGCTGGCTGAGGCGCTCGGGTTCGGGCCTATGCTGTCACACCCACAGGCGTTCCGGATGACTGCGGCAGACGCGGGAACGATCCCGCAGAGTCAGTATGCCGGCGACGCGATCGCCGTGGCGCTCGGGATGTTGACCCTGCAGAGCGGGCGATTCAACGGTACGGCGGGCCTGACCATCGATCAGGGAGCGCAAGCCGTGGTGCAGATGGCCAACGCCTACGGCGCTGGTCCACAGAACGACCAGCAGCCGCAAGGCGGCATGGG
>JAJZCB010000049.1 GCA_021846285.1 Bacillota bacterium
CGGAGCGAACTGGCGGCGATATCTATCTCGGTGTCGTAGGTCCAGTCAGGACTGGCAAATCCACATTTATCAAAAAGTTTATGGAACTCATTGTACTTCCGGGCATTCACGACGAGGCGGACCGTATCCGCGCCATCGACGAATTGCCGCAAAGCGCGGCTGGCCGGACGATTATGACCACGGAACCCAAATTTGTGCCCAATCAGGCGGCGCGAGTGAACGTGGCGGAAGGGCTGACGATCGATTGCCGACTGGTGGATTGTGTTGGCTACACGGTCAGCGGCGCTCGTGGCTACGAGGATGAAAATGGTCCCCGGATGGTAACGACACCCTGGTATGACGATCCGATTCCCTTTCAGGAAGCGGCCGAGATCGGCACTCGCAAAGTCATCGCCGACCACTCCACAATCGGTCTTGTGATCACCACCGACGGGTCCATCGCAGAGATTCCGCGCGAAAATTACGTCAGCGCCGAAGACCGGGTGGTCCTGGAACTGAAGGAACTCGGCAAACCGTTTGTCATGATTGTGAACTCAGTCCATCCCTATGGCGCGGAAACGCAGGCGCTTCGTGCCGAACTGATGGACAAATACGACGTGCCGGTCGTGGCCCTCTCGTGCGCCACCATGGGAATGGAAGACATTTTGATCATCCTTAAGGAAGCGCTGTTTGAGTTTCCTGTTCACGAAGTCAATGTGAATCTCCCCAGTTGGGTGATGGTGCTTGATCCGGAGCACTGGCTCAGGCGAAGTTACGAGCTGTCCGTACGCGAAACGATCCAGGATATTCGTCGACTGCGCGACGTGGATCGGGTGGTTGGAAACTTCTCGCATTATGAATTCATCGCCAAAGCCGTGTTGGGCGGCGTCGATATGGGTCGCGGTGTCGCAGATATCGAACTTGCGGCGCCGGATGCTCTCTACGACCAGGTGTTGACAGAAGTGGTAGGCGTGGAGATTCGCGGCAAGGACCAACTGCTGAAATTGATGAAGGACTTTGCCTACGCAAAACGCGAATATGACAAGATTGCGGAAGCGTTGCGGATGGCCAAACTGACGGGGTACGGAATCGCTCCTCCCGTGCTTGAGGAGATGACGCTTGACGAACCGGAACTGATTCGCCAGGGTTCACGCTTTGGCGTTAGGTTAAAAGCCACGGCGCCCTCGATTCACATGATTCGCGTGGACGTGGAATCTGAATTTGCGCCGATTGTCGGAACTGAGAGACAGAGTGAGGAACTGGTCAAATATCTCATGCAGGATTTTGAAGAGAACCCACTCAAAATATGGGACTCGGACATCTTTGGAAAATCGCTCGCCGCGATAGTTCGCGAGGGGATTACGGGCAAACTGTCTCTCATGCCGGAGAATGCGCAGTATAAGCTCAAAGAAACACTGCAGCGGATCATCAACGAAGGCAGCGGAGGCCTGATCGCGATTATTCTCTAGAACCGGATCTACACTGTAACGTATGCATACTTGAAACAGGCGGAGCGCCGGGTCATCCGGAAGCTTCGCCTGTTTGCGCCGTCTTGAGGTTGACGGGCAGGAAAGCGCACGTATCGCCGCGAATACATTCTATCAGATATGCCTTTTTGGGAACGAAGGGGGAACAGCAATGGCCGACCTGTACAACTTTGCAGCGACCGTGGAACACTATGCAAAAGAACACAGCGAACAACTCGCAGTAGTGGTCAAAGGGGATGACGATGAGAGCCAGGTCACGTATGGAGAGTTGACCCGCGCAGCGGCTCGTGTGCATGCCGCGTTTGGGAAAATGGGCCTGGTTGCCGGAGATCCGGTACTTGTTCTGGTTGGACGGGGCATTTTCGCATATAGCATATATCTCGGCCTCAATCGGCTGGGCGCCGTCATTCTCCCCGGATCCGAGATGCTGAGAGCCGGCGACATCGCTTACAGAGTGAGACATGCGCAGGTGAAGGCGATCATCGTGGCTGAGCATGTGGCCGATGAAGTGGTAAAAGCAGTCGACGGCGACCCCCGTATCATCCTGGTCATGGTGGGGGAGCCGCGCAAGGGATTTCTCGCGTTCCATGACTTGATCGCGTCAGTAGTCGATGACGAGACGCCATCCCCCGCAGATACAGCGGCTGACGACATGGCGTTCGTATCCTATACGTCCGGCACCACAGGAGGACCAAAGGGAGTCGTGCACGTTCACGGATGGCCCAGGGCACACATCGCCAACGCCGCCACGCACTGGTTCGATGTCCGCGCGGGTGAATGGGCTTGGGCGACGGCTGGGCCGGGCTGGGCCAAATGGGTGTGGAGTCCGTTCGCGTCGATCCTCGGAAAGGGCGGAACAGCCTTTGTCTATACGGGCAAATTCAACGCTGACCATTACCTGAAACTCCTCGAGACTTATCCGATAGCGCTGCTTTGCGCGACGCCGACGGAGTATAGACTCATGGCAAAATCACCGCGCATGCCTCAGTGGAAACCGGCTGCACTGCGAAGCGCAGTCAGCGCGGGAGAACCGCTAAACCGAGAAGTCATCGATACGTTTTTGAAACGTTGCGGCGTTCACGTCAGAGACGGTTACGGCCAAACCGAGAACTCTCTGCTGGTGTCAACGCAGGTGGGCATGTCTGTCAAGCCGGGTTCCATGGGAAGACCTTCACCGCTTCACGATGTAGCGGTGATCGATGAAGACGGACGCCCACTCGGGGTCGGCGAGGTGGGCGACATCGCTGTGAAAAGGACGGCGCCCACGCTATTTCGCGAGTATCTCTACGACCCAGAACGCACAGAACGCGCATTTCGGGGCGACTACTACGTCACCGGCGATCTGGGGCGCTATGATGAGGATGGTTACCTGTGGTTCGAAGGGCGCGCTGACGACATGATCATCAGCGCGGGGTACACGATTGGCCCCTTCGAGGTTGAAGACGCTCTCGTGCGCCATCCGGCCGTTGCGGAATGCGCCGCTGTGGCCAGCCCTGATGAGGAACGCGGACACATCGTAAAGGCGTTTGTTGTGTTAAAGGGGGAAACTGCCCCGCGCACAGACCTTGTGGCAGAGCTTCAGGAACATGTAAAGGCTACGACGGCGCCGTATAAATACCCTCGGGAAATTGAATTTGTCGATCAGTTGCCGAAGACGACCAGCGGCAAGATTCGCCGAGTGGAATTGCGAACCTTGGAGAAACAGAGGAAATTGCCAAGGAAATGAGAAAATACTCGTATCTTCGGCCTATTTCGACGTCTTTTGCGCACTTGCAACTCATCGCGTCGCCTGCTATACTTTAGGCCATTCGCAGGTGACGGGATGTAGCGCAGCCTGGTAGCGCGCTACCTTGGGGAGGTAGAGGTCCCGGGTTCGAATCCCGGCATTCCGACCAGAGTATTGGCCTGTCCAACACGGGCCGATTTTTTTTGCCGGTTTTACGCGATCGAAAGTTGAAGGATACAGTTGTCAGTGAAGGGGGAGAACCGCGGAATGTCCGAAGACTATGTGGTGGTCAGGGCAAAGGTGGGCGGCGTTCAGGTGATCGGCCTCACTCGTGGTCAGGAAACCAAATTCAATCACCTCGAGAAACTGGACAAAGGGGAAGTCATGCTCTGTCAGTTTACAGAGTATACGTCGGCCATCAAGGTTCGCGGACCGGCTGTCATCTACACGAAGCATGGCACGATTGACACAGAAGCGTGAATCGATTCGTTCTTACCATAGCTGCGTCGTATCTGAGACTTTCGGGAATGTGATATAATGAACGCGCCTATGTAAGTGAACTGTCATACAGTATCCGCGGGAGATGGAACAGGTTGGCTGTAGATCCGCACAATAAAAGCCTGGATGACCGCCTGCGCTTACAGGAATTGCGGCGTTTTATCGAACGCATGATGGAACAGCAGGTTCTGAGAGACGCGTTGGTGCTGCCCGCACTATCGCAACTGCAGTTGTTGTTGGGAGCTCTGGCCACCGCCAGGGCCGAATTGGCTGACGAAGTCCGCAGCCGCCTGCTGGCAGCCATGATGATGATGTATCATGGCCTATGCATGCACGACACGGTTGAGGAAGGCGCCGTTCCCGTACAGGAACGGCGGCAGTTGACGATTCTGGGCGGGGATTATTTGAGCAGCTTATTCTACAGGGGTTTGGCGGAAACAGGACATGTAGAAGCCATCAGCGTGTTTTCAAAGGCCATTGCCGCGATCAACGAAGCGAAGATGTCACGTCACCAGGCACGCCTCAACAACCTGTACAGTGAGGCTGAGTATTTACGAAATGGTGAAACCATTCACGGGGCGTTATTGCACACCCTTTGCGAACTCTTTCTCCCCGAAGATCGGGTATTGGCGTTTATAGACCTTGCCGTAGCGGCTGCCGCATGGAACGAAGAGATGGCAATCGCCAGACGCCCCGGTCCACAGGCCAGGCACGACGCATTGGAACGGGTATTTGATGGCTTTCGCGATGCATTGGCTCGTCTTCGGGCAGCGAGCGCCGAGTTGTTTGGCGCGGAGGCGTGGACACAGATCCAAACTCTCTTTACCTACGCAGAGACTTCCGTTGCCAGCACAAAAGCGGTGGAAGGAGGCTGATTCCATTGACCCAGAGTAACGCCAGAGTTCATACAGACTTCGTTCACGACGTGTTCTCGCATATCGCAGGGCGATATGACATCATGAATTCCGTATTGAGTTTCAATCAGCACAAATTGTGGCGAAAATTCGCGATGAAAAAGATGCGCGTACAGCGTGGCGCCCATTGCCTTGACGTGGCCACGGGCACGGGCGATTGGGCGATCGCTTTGGCGAAGGCCGCGGGGCCGCAAGGTCAGGTGGTCGGTCTGGATTTTTGTCAGGAGATGCTGGATGTGGCCGAACCCAAATTGGCCCGGGAGCACGTAGACGGCCGTGTAGAACTCGTCCGCGGCAACGCGATGGCGCTCCCATATCCGGACAATTCATTCGATTGCGCCACCATCGGGTTTGGGTTGCGCAACGTTCCCGATGTTCCGCAGGTTCTTCGCGAAATGATGCGCGTCGTTAAACCTGGCGGCCTTGTCGTGTCGCTGGAATTGTCCAAGCCTACGGGGCCGGTGTTTCGAGGTCTGTATTATTTTTATTTTAACCGCATCCTGCCACTCATAGGGCGGTTGGCAGTGGGCAAGGCGGAACCGTACCGATGGTTGCCCGAGTCTCTGGTCGACTTTCCGGACCGGATTACTCTGGCCGGCATGTTCGCGGATGCGGGGCTGCGGCAGATAGATCACTATGCCCTGACGGGCGGCATTTGCGCGCTTCACATGGGGCGCAAAGCCTGACTGTCTTCTTTTGTTGCGGTCAGGAAGTAGAGGGTGAAAAGGACAAAGTGATCGTGGCGGATTTGTACGCGAACCTGGAAGATGATCTCGCATATGTAGAGGACCAACTGCGAGTTCAACTACGCTCGAAGGAACCAGTTTTGGAGGATGCGGCCGTGCATCTTCTCAATGCGGGGGGGAAAAGACTCCGGCCTGTGTTTGTGTTGCTTGCGGGAACTTTTGGGCAGTATGACCGCGATCGTCTGGCGCACGTTGCGGTTGGTCTGGAGCTTATCCACATGGCTACACTGGTGCACGATGACGTCATCGACAATGCCGATACGCGGCGAGGCATGCCTACAGTAAAAGCGCGGTTTGGCAATCGCGTCGCGATGTACACCGGCGATTTTATCTTCGCGCGGGCACTCTCCACGTTGTCCCATATTGACGATGTACGCATCCACAAGACCCTGGCAACGGCCATTGAACGGATGTGTTTGGGTGAGATCGAACAGATTCGGGATCTGTTTTCCCTGGATCAGACCATGCGCACGTACCTTCTGCGCATTCGCCGCAAGACTGCCCTGCTTATAGAAATGTCGTGCGCCCTGGGCGCGCTTGCGGCAGGGGCCCCTGCGCACATTGTCTCGGCTGTGCGCAGATACGGGTATTATACTGGCATGGCCTTTCAGATCACAGATGATGTGCTTGACTTCACCTCAACGGAGGAGAGGCTCGGTAAACCGGTGGGCAGCGATCTTCGCCAGGGCAACTTGACAGCCCCTGTCCTGCTTGCGCTTCGCAGCGCGGAGGTGGGCCGGGATCTGCGGGAGTTGATCGCAGCACACGACCGTTTCAGCGACATGCGGCAGGCAGTTCAGATGGTCAATGACAGTGGTGGGGTCAAAGGCGCCATGGACCTTGCGGACCGCTACCTCGTAAAGGCGCATGAAGGCCTGGCGTGCCTGCCGCCCACACCGACGCGCATGTCGCTGGCGGCGCTCGCAACATTTGTGGGCAAACGAGATCATTAGGAGCAGGCATACCGCTTGGGATGAAAATAACTCGCCTGGACGGATCATGCATTGTGCTGCAGCGAGTTTTGCGGCCTTTGGGCCGCACATGTTTGAGCGGCGGCACAATGCATGATCCGTCCAGGCATGGCAGGGGACCACAGGGGTTCCACCGACCGCAATTGCAAACGGTTCGAAATGATTGATACAATGATACGGGCCGGGCACAAGATTCCGGTCAATCATGAAGCAGGGGGCACATATGGAACGCACGTTTGTCATGATTAAGCCAGATGGAGTGCAACGCGGACTGATCGGTCAGATCGTTGGTCGCTTTGAAGCCAAGGGATTGAAACTGGTGGCCGCAAAAATGCTTCAAGTGAGTCAGGAACTGGCTAGAGAACATTATGCAGAACATAAGGACCGCCCATTCTTTGGCGAGTTGGTTGGTTTTGTCACTTCGTCCCCGGTATTTGCCATGCTTTGGGAGGGGCCCTCGGCCATTGCGATCGCCCGCACCATGATGGGGAAGACAAACCCGGTCGAATCAGCTCCGGGCACCATCCGCGGGGACTTTGGCGTGAGCGTTGGAATGAACATTATTCACGGCAGCGATTCCCCGGAAAGCGCGGCGAAAGAAATTAAGCTGTGGTTTAGCGACTCTGAGATTGCCGCGTATGACCGTACGATCTCAAAATGGATTTAGTCTAAGGCCAAACGATCGGTGATGGTAGTCTTGACCTTTGATTTTGAGTGGTTCCTGGAACAGATTCGCACGGCGACAGGTCTCGACCTCACCCTGTATAAACGCCCTCAGATGGAACGCAGACTGGCGGCCTTATGCGCGAAGCGAGGATTCCCGTCTTACAAGGCCTACATGCAGGCCGTACTGGAACGTCCGGAACTCATGGCAGAGCTGCTTGATCGGGCCACGATCAATGTTTCTGAGTTTTATCGCAATCCTAACCGCTGGGAGACACTTAAGACAGACATCTTGCCCAAACTGCTTCAAGATGGAGAGTTGCATGCGTGGAGCGCGGCTTGCAGCACGGGTGAGGAGCCGTATACGCTGCTTCTGTTGCTCACAGACATCATGTCCGTGGAACGAGCGCATGTGCTGGCTACTGATATTGACGACCGCGCACTGCACAGTGCGCGGTCAGGCGTCTATGCGTCAGACGCGTTGGTTCCTGTTCCTGCCCTGATGCGGAGCCGATACTTTCATCCCGTTGACGCTCAGCACTGGAAAATTGACGACCGCCTGCAAGAGAGAGTAACGTGGACCCGTCACAATCTGCTTTCCGATCCCTGTGACCAAACATTTGATCTGATTGTCTGCCGCAATGTGCTGATCTACTTCACGGAAGCGGCAAAGAGCACTGTGTTTTGGAAACTTGGCTCCGCGCTGCGGCCTGGGGGCGTTCTGTTTCTTGGAGCAACCGAGCAGATTCCCAGGCCGGCTGCTTATGGTTTTACGCAAATTGCTCCATTTTTCTACCGCCGCGATCGCTAGCGTGTCCATGGCACGCGCATGAAACGTGGTTTGCGGTGCGGTATACTCTTTTCATTGCGCATCGCACAGAGCGGGCATAACAATGGATGAGGTGGCAAGCAGCATGGACAATCCGGTTTCAAGTCAGGATTTTCGCATGGCTATGGGGTTATTTGCGACAGGAGTCACCGTGGTGACCACCAAGGGCCATGACCATGTTCACGGGATGACCGCCAGTGCATTTACATCCGTATCGCTCGATCCACCCCTGATTCTGATCTCGATCGACAAACGGGCAGAGTGTCATGGCCTGATTCTCAAGAATCGCGACTTTGCCGTCAATATCTTGCGAGAGGATCAGGAGAGCGTATCCCGACAGTTTGCAGGCAAGGTGGACAAAGCGCTGTTTGACGCGTCGCAGTTTGAGTGGGTCCGGAACATTCCGATGATCACCCAGTGTCTGTGCAGCATCGGCTGCACTCTCTGGGCTGATTATGAGGGCGGCGATCACACGTTGTTTGTGGGTAAAGTGCAGTCGCTCCAGGTGCGCGGCGCCGAGAATCCGCTGCTGTACTTCCGGAGCGGCTATCACAAGCTGGGATAGTATCAAAAGGATCCAGCGCCTTTTTGCACTGGATCCTTTTGTTTCACATCGCGATCACATCATCGTCTGAACTTCGACCTTGAAGGTGGCAACGGACGCATACGGGATCTGCGACATAGTCTGGAACGTGATGTTCCCTCCAGCACTGAGGTCGTTAATGTAGCCATTACCCGTGCCAATCAGCTTTCCGCTCGTGTCGAAGAATGAGACGATTAAAGAGGCAGAATGCGTGGCTTTATCGTGGTTGGTTGCAATTCCATCAACCTCGGCGTCACCCCCTCCATCGTCTCTCAAGACGAGGTTCGCGAACGTAAACGTCGGCTGTGCCGCCTTAGCAGTTGTGACCAGGTCGAACACACCGGGGTTTGTGCTTCCATTCCAGTTCGTCTGAAAACCTGCTTTACGCAGTGCCTGCTGAATCGAATACAGTTGAACATAGGTAGTTCCGCCATACACCAGCTTGGGCGACTTTCCCGCAGCCTGCCCATTCAAACGGTACAGAGAGTCTCCATACTGCACCCGGATGAACTGCCCGGCAACCATAGCCCCTGCCCCTGTCAGATTTGTGCCCACGTTACCACAGCCCCCAACTCCCCAGCCCATGCTTCCAACTGTAACCGCAACAGCAGTCACCTTTGTCCAGATAGACCATGTCATAGACTAAATGCTCCCTTCGATGATGTACTTTACACGTCCAAACAGGCGAATGACCGAATCGACCTCCATAATCAGGTGTAGGGTTCGCGGGAAAGCCTGTATGTATACGGATGAGATATACAGGGCTTACCAGTGAAGCTGATTGCAGGAAACAGCGGAGTTGTGTCCGGCAGTTTCAAATCGCGTTCTCGCCGACGAATCCAACTATTAAGGCCGCGCCCATTTCTTGCCGTTCGCAGTGTGCTGTCAAACGCAACAATGCTGAACTGTGGTAAACTAAATGCAATCAAGTGCAACGGGAAACCCACAAAAGGGGCGGAGCGCATGGCGACCATCTTTGATGTCGCGAATTACTTTCGCTGGCGTGTGGACTACGACGCGGGCGATAACATCACAGCATTAAAACTCCAGAAGCTCTGCTACTATGCGCAGGCATGGCATCTGGCTTTCACTGGCGAGCCTTTGTTTGAGGAAGAGTTTGAGGCATGGGATCACGGTCCGCTCAACTATGCGCTCTGGAAACTTTACCAGAAGCCGCAAGGATGGTCCTCCATCGAGCCAGATGATGACCTGTGGACATTCGAACCTGCTGAAGTCTTCACGTCTGATGAGTTGGAGACGTTAAACGAGGTTTGGGAAACATACGGAACATACGGGGCGAAGTATCTTGAACACTTGACGCACCAAGAGGATCCCTGGCGGTTGGCTGAGAAGAATGCCATCATCGAGAAAAGTGTGATGCGGGCGTACTATCATGCCCAGTTGGAGCGCGAGCATGGCGCACAAAACCCCTCGTTCTAAGCCCGCTCCGTTTGGGCGTATCCCGAACTCGATGACAGACGCTGCTATCGAGCGCCCATCTGTTTGCTTTTATCACTTCAGCGAAGCGCCCAAGGGCTTGGAGGATGTACCACACGACTTTTTTGTTCGCATGATACGACAGTGCAAAATGATGGCATCTATGACTTGGGATCAAATTCACGTACACAAGGGCCTCGGGTGGGATGAAGTTCCGTCTTCTACGATGAAATGGCGCATTCCAGCCGCTTTGACCCGTGAAACGCTGAACCATATCAAAGTCTGTAAACGAGGTCGCGTATGGGGCTATCGGGACGGCAACACGTTTCAAATTGTATGGCTAGACCCAAACCACGAGGTTACGCCATAGTCCACGCGTCGCGGCAACCGACTTCGTAAGGGCACGCGACCGTTTGCACGACCGTCGTCATTTTGTACATGGTGTAAACTTTGCTTACACCCATCATTTCGGCTGAGGCCACACCAGACGCACAGAATGCCGTTTGTGAGCCTTCGGCCGTTGGTTTTGGTAGGAGAGATTGTTCGTACCAATTCCGAAGGGCGCATGAGACACCTGAACCTCTATGGCAGAATAATGGTTGCCCTCGACTCCCAAACCTTCCCTCTAACCACAAGCAGGTCGGCTCCTTGATCGCCTGTGATAGGCGTCATTTCAACGTGATAACCACCGGACCGGAAGATATTCGAGCAATATTTCTCGAACTCCCGACCGAGCCCCAGTGCCGGGATAGGCCGTTGATTTGAGTGACGGCCAAAAAATCATCGTTCCCAAGCGGCGAGTTCGCATCTGCCAAGCGGCTCCTAAAGGAAGTTTGCAGATCCTTTATCACTACGGCCGACAGTCCTACCAGTATTGCCGGTGACTGTGGCGGATCGCTGACGCGCGGCAAATGCAGCAGCCTTCAAATGTCGGACATTAGCCTATGCAACTCGACCAATCTATGTTGGTCCGCGAATACTCTGCTATTCTTTAGATTATCAGAGTATTCTCTCAGAATCTCGCTAGCATCAAACAAGCAATCGGATGGCAGCCATTTACAGGCGTCCATCCGATTTGTCTTGTATTACCGGGCTTTTCTTGTGGAGCGGATGACGGGATTCGAACCCGCAACTTTCAGCTTGGGAAGCTGACGCTCTACCGTTGAACTACATCCGCATGTTTGTGACTGGTTCAAGAATACATCGAAGCCACGCTAATATCAAGTCGATATCCTTGGCGACAAAACCTAAACTTCAGTTACAATAGGGGAGAAGCGCGCGTCCGGATTTCATCGTGTAAAATGATGCAACGCTGTGGAGTTTAGTATAGACAGAAAGGATAGTGAAAGAGTGAGGGTTGCGTTATTTGTCACTTGCCTGGTCGATCAATTCTATCCGAACGTAGCTGAGGCGATGATCGCCGTCTGCAACCGTTTGGGCGTATATGTAGACTTTCCCGAGGTGCAAACGTGCTGTGGACAACCAGCGTTTAACAGCGGGTACGTCGACGCCGCACGGTCGTCGGCTTTGACGCTCCTCAACGCCTTCTCTGATTACGATTACGTGATTTCGCCGTCCGGCTCCTGTACGGGCATGATTCATCACTACTTTGCAAAACTCTTCGACGATAACATTGTGCGCCGCGAAATGGCGCAGGATCTCGCATGCAAGACATATGAATTCTCCCAGTTTATCGTTAATGTACTGGGCGTCACCGACCTGCATGCTGCCTTTCCCTACAGGGTTACATATCATCCCTCGTGCCACGCATCGCGTCTGCTCGGAATTCGCGACGAGCCCTTGCGACTTCTGGAAAAGGTTCGTGGGATTGAATTGGTCGAACTTGAACATCAGGAGGATTGTTGTGGTTTTGGCGGAACATTCGCCGTGAAGATGGCCGATATATCGGCGGCTATGGTATCGGAAAAGGTGGAACACGTGGAGGCGACAGGAGCACAGGTTCTGGTTGGCACCGACATGGGCTGTTTGATGAACATTGGCGGGCGCCTGCAACGGGAACAGAAGGCGGTTCGGGTGCTCCATCTTGCCCAATTGCTCGCCGAAGGTCTTTTACAGTCCAGTTCACCCAAACCGGAGGTTGCGCGATGACAACGTCAAGTGAGTCCCTGGATTTACAGGACCGGGCAAGACGGGCTCTTGAGGACGATTTTTTGCGGACTGCCGTCCGCTTCACGACAGATCGCCTCAAGACGACAAGAAAAACAGCCACAGAACAATTGGGCCGATGGGAAGATTGGCGCGAACGGGGGCGACAGATTCGCGCTCACACGGTTTCGCATCTGGATCATTACTTGGGTCTATTCGCGACAAACGCGCGCAAAGCTGGAGCCCGCGTTCATTTTGCCGCCGACGCCGCCGACGCAGAGCGAGTCGTGCTTGACATTGCGAAACAGCAAGCGGCGATACTGGTGGCCAAATCAAAGTCCATGGTCACAGAAGAGATACACCTGAACAGGCATCTGGAAGAACACGGCATTGAAGTTGTAGAGACGGATCTCGGAGAATACATCATTCAACTGGCGGGGGAGGCGCCATCGCACATCATCATTCCGGCGATTCACAAAACGCGGGAGCAAATTCGCGAACTCTTTGCAGCGGATGGGGCTGAGGATCTCACCACGGACACCAAAGCTCTCACGGCGTACGCGCGCAAGCGCCTGCGCGAAACGTTCCTGCAAGCGGATATCGGTATCACCGGTTGTAACTTCGCCATCGCAGAATCCGGATCGGTCGTGCTGTTTACCAACGAAGGCAACGGACGCATGGTCAGCACGTTGCCCAAAACACACATCGTTCTCATGGGCATGGAGCGCATCATTCCCACGCTTGCTGATCTCGATGTCATGGCCAACCTTTTGCCGCGCAGCGCGACAGGCCAAAAGCTGACCACGTACATGTCCATCGTGACCGGACCGCGCAAGCTGGAGGAACAGGATGGTCCTGATGATCTTCATATCGTGATTCTGGACAATGGGCGTTCCCGGCAGTTGGGGGATCCCGAATTCCAGGAGATTCTTCACTGCATCCGCTGTGGCGCCTGTCTGAACGTGTGCCCGGTATACAGGCACATTGGCGGCCACTCCTACGGTTCCGTTTACCCCGGACCGATCGGCGCGGTTCTGACGCCGCTCCTGCAGGAGGGGCCAGAGTTCGAGGAGCTGCCCTATGCGTCAAGCCTCTGCGGAGCGTGCCATGAGGCCTGCCCAGTCAAGATTCCCTTGCACGACATGCTGGCGGCTCTTCGCCGTCGACAGGTGGAGAGAGGCCGTGGAACACGGGGCGAACGAATGGCGTTTCGCGGCTTTCAGATGGCCTTTTCGAACGCTCGCCGCTACAGGGGAACACTTCGTATGGCACGGATGGCACAGGCGGTCTTTGGCATCCGGGAAGGCCGGATCGACGCACAATTTGGCGCACTGCGCGGATGGACGGCCACGCGCGCGGCCCCGGCGCTCGCAGACAAGTCCTTTCGGGAACGGTATGCAAGTTTGGAACAGGATGTCGCCATAGGCAGTTCCGCCAGTGGTACGGTACAAACATCCGGCGCGGACGGCCAGTTGACAGTCGGGAAAACCGAAGTGAACCGCGATGAATGAACAGGACTTTCTTTTGCGCATCGCAACACGTCTTGGTCGCAAGCAACCGTTGGGCGAGACGCCCCGAAGGCCGGTGGTCGGCGCGGCCGGTTTGCGCAGTGCGCGCCGCATCTTTCGGGAAGAAATCATCGCAAGGTTTTGCGCGGAACTGGAAGCGCTGGGTGGTGTGGCAATCCGTTGCGAGACCACTGCCAGCCTGCGTGACCAACTGTCGCGTGTTCTGCAGCAGCTGTCGCCGCAACATGTCGCATGTTGGGAAGACGGTCTTGCAGAAGCATTCAATGTGGAACAGACGCTGTCCGGATACCAAGCGGATGGGCGCAAGGCCGTCAGCGGCACTGCGCGCAAAACCTGGCTGCAAAGGATAGCCGAAGCCGACATCGGAATCACGGGGTGTGACTATGCGGTGGCGGAGACCGGAACGGTGGTTTTGCTCGCAGGCAGTCAACGCGGGCGGGCGGTAAGTTTGCTGCCCAGTGTGCACATCGTGCTCGTTCGCGGCGGGTGCATCCGCATGCACCTTGGGGATGTGCTGCATGAACTTGGCCATCTGCCAGGTCACACAGGAACGACGCTTCCTGCTGTCAACTTCATCAGCGGACCAAGCCGTTCCTCGGACATTGAAAACGACTTGAGCATAGGGGTACATGGACCGGCTGCCTTGTATGCGTTGATTCTGGAAGGCTGATCACTTGTTGGCGAGAGGTTGGAAGCTTACAGTATGAGCCGAAGTACTTCTTCAACGTCTTTCCTTTTTGGCATCGCAGGTTTTTCGCCAGGATAGCCAAGAGCAATGACCATATTGAGATGTCGGTCAAACCCGATGCCAAGAAACTCTTTTATGCTGTGTTCGGCAAGAAGCACAGGGCCCGTCATGGAACAACTCCCAAGGCCCATGGCATGTGCGGCCAGCATCAGATTTTGGGCCGCCAGACAACTGCTTTTTGTGCTCTCCATGTCCCAGGTCTGCTGAGAGACGAACCCGAGAGGATCGAATATCTTGTCGCGGAACTTTGAAGCGTAGGGAGTCGACAGGACAACCATCAAGGCAGGCGCGTTTTCAAATGCAGTGGCGTAAGGTCCAAAAGAGCGGGCGAGCAGACGCGCCTCCTTTTCAAGTCCGCGACTCTCGGCGTCTCTGGCCAGTTCGTGAAGTTTTTCCCACGTGATCTCGGAAATTCTTCGAATCTTGTCTGAGTTCAGTACGGCGACAAACTCCCATGTTTGCGAGTTGGTATCACTGGGGGCATAGCGAGCGCAGTCGACGAGTTCCCGAATGGCGTCAATGGGAACGGGCGTCGGATCGAACCGTCTGACGCTGCGCCTTTCCCTGATGATCTCTTTGAATGCCCATTGATCCATGGCCTGCACCTCGCGCTTCTGATAGCAGCTGACTGAATGATTGCGCATGCTTGTAATGACTCGCCAACTCCGCTCTTCTCCTGCGAGCTATCGTTTACATATCATTTTGGCTCGTCATTTGCAAGGATAGACTGTCATGCCTGAGTTTTGCGAAGCAAAATCGCACTTGCGCGCCACCATCAGTAGACTGAAAAGCCCGCTTGGCCGGAATCGTATGCTGTGCCGAGGCGAGTTCGGCGCAGCCGTGTTTGAGAAGCGGCGCAGCATACGATTCCGGCGGGCAGGAGCAATCGATTTTTCGGGATACATGCTCTTTCGCCCTCCAAAACGGGCAATCGTCCAGATCTGGATAATCCGCATGGGAAACAGGGGAACACTACATCCCAGCGGCGCTTCACATAGAACGGAGTTCCCATAGGAGAATGATTCGTGGAGGCAGCCATCATCGTGGAGGGCAAACATGACAGGGAACGGTTGTTGCCCATGGTCAACGAGAACACCCGCATTTTCTGCACGTTTGGCATCCCGACTCACGGTTTACTGATGCAGCTCAGAGAGCAGATAAAAAACGTCCAAGTCTACATTTTTGCTGACAGCGACAAGGTCGGCAGGCGCATTCGCGCTATTCTTGGAGAGGAGTTTCCAGAAGCGATCCACTTGCATACTAAGACGGAGTATCGGGGCGTGGAAAACACGCCTGTGGAATACTTGCAGCAGGTGCTCTTAAAACAGGAATTGCTGAAGGCGGACTTTTCATAGGCGAATGTGGGCAGGCTGGAGGACGCATGTGGTCAAGCTGAGTCGCGTATAGTGGAAGGGCATGGCAATCCACGGTAAGGGGCGGACGACGGTGCGACAGAGGCGAGGGGCGCAGCGCAACAGAAAGGAACGCACGCGCGCAGTTGGCCGGCGGCCTAGAGAACTGCGAATGAATTCGGACCGGCTTGAGAGACCGGAACCCATTGAGTGCGTGGCCCGTCCTTTTTCGCTCGCCCGTGACGGAGAACGCGTGGAACGATACCATACAGAACTCATCTTGCTGCAGAATGAGCTGTGGCGAAAACTGGCATCTCTACCATATGATCCGCAAGAAACGAGACGTATGTTAAAGGGGCGTCAGGAGAGTGCGAATTTCGTGCGCCAATTGTCTTCCATGATGTCGCGCGGGGAAGGTCATGTACTGATGCTTGACACCCCTGGGAGCGACCCGGTTGGGTACGCGTTCGTCACTGAGGCGTTTGACCCGCTCAGTTTTGAGCGCACAGGGATCATCGGGGAAATGTACGTGGAAGAGACGCTAAGAGGGCGGGGCGCCGGTACGCAGGCGTTGCAGGCAGCGGAGCGCTGGCTGGCTGGACGGGGTATCCGCACGTACCAGATATTTGTCACTAAGACAAACGTAGAAGCGGTTGATCTGTATCAGAAAAACGGTTATGGCGTTGTGGACTATCGGATGGTCAAGCGTACCTGACAGGCCTCTGTGAACCATCGCCCACTGGACTCGCCTGTGGCGCCAGACCCTGACCGGACTGTCTCCGCAAGTCCAGTTGCTTTGGCTATGGCGAGGTTCAGTATGATACTATGAAGGGGAGAGGAGGCGCGCAATGTGGACAAAGTTTATCCCTCAGCGTCTGCGGCTGTCAAGGACATAAAATCAGGCGATTCGTTGTTGGTGGGCGGTTTTGGTCTGGTTGGCATCCCTGAACATCTGATCGCCGCACTGCAGGAAAGCGGTGTCAGAGATCTCGTCTGTATCAGCAACAATTGTGGTGTTGACGATTTTGGTCTTGGTTTGCTTCTGCAAAACCACCAGATTAAGAAAATGGTGTCCTCGTATGTCGGTGAGAATAAAACGTTCGAGCGCCAGTTCCTGAGCGGCGAACTGGAAGTGGAACTGGTTCCGCAAGGAACGCTCGCAGAGCGGATCCGCGCTGGCGGCGCTGGAATCGGTGGTTTTTACACTCCTGCCGGCGTAGGCACACCGATTGCGCAGGGAAGAGAAACCAGGGTTATAAGCGGACGCGAGTATCTGTTCGAATATCCGATTGTGGCTGACTTTGCGCTGATCAAGGGCTGGAAGGCCGACCGCCTCGGCAATGTCATTTACCGGGAAACGGCGCAGAACTTTAACCCAATGATGGCCGCTGCTGGGCGCGTCACGATTGTTGAGGTTGAAGAACTGGTTGACGTCGGCGAACTGAGTCCAGCGCAGATTCATACCCCGAGCATTTACGTGCAGCGGATTGTGGTGGGAGACCATTACGAGAAGCGCATTGAGAGGCGCACCGTGAGCGACAGGAGAGACTGACTCGGGTATACAGTAAGGACTAGCCTTTGTAAAAAAGGAGTTGACGTGTCGTGGCGTTATCTCGTGAACAGATCGTGAAGCGTGCGGCCAGGGAAATCCCTCCAGGCTCGTATGTCAATCTGGGTATTGGCATGCCTACGCTGGTGGCCAACTACATAGCAGCCGACGCCGACGTGGTCCTGCACTCCGAAAATGGACTGCTTGGCATAGGACCGTATCCGGTCGAAGCCGAACTGGATCCCGACCTCATCAATGCAGGGAAAGAGACGGTGACAGCGGTGCCGGGAGCCGCGTATTTCTCCAGCGCTGAATCGTTCGGAATGATCCGCGGCGGACACATTGACGTCGCCATCCTCGGCGCCATGGAAGTGTCAGAGAAGGGCGATCTCGCCAACTGGATGATCCCTGGAAAGATGGTCAAAGGCATGGGTGGCGCCATGGACCTCGTACACGGCGCCAAACGCCTGATCGTGACGATGGAACATAGGAGCAAAGCGGGAGACCCGAAAATCTTGAGAGAATGCACACTTCCGCTCACCGGAAAGTCTGTTGTCGATCGGATTATCACGGATTTGGCGGTTCTCGACGTGACCAAAGACGGCCTTGTCCTGCGGGAAATCGCCCCTGGTCACGGTGTCGACGAATTGCGATCATGTACTGGCGCGGCGTTGATCGTTGCGGATGACCTGACGGAGATCGCCGTTTGAGGAAGGGTCACAATACCAGTTGGCCCCTGGCCGCGCGTTCTACGACCTGAACGGGCAGTGAGATCACAAGATCTCTTGACGCTGGATCGTATCCGACCAATCGATAGGCTCCAAACGTCTTTTCGATATAGAGCGCGTTCCTTTGATCATTCACGTGTACTCCGTACTGCGTGCCGTCACTGGCAATCGCGGTTAGCAAGAGCGTTTTTGGAACGGGAATGTGGTCCACGCTGCCCGTCACATTGCTGAGCGTGAAATAGCCATGATTGACACTGGGTCGTCCGTAAATATCGATGGCTATTTGCAAAGGAAATTGCGAGAAGGGTTTCGCGAGCAAATGAACATGCACATCCTCGCCGCTCATCGCGAGGTTGACTTTTTGCGTCGAGCGCCACGCAAGAAATTTTTCGAGCGGAAAGTACAGTTCGACACGGTTTCCAGGAGCGGTTGCGTCTGGCGCCATCGCAAAGGAGGCGCTGTGCGCCGCCTGATCGCGCATATACGTGAACGCGCCCGCCGCGAGACCGACGAGAAGCGTCGCTGTCGCGAGGATTCCTGCGGCAAAGCCAAAACCAAAGTACAGACGCGGACGCCGTCTGGAGTCCACGTTCTCGCGATGGGGCAAAGTTCGGGAGGGCGACGATTCGTTCACGAGAAACACCTCATTCCGTCGGTTACTGGCAACTCCCAGTGGTGCACAGGGTCGCAACGCGCGGCTATTTGTACAAGTATACACACGAGTTGACGCGACATGACCGGAAGGCGGCGCTCATTGTGCTTTATTTTGATCGCGTGATCAGCAAAGAGGAAGACGGGGTCATGGTCAAAGCCTTACTGGGCTCGCTCGCGCTCAGTAAACGACTGCGGCGCACGCTGTGCGCACAAGGGCAAATCTGTGTCAATGGCGCGCCAGCGTATCTCACAGGCCGCGTGCGCGCCGGGGATCGGGTCACTGTCGAGGCGCCAGTGGAACTTGGCTCATCCATCGAACCAGAACCAATCCCGCTGCATGTGGTGTTCGAGGACGAGCATTTGCTTGTGGTGGACAAGCAAGCAGGACTGATCGTTCATCCCACCGCTCACGAACGTCGGGGCACTTTGGCGTCCGCCGTGATGAACCACATGCGGGAGCGGGGCGAAAGCTATCCATTTAGGCCCGTACACCGTTTGGATCGGGCAACCTCTGGTCTGCTCCTCATCGCGAAGCATAAACTGGCGCACGAGAGACTGTCCAGATCGCTGAAAAAGCGCGCCATTTCCCGACAGTATACGGCGTTTGCAAGCGGTGCGTTGGCGTGGCGGGAAGAGCGGACCATCGACGCCGCCATCGGCCTGCTTCCCGGAACCTGCATCAAGCGGGCGGTTTATCCGTACGGCAAACCGGCCATCACTCGCTTGCGGGTGGAGCGCGTGTATGAAGCGGCGGGTGCAATGAAACTGCTGGTTGGACTTGAGACCGGCAGAACCCATCAGATTCGCGTCCATTTAGCCCACATCGGCCATCCTGTCCTGGGCGACAGTCTGTACGGTTCTCCGGAGATGAATGAGAAATTCAGCATCGTTCTCCCGGACGGGCGCTCACGCCACGCCCTGCACGCGCATCAATTGGCTTTCGATCACCCTGTCACGAATCAGGCGATGACTCTCTACGCCCCGCTCCCGGCCGAACTGCAGCGACTCGCCGCCGCGTTGTCGGAGGGAGTAGACTGGCAGAGCAGGGCGATCCAGTGACCCGTCTCATGTTGAATGACACGCAAACAAACTCGGCTCCGCAACGTGTATCTGCGGATATTGGAGGTCAGTGTTCTTGTTCAATGCAAAAGAACTGCTCATTGGACTGACCGAGGCGACAGGAAGTCCCGGCGACGAAACAAAACCTGCGGCCCTGCTCAGAGAAGCGGTGAACGGTCTGGCAGACACGATCGAGACCGATTCGATCGGAAACACGTTCCTGTACTGCGCCGGCGAAGGAAACACGCCGCGTCCTCGCGTTATGATAACCGCTCATACCGATGAAATATCGCTGATGGTGGCGCACATAGACAAGGGCGGATTTCTGCGCGTCGCGGAAGTCGGCGGTTTCGATCCGCGTACCCTGCTTGGGCAAGAAGTGATCGTGCATGGCAAGCGCAAGCTGCCTGGCGTCGTAGGGTCAAAACCGCCCCATTTGTCTTCGCCAGAAGAGCGCAACAAGAGTGTGCCGCTGCAGGAACTGTTTATCGATCTGGCGATGCCGGAAGCATCCGTACGCGAACTGGTGAACGTCGGCAACTTCATCACCATCTCCAGACGTACCATGGAGCTTTCAGGCGGACGACTCGCTGGCAAGGCGATGGACAATCGGGCAGGTGTCACAACCCTCGCGATCTGCCTGAGCGAACTCCGAAAGCTCCGATTTTCAGCTGATGTGTACGCCGTTGGCACCGTTCAGGAAGAAATCGGGTGCAAAGGGGCGCAGACGGCCGCCTTTCGATTGCTGCCGGATCTTGCGGTGGCGATTGATGTATGCCATGGGGAAACGCCCGGCGTCGCGTCTGATCTGGTGCAAAAACTGGGGGGTGGACCGGTCGTTTCTTTCGGGCCGCGCATTCATCCAAAACTGTTCAAGAGACTCACAGACGTGGCCAGAGACGCCAATATTCCCGTCCAGATCGAAGTGACTCAGGGCCCCACCTGGACAGATGCAGATCCGATACAGATTGTGCAGGCGGGTATTCCGACAGCGCTCATTTCGATTCCACTGCGTTATATGCACACTTCTGTGGAGACCTTGGCGTTTGAGGATGTGCGACACGCCGGCCTGCTGCTTGCGCGTTTTATCGCCAGTCTGGACATGTCATTTGTGGAGGGGCTCACATGTTACTTAAAAAATTGACAGAAGCTTCCGGACCGTCTGGATTCGAAGATGAAGTGCGTCAGATCATTTATGATGAAATCAGGGATATTGCCGACCGCGTCTATACTGATGCGCTTGGCACACTGGTTGCAGAGACGAACATGGGCGCCAGGGGACCCAAAGTGTTGCTCACCGCGCACATGGACGAAGTCAGTTTCATGATTGTCGCCATTGAGGAACAGGGACTGCTGCGCTTTCGGCCCATCGGCGGCGTCGATCTGAGAATTCTCGTGGCAAAACCGGTGCGAGTTGGTGCAGAACGCCTGTTTGGGGTCATCGGGTCCAAGGCTGTCCATCTGCAAAAACCGGAGGAACGGGAACAGCCGCACAGTCTTGAACAGTTGTTTATCGATATTGGCGCCAGTTCGCGCACGGAAGCGGAGAAATACGTCCAACCGGGCGATCTTGCCGTCTTTGCCACCGACTATGAAGAGATTGGCGAGCGCCGCGCCAAAGCGAAATCGTTCGATGATCGCGTGGGCTGCGCCGTGCTGATTGAGACCATGAAGAAGAGATTTGAACTTCCTGTTATTTATGCGTTTACCGTTCAGGAGGAAACTGGACTGCGCGGAGCGGGTCCAGTCGCCTATCGAACGGAACCCGATATTGCCATTGCCATTGAGGGCACCGTGTGTTTTGACGTGGCGGAGACGCCTTCTCATGGGCAATCGACGATTCAGGGCGCGGGACCCGCCGTGTCGGTCGTGGACGCGCGAACGATCGCGCACACGGGGTTTCGTGAGCATATTGTGCGCGTCGGCGAGGAACAGGGAATCCCGGTGCAACTGCGGCGGACTGTCGGCGGCGCGAACGATGTCGGCGCCATCCATCTGACGGGATCCGGCATCGTGAGCGCAGCCATCAGCGTACCCACGAGGTACATCCATGCGCCAGCCCAAATCATCAGCCTGGACGACTACGAGAATACCATCAGGCTGCTCGAAGCTGTCCTTAGAAGCATAGAACAGGGAGGTTTTTCCGTCTGATGAAAGAATTGATCCGGCAACTGACGATCCCATCTGGTCCTTCCGGTTATGAGGCGCCCGTAAAGGAAGTCATACACACATTGGTTCAGCCGCACGTCGACGAAGTGTACGATGATGCGCTCGGCAATTTATACGCCGTCAAACAGGGAGCGTCTGGCCCTGCGGCCAAGACCATCCTGCTTGCGGCGCACATGGATGAACCTGCGCTCAGCGTCATCGACATCGACGATCAAGGCTTTTTGCGAGTGGCGCCGTTAGGACCGCTGCGGGCGTCAACACTCGTGGGCGCCCGGGTCGTCTTTGCGCGAACGGGAAGGCGGGGCATCGTGGGCGCCGAGCATGGCGTCGCGCAAAAGGATCTCGAATTCTCCCATCTGTTCGTCGATATTGGAGCCGCTTCTTTGGATGACGCCAGAGAGCATGTCCGCATAGGAGATGCGGCTACTTTTGCGTACGGATTCGATGAAGTGGGCGCGGACCTCATCGTCGGTCACGCCCTTGACAATCGCGTAGGGTGCGCAGTACTCGTGGAAGCGCTGAAACGGACTCACAGCGGCTACACCATTGTCGCTGTGTTTTCCGCCCAACAGGAAGTGGGTTCTCGGGGAGCGCGGGTGGCTGGCCAGCGCATTCACCCCGATGCGGCGCTCGTGCTTGATGTCAGTCCTGTCGGGGACACTCCGAAAAGCGAGCGTCTCGCGCTCACACTTGGAGGAGGACCGGGTATCAAGGCGCTCGACGCAACCATGGTCGTAGCCCCAAAGGTACGGGACATAATCGTCGATGCGGCCCGGCTGGCGGATGTGCCCTATCAGATTGAGGTGTCGCCGCGCACAGCCAGTGACGCGGGTGCGCTCTTTCTTGGCCGTGAGGGAATCCCCACGGGTGGCATTGTCGTTCCCGCGCGTTACGTGGGCACGCCTTCGCAGATGGTGCATCTGCGCGACGTCGAACAGACGGTCACACTGTTGACGGCTTATCTCGGCCAATTGCAATAGCCCGTATCCATCAACGAAGACGCGGTTTGTAGTATAATGTGACAAATTGCGTAGGGAGGGCACTCATGTTACGGTACCTGACAGCCGGGGAGTCGCACGGGCCGGCGCTCACGGCAATCATTGAAGGATTGCCGGCGCAACTCCCCATCGATATCGCGCAAGTCAATCATCAGCTCTGGAGACGGCAACAGGGATTCGGACGCGGTTATCGCATGAAAATTGAGTCGGATACTGCGGAGATCCTCTCGGGTATGCGGTTTGGTTCGACGTTGGGATCGCCGCTGGCCTTGACGATCGCCAATCGCGACTACAAGAACTGGATCACGCGCATGTCGCCGACGGGCGACCGCCCGGAAGACGTCGCGCCAGTCACGAAGCCGCGCCCTGGGCACGCCGACCTGCCGGCCGCGTTCAAATACGACTTTAGCGACATGCGCGATGCGCTCGAGCGCGCCAGCGCCCGCAACACCGCGACCATTGTGGCGGTGGGCGCGATCGCCAGGCAACTTCTGGCGCAATTTGACATCGATCTCTGCGCCCACATTGTGCAGATCGGCGAACAAGCCGCGTCGGCAGACACGCTTGCTGGATTGAGTCTGACGGAAATCGCTGAACGCTCCGAAGAGTCGGCGGTGCGAACCGCCGATCCAGAGGCCGAAGCACGGATGCTGGCCGCCATCGAGGAAGCCAGGGAGCAGGGCGACACACTCGGCGGGATCTTTGAAATCGTGGTCTCCGGCGTACCCGTGGGTCTGGGCAGCTACGCGATGCCGGACAGGCGGCTTGACGGCCTGCTCGCCGGTATGCTGATGAGCGTTCAGGCGATCAAGGGTGTGGAGATTGGCCTTGGCTTTTCCGCCGCCAAGATGCGCGGCAGCACAGTGCATGATGCGATCCACCACGATCCTGCAAAGGGGTTTTATCGCACCACCAACGGCGCTGGAGGCATCGAGGGCGGTATCTCAAACGGCGAACCGATCGTCCTGCGGGCGGCCATGAAACCCATTCCTACCCTGTACAAGCCGCTCCCGAGCGTCGATATTCACACGAAAGAGACGTACCTGGCGGCTATCGAACGCTCCGATGCGTGCGCAGCGCCAGCTGCGGCTGTCGTCGGTGAAAACGCCGTGGCGTGGGTGATCGCACAGGCCTTTCTGGACAAATTTGGCGGCGACTCACTCTCTGAGGTGCGCAGAAACTATGAAGCTTATAGGGAACGGGTGAGGGAACGGTCATGACAGACAAAGCGGAAATCGGAAGGATCGGGCGATCGACACCCCGAATCATCGGCGTTGACAGCCCGGCTGGCCGCGCAGAAGGCGCAGAAAGCGCGGAGGGTCGAGCGCAGGACGGGAATGGCCCTGCAGAGAGTCCGGACGATCGTACGCAGGATGCTTTCACGCGCCTTCACGTGCACAGACTGCGCGTAAAAGCGTCTGCGGGCGATTATGACGTGGTCATTGGATCGCAATTGCTGGCGGCGGCCGACCGTTTTTTCGAAGCTGTCGCCTCAGCGGACGCGGCAGTGCTCATCATCTTTGACGAGGCGCTCGCAACCGCAGGGTATCCAGAGACCTTACGGACGGCTCTCCGCCGACGTTTCTCTTCGGTTCACGCCGTCGCCCTGCCTACTGGAGAGGCGTCCAAATCTCTGAAGCAGGCGGAACGGCTATACGCTGAGTGTCTGGCCGCGGGTCTGGACCGAAAGTCTGTGATTGTGTCGCTTGGCGGCGGTGTTGCAGGGGATGTGGCCGGTTTTGTCGCGGCCACTTTCATGAGGGGAATTCGTTTCGTTCAGGTTCCTACGACGTTGCTCGCCCACGACGCGAGCATCGGCGGTAAAGTCGCGATCAACTTGCCGCAGGGCAAAAACCTGGTCGGCGCGTTTCACCCGCCGCGACTGGTGCTCTACGATGTGGAGACATTGCGGACACTCCCACCGGCAGAGCGATCGAGCGGATTGGCGGAAGCCATCAAACACGGAATCATTCGCGATCCCGGTTTATTTGCGTTCATCGCCGCGCATGCCGAAGCCTTGCTTGAGGGAGATCCTTCGCTGACCGCCGAACTGCTCGCGCGGTCGTGTCAGGTCAAAGCGGACATCGTCAGCCTTGATGAACGGGAATCGGGGCTGCGCGCCATCCTCAATCTTGGACACACGGTGGGACACGCCGTGGAGGCGCTTGCTTATGGCGCCTACACGCACGGGGCAGCCGTCGCCATGGGCATGGTGTGTGAGGCGCGTATTGCAGTGCGCTTGGGGCTCGCGCAATCTGAACTCGTGTCAACCATCCAGCAGATCCTTGCACGCGTCGGTTTGCCCAACGAATTGCCGGACAGTCTGAAAAACGCCGCGGCCATCGATGCACTGATTGCGCACATGCGCCTGGACAAGAAGGCGATCGCGCGCAGTCTTCCCTTCGTTTTGCCTGAATCTCTCGGCTCCGTCCGCTTCATACCCGCCGTGTCCGAACAGATTGTGATGGAAGCGCTGGCGGATTAGAGTTCGTGATGCCTTTGGTCAGGAGGGATTCAACTCAAAATGAAACGGTGTGCTGGATTTGTGGCAATCCTTTATTTTCTTACGATTGTCGGTTGGGTGATATTTAATATTGCGTATAGCAATTTTAGGCCGTATATCCCAGTTCCCTTTAAATCCAATCTCGGATCCGAAGGGGCGTCGGTAGCGCAAGGTTTGCTGTACGATACGAATCATTTCGCTGTGATTGGATTCGATCACGGCACAAAAGGTCTCATGTTCTTGATTTCAATGATCATCCCCATAGCGCTGTTTTCGATGTTACATAAGAAAACCTACCAATTGGGGGCGAATTTGGTTGCTTTGGTGTCCGGAACACTATCTTTTTTTATCATGTCGGTTTCATTCATCTTACAGGCTACATTGGCGGAGTACTCAATCCATTTATTTAAAGTTTCCCACGGGTTATTTCAGAGGGATTTTGCGATCTATTTATTTGACTGGGCAATTCAACAGGGTGGTCTTTCGGATAGTGTGTACACAATAGCCAATATTCTCCTGTCGGTATGGTTGCTCATACATTCATTCGCGATCAGAAAAACATTTGATAAAAGAGCCATTTTCTATATAGGAGTTGTCTGGGCGATTCTTACCATTATTACTCAGGCGACTGTGTTTTGGTATTTAATACAGGGCATTGACACGGTGTCATTTTTGGCTCAGGCAGTGGTTATGATAGGACCAGTATGGATGCTGCTCGTAGGAATATGGTTGTTAAGAACTAAGGATTCGCAGCCTGCTCTAACGCCTTAGCCATTGTCCGGGATAGACTTTCATGCTGCTGCGCAGCACCAACAACCGGGAAGAAAATGCGCCTGCGGCGATTTTCCGGGAAAGGTGTGTTGGCTGAACTGGTGGTATGCCTACTGTCTCTGTCGGTCCGACGGCTACTCGAGTTATTACGGCCTGACCAACACCCTCTTTGGGTTCGGCGAATTGCCGGCACTGCCGCCGGGTGCAAACGGCGCGACGATTCAGTCGGCTTCGCTGAAGGCGTACCAAACCAACAGCAGTGAGA
>JAJZCB010000050.1 GCA_021846285.1 Bacillota bacterium
TATTGTTTGCTTCTATCAATGAAGCGACAGCGCGTGTGGCGGTCCGCAACGGTCTGGAGGTCGTGGTGCCCAAGCAGCAACTGTGTTGCGGCGCCTTGCAGATTCATGCGGGCGACCGTCAACAGGCGCGCGACCTGGCGCGTCAAAACATCGACGCGTTCCTGGCGACGGGAGCCGAGTACGTGATCATCAACGCGGCGGGTTGCGGCGCGGCGTTGAAGGAATACCCGGAACTGTTTCGCGATGACCCGGAGTATCACAGCAAAGCGGAAGAGTTTTCCGGACGGGTGCGCGATATCAGCGAATTGCTCGTCGAAGTGGGGTTCGAAGCTCCGACGGGCCGGGTGGAGCGCACGATCACGTACCACGATGCCTGCCATCTCTGCCATGCGCAGAACATCCGCGATCAACCGCGCCGTATTTTGCGTTCGATACCTGGGCTGAAAGTCGTGGAGATGCAGGATTCGGAGCGGTGTTGCGGCAGCGCCGGGATCTACAATCTGATACACCCGCAGATGGCCGGGCAGCTTCTCGAACGGAAGATGGATGACGTGCCCGAGGGTGTCAACGCCATCGCCATGGGGAATCCAGGGTGCATGCTGCAGATCAGGGTTGGCGCGCACCGCCGCCACCAGGACGTCGACGTGCTGCACACCGTCGAACTGCTTGATATGGCCTATGCAGAGGAGGCGCGTTGATATGCTTGCGGAGCGCATCATTGCGGCATTGCGCGAGATTGTCTCGGCGCAGAATGTGCTGTCTGAAGCCAATCAGGTGAAGGCCTACGATTGCGACGCGTATGTCGCCGAAAAATCGCTGCCTGGCGCCGTCGTATTTCCCGAATCGACGGATCAGGTGGCGAGGGTCGTGAAACTGTGCAACCAGGAGTCGATTCCGTTTTTGCCCAGGGGTGCGGGTACGGGCCTGAGCGGCGGGGCGACGCCGCGAAACAACGACTTGGTCATCAGCCTCGCCAGGATGGACAAGTTGCTCGCCGTGGATTTTGACAATCAGCGCGCGGTCGTGCAGCCCGGTTTTGTGAACCTTGTGCTCACGAAAACAATCGCGGAACGCGGATTCTATTATGCGCCCGATCCCTCCAGTCAATCGGTGTGCACGATTGGCGGCAACCTGGCGGAGAATGCGGGAGGGTCGCATTGTCTCAAATACGGCGTCACCACCAACCACGTCGTGGCGGCCAAGGTGGTGCTGCCGTCCGGGGAGATCGCAGATTTCGGACACCCATTCGGCGATCCGGTCGGTTATGATGTACTCGGGGTGATCGTTGGGTCGGAGGGAACGCTTGGCATCGCCACCGAGATCACGGTGAAGATCCTGAAGCGTCCGGAAGCCGTGAAGACGGTGCTGGCCTATTTTGATCATGTGGACGACGCGTCCAGAACGGTGTCGGACATCATTTCCTCGGGGATCATTCCGGCAGCGGTGGAGATGATGGACCAACTCATGATGCAGGCGGTCGACAAGAGTCATTATCATGTGGGTTATCCGCTGGACATCGAGGCGGCGTTGCTGGTCGAAGTGGACGGTCTGTCGGCCGGAGTCGAAGACACGGCGCGGCGGGTGATGGAAATCTGTGAGCAAAACCACGTGCGCAGGGTGCAGATTGCGAAGGACGATGCGGAGCGCGCCCTGTGGTGGAGCAGCCGCAAAATGGCGTTTCCGGCGATCGGACGGATTTCTCCGGACTACCTCGTTCAGGATGGCGTGATTCCCCGCACGAAGCTGACGGAGGTCCTGCGGCGCATCGCGGAGCTGAGTCGCGAGCATGGATTGCGGGTGGCGAACGTTTTCCATGCGGGCGACGGGAATCTCCATCCACTCATCTGCTATGATGCGCGAATTCCGGGGCAACGCGAGCAGGCCATGAAGCTCGGGGAACGCATCCTGGAACAGTGCGTGGATGCCGGCGGCAGCATCACCGGCGAACACGGCGTCGGTTTGGAGAAGATCGGGCAGATGGCGTATATGTTTTCGGCAACGGACTTGAAGGCGCAGCGGCGGTTGCGCGAGGTGTTCAACCCGCGCGATCTGTGCAATTCGGGCAAGCTCATCCCACATCCCGCGCGGTGCGCAGAGTTTCGCGACGCGCGGAAGTCTGCCGCGCAGCATATGAATCCAACTGGCAGGAACATTTTCCGGGAGGAGGCGCATGAGTCATGCTGAATGTTCTTGTCGCCGCAGATTCCTATAAAGGCAGCCTCTCGTCCGGCGACTTCATTCGGGCCGTTCAGGAAGCCGCAGCGCGTTGCGGTAACGTGACCGTGAGGGGAATTCCCATCGCCGATGGCGGCGAAGGCGTTCTTGATGCGATCCTCGGACCGCTGCATGGCGAGCGGATGGAGTGCGAGGTAACAGACCCGCTGGGGAGGAAGATCTCTGTGGAGTATGGACTGGCCGGGCACACTGCGATTATTGAGATGGCGCGTTGCTCCGGACTGACTCTATTGACCGCGGAGGAACGCAACCCCCTCTACACAACTTCGTATGGGTTGGGGGAAGTGATTCGCTGCGCGCTGGACCGTCCCGAGGTCGAGACCATCATCGTGGGAATCGGAGGTAGCGCGACCAATGACGGCGGCGTCGGGATGGCTCAGGCGTTGGGGTTGCGTGCGCTTGACGCGGACGGGGAGCAGGCGCTGTTTGGCGGGATTCATGTCGGGGAGATAGTCCAACTGGATACACAGGGTCTCCATCCGAGAATAAAGGAAGTGTCCATTCGGGTCATGTGCGATGTCTCCAATCCGCTCTACGGTCGCCAAGGAGCGACCGCCGTGTATGGCCCGCAAAAGGGCGCGACTCTCGAAATGGTTGAACTGTTGGACGGCAATTTGAGACACCTCGCGCGGCAGATTCACCGCACCCTCGGGATCGACGTGTCTGAGTTGCCGGGCGGGGGCGCGGCGGGGGGCGTTGGCGCGGCGTTGGCAGCTTTCTGCGGCGCCAGTTTGGATTCCGGCATCACGGTGATGCTCGACCTGTTTCATTTTGAAGAGGCGGTGCGCGACGCCGATCTCGTCATCACCGGGGAGGGCAGGACAGACGCGCAAACCGCGTACGGGAAAGCGGTGGCCGGAGTCGCCCGGCGTGCGAAGGCGTGCGGCAAGACCGTGGTGTGTCTGTCCGGCGCTCTCGGCGTCGGACGGGAACTGTTGTATGAACTGGGCGTGGACAGTCTGTTCAGCATTTGTCCGGGGCCGGTCAGCGAGGAGTTCGCCATGGCCAACGCGTACGCTCTGGTTACGGACGCGGCGGAAAATATCCTGCGGCTGTTCATCTGACATGTGCTTGACTCTATATAGTATGCGCATATATAATATGTGCGAGTATATTAAGGAGGCATCGATATGTGGAGTTTTGAGCATTCGGTTGAAACGACAGCGTCCTCAGCGGCGATCTGGAAGCTGTACAGCGATGTGACCACTTGGCCGGTCTGGGATGCCGGCATCTCTGCCATAGAATTGGACGGACCATTTGCTGCCGGCTCAACGGGAACAATCACCCCCATGGGGCAGGACGCTCTCCGTTTCCGCATCCTCAGCGCCACCCCTGGCAAAGGGTTTTCAGACGAGACTGAAATACCGGGAGCAGGGGTCGTCATTCGCTTTATTCACACCTTGGGCGAAGCCCCATCTGGGAAGACGAAGGTGACGCACCGCGTCGAAATCGACGGTTCCGCGGCGGACACACTCGGCCCTCAGATCGGCCAGTCCATGACGGAGGGCATTCCAGAAACCATGGACTCGCTTGTACGCCATGCTCTCCACGTTGGTCTATGATTGATCAAGCCGTGCATAGGCGATTTTCAGACCATCGCTGATGCCATCAATGCCAAGTGTGCCGAGTGTGCAAAGGGAGTCCTTGCTTTTGAAAGAGCGGAAATTACAGACCAGTTTTGAAATGCCGTCCGACAGTCCGGGATTTTTGCTGTGGCAAGTGACAAATATATGGCAGCGAAAGCAACGGGCTGCGCTCAAGGAAGTCGACTTGACCCACGTCCAGTTTGTTCTGCTGGCCACTCTGGCCTGGCTGACTCAAGAAGGTCAGGAGGCGACGCAAGTTGTCTTGTCACAATTCGCCAAAACGGACGTCATGATGACGTCCCAGGTGCTGAGAACACTTGCCGTGAAGGGGTTGCTGACCCGCGAGGAACATCCCGTGGACACGCGCGCAAAGGTCCTGAAGGTGACGGAGGCGGGGCATGACGTTCTGGAACGCGCCATTACGCTCGTCGAAAAGGTGGACCGGGATTTCTTCGCCGGGTTGGGCGCGGAATCCGCGCAAATCGTTGCTCTCTTTCGTCGATTGCTCAGTCACGAGTAGGTTTCCATCGCTGGCGCATAACGAACAACCCAATCATCTCAAAGCAACATACCCTTGATCGTGCCTGGAAAGGCTGATCACAGCGCGATAGCGGGCAGACGAACTCAGAGCAAACACGTATTTCAAAAGTACGAAGTACGATTCGGATTATGCTCGCTCAACTCCAGCTCTTTTACCAGAAGGTATTTCTGTACTCCCTTGGCGCTGTCAATCGCCTGCTGTCCCAGTTTCTCCGCCATTTGAATATCGCCGCGCGCATACGCTTCTTCGGCGTCCAACACGAGCAGGCTGACCTTATCCTTTACGGCCGCCTTCGCTTCGTAAAATGCGTCCCAGTTGCGCTCTCGAAGAGTCTTAAGCGCCAGAAAATATGGTTTGACTGCAGGATTGCGAATTTGACTGATCCACTCGCCGGCTTCATCCCACTTTTCTTCTGCGGACGCGACACCAGCAAGGTATTGTGCGCGCCGATCTGCATCCCTCCGTTTCACGGCCAATTGGCGCGCCGTTTCATAATCACCGTGGGTCATTGCGTAAATGTATCCTGGAAAGATGCGCTTCTTGCGTCGGCGTAAGTAGCGATCGATCCGTTCGACGCTTGGAGAAAACTTGAAAATACGGTAGTTGTACCATGTCCCACCTGCTACAACCACAACTATCGTGAAGTATACCGTCATGGCGATGATCATTTGGCGCCACTGATGCGTCAGAAAGTAGCTCCACAGACCGACGCCGAAAAGCAGCACGAACCAGATGATATAGCGAATAATGAGGAATTTCATCGCGGCCCCCTCGACACACTGTCGTAGCGCAGTTAGCATCTCCGCCCACAAGGGAAGTCATTCAACGTCTGGGGAACCTTGGATGCGACAACACAGCCCCAATCTCGAGTGGAAAGAACCGAAGCAACGGAATAAGCGAGATCGGGATTGGCGCTCCTTCGAGGGCGCTTTTTTCATGTGAAATTATTGGCCTCAAACATTCGCAGACCAATAGTTCGTGTTATACTCAAAACAAAGACACAGTCATCATTCGCAAGCTATGCGTCATAGCATAGTGTGAGGTGGTGATGGTGAGCGGGGGAAGAAGGAAACACATTATGGCGACACAATTGCAGGCAACGCCGGTTTTGCACGGCCGCGATGCCAAAGCTGTCATGGAGGAAATGGTTAAGAAGCCTACAAAAGAACAAATAAAAATGGCGTTGGAGCGCAAAAAGAAATTTGAAGGGATTGGAAAGCGGGGCCTTCGGTAATGCGCGAAACGATCAACTTCAAGGCAGTCTTATCAGCCAAAATGGACGAGAGCGATCTCGATAATTTGGCTAATTTTAATTGTGTGGATGAACAAGATTGCACTGATGCGGATCGATTGGAACTTTCCGGTAGCGTCGGTATACGGTTTGTCACACTTGATGCCTTTCCGCATCGGGTTTCGTATTATCAAAAGATGGGTTTTCGAGAGAATCAAGTCTATAGTCGGGATAAGAGGCGCCAATTTGTGAGTATGCGTTCAGACGTCTACGAAGTGACAGATTGAATGAGATTCTCGGTCTTCGACTCTCGTTCTAACAGCGCCACGGTTCTCATGGGCAAAAAAGCCGCGCATTGCACAGGGATTGAAAACCAAAGTGACGATAGAACCGTTCTGCGTCAGCATTCTTTGCATCCACGACTGCGGCGGCGGCGGAGATGCTGGCGCTGTGTGCATAGGAACGTTTGAGCGCGTCCACTAATAAGCGTTTCCCTATTCCCTGGCCTTGAAAGGCAAGATCGACCGCCAAGCGTCCCAACAACGTCACGGGAACCTCGGGATACCGCGGCAGGTGTTTTCTCAGTTGATCCGGCAGGTCGACCAGATTCACACTGCTGGCCGAAAGGGTGTAAAATCCGCGAATTCTCTGCGGTTCATCGCGGGTTATCAGGACGAACACGACGGCAGCATGGCGTTTGGCATCCTGTCCGGCGATTTCCCGCAAGAACAGATTCAGGATTTCGTCACCGCAATCGAAAGATAATCGATCATGAGTTTTGCTCAAGCGTTCCGTTCCATACACGGTCACGGTTCCACACTTTCATCGTAAAGCGCCTTCGCGCGTTGTAAAGCCTCATTCGGGCCCGGCGGGGAGTGAAGAGCCTCAACAAAAGCCCTGCTGCGCTGCATGGTCAAGTCGATGACATATCGGCTTCGAATGACTTCATCTGCGCGCGCCTGCACACTCCCGATAATGAAATTAGACACGCTCACGCCGAGTACGTTCGCCGCTTCCTTGCAAACCAAGGGCGAGAATGATATGTAAATAGAGACTTGTAGCGCCTGATCGAAAGTGGCCGAAAGAGACCGGATTGCGTGGCGCTCATGCTGTGGAATCGGTGGCGGGCAATGGACCGGATTGCGTGGCGGGATTCGCCGGCACACGCACCAGGGCAACACAAACCATCCACGCGGGCCCACATCCACATAGTCGACCTAAAGTGAAAAGCTCGAAGACACTGTGGAGGTAGACGATGCGACGTCTTGAAATCCTGTTGACCCTTGCTAATCTACTGACATTTTGCATTTTGGCGGTTCCGCGGCTCCAGGCGATTCACTGGATGGGTTATTTGGCACTCATCACGGTGCTGACAGCCGGTATACAGATTCTGGTTGAGGGCCGCCGCTGGCAGATGGTTCCGGCCTACGCATTGGCGATAATCTTCTTCCTAATCTGGGTGGTCGGTATTGCCACTCCGGGCGGCATACATGTCAATCGATTAATTGCGGATCCGGGTGTTGGGCTGGGCGTGCTCGCACTGGCAATTTCTATCGTTTTGCCGATAGTGCTGCCCGTATTCCGCTTTCCGCGTCCAAGTGGACCATACCGGATCGGCACTTTGACCTATCATTGGGTAGATACAAGTCGTCACGAGATCTTTAGCGCTGATCCGAATGCCCATCGTGAATTGATGGCGCAGGTCTGGTATCCGGCTACGAAGAACTCATCATCCGCGCGTGCTCCCTACGTGCAGGGTGTTGGCGCACTTTCGCCCGCGTTGGCGCGGCTGGCGCATTTGCCGGGGTTCGCCTTCGATCACTTCAAATACGTCACCACAAATGCCGTTGCGTCCGTACCCATGGCAACTGATAAGGTCAGCTATCCGGTGCTGATTTTCCTGGAGGGGTTAAACGGCTTTCGTCAGATGAATACCTTCCAGGTTGAGGAGTTGGTTTCGCACGGCTACATCGTCGTGGCCATCGATCATCCGTATGCTGCTGCGTCGGTAGTTTTTCCGGACGGACATCAGGTAACCGGATGGACGAAAGATCAGATGGAACCTCTCACCCAACAGAGCATCAACCCGGCAGAAAAAGCGCCAACAGTGAACGGACAGACTCTCAAGAATGGTAATATCCCTTATTTCGCGCAAGACGTCAGCTTCACCCTGGATCAGTTCACCACTCTGGACAAAACTGATCCGAATGGTATTTTGACCGGACGGCTAGACCTGCAGCGCGTTGGTATTTTCGGAATTTCGCTGGGCGCCATGGTCGCCGGTGAAGCCCTTCACATGGATCCACGCATAAAGGCTGGTCTGATGATGGACGCTGCCGTGCCTGCCGATGTACTTCAGGCTGGATTGCGGCAGCCGAGTATGTGGATCACTCGGGATGCTGACACCATGCGGCTCGAGAGACAGCGGGCCGGCGGCTGGGCAGAGGCGGACATCGCCCAAACCCTGACCACCATGCGGGAAGCGTTCAATGAGAGCCCGCCGGGAGACGGGTACTATGTGCAGGTGCCCGGTATGTTCCACCTCAATTTTACCGATATTCCTTACTTTTCGCCGCTGGCGCCTCAGCTTGGCTTTGCCGGGCCGATCAATGCGCAGCGGGCGTTCGACATCGTCAACGCTTACTCGCTGGCGTTCTTCAACCGGTATCTGGTGGGTAGTCCGGCAGCGCTGCTTGCCGACCCGGCAAAGCAGTACCCTGAAGTGCTCTTCGAAAAGCGCTAGTCTTAATAAGCCGCTGCTATCTGTATGTGGCCGACTTATGCACAGTGCCGGAATTCAGCCAATTTCACGGTTCACCTCCGGAATATTGGTTCCCGGATGACCGGGCATGGTGTGTGGCTGGGGATGTAGATCTGTACTGGACGTATGTCGGGGGTTCCAAGCGTTGCATTGAGGCGATTCTCGACGATCCTCGGCTGGAAGCCGTCCCGGCCGAACTGGAGCACGGCCTGACCGTCGATTCGGATGCGTTGAACCGCTTGACTGTCGCAGAAAAGGCCGCGTGGCATGTGTGATAGGAGGCGCAACGCATGAGACAGATCTACGTGATCCGTCACTGTTCGGCATTCGGTAAGGCGGCGGACGCGCCCCTGACTCCTGAGGGGCGGCGACAGGCGCAAGTGCTGGCGGATTTTCTCGTGGACAGCGGCATCGAGATGATCGTTTGCAGTCCCTATCTGCGCGCTCGGCAGAGCATCGAACCATGGGCGGAGCGAACCGGCGTTCCGGTACGGATCGACGCGCGATTGCAGGAGCGGGCGCTGAGCGATGTCAGTATGAATGACTGGCTCGCTTCCCTCGAACGAACCTTTGAGGACTTTGATCTGACGTTTCCTGGCGGTGAGCCGAGCCGAGTCGCAATGCGCCGCGCGGTGGCGGTCGTGGATGAGGTGTTGGCCTCCGGGGCGCGTTGTGTCGGCATCGTCACCCATGGCAATCTGATGACACTGCTCCTACGGCATTTCGACGGGCGTTTCGGTTTTGCGGAGTGGGCGGATCTGAGCAACCCGGACGTATTTGTCGTGACAGTCGACGGAGAGGCCGCGACCGTGGAGCGGGTCTGGGTGTAGTGGAGATGTCCCCCGCCCATCGTTTAACGTGTAGATATCCTCTGACGGGTCGTTCAAAAATTCGAAGGACGGACTCCTTGTCGCCTCCTGAACCCATTCCCGTTCACTAAGCTCCTTAGACTCTACGGAGTTCAAGTCAAAGGCCTCAGCCAGCTCTTGAATGATTGCATCCACGGCACTAAGCTGTCCCTGAAAAAATTGCTCATTAGTTGCAAACTCGCGTTGAAGAAGTTGCTTCCGCAAAATTGATTCTCTCAAGTTAAGTCTTCTGACAAAATCCTCAACTTTACGTTTACGGAATGTCTCCGCCATAATACATCCCTCCACGACACTTATATGCAATTTGCATACGTTTGTATACAAATTGTGACGGTTCCTGTTGTTCTGTTATTGACACGCATTACTGCTGTTACGGACTGCATCTTGGCCACTGTTGCACTCATCTGATAACGCAAACAATTGCGTTATCCTGGCTGGGTAGCTCGGGCACCTCGCGGTGCCCGAGCCCCCTAAGAACCGGCCGTGAGACTTTCGCCTCATAAGTCTCAAGCCATCCAGAAGTCTCTTCGTTTGTCATCCGTGCGGCAACCATCCGCGGACCATTTACTGTTCATTATTCGAACAGACCGCATGGGGCTTACCTTGTTCCGACGACTTTCAAGTCACAGCCTTTATGCGCAATAAGGGTGTTAGCGGTCGGCATATTCTGAGTAGAAGAAAGCATTTTTAGCTTCTCATAAGGAGTGAGACGTTAATTGACCATCTTGTAGTCTGATTTTTGTTGATTGTGAGAGTGTCCATGCAAAGCAGACTGACAGCAGTACCACGATCCAGGCAATTTGCATTGTAGCGCCCGTGCCAAAGTTCACGGCGACGAGTCCAGCCAATGCCATGGCGATAGGAACTAAGATAGAGTGACATAGCGTGAGGGCACCCGTAGCAGAACCCATGATTTCAATTGGAACTGTCCGCTGGCGAATCAAAGCCACTGTTTGATTGGCGAACCCAGACCCCAACTCAAGTAACAATAGCCCTGATATGAACCCCAGCATACCCCTCCCCATTGAAATCACCGCAATCCCTGCAGCAATAAGCATAGGTGATGATACGATCAGCCACTGCATGCGTTTTTGCAGTAACCTTGGTCCAAATGTGAGGGAGAAAACGGTGCCGAATGTCGCAGCGCTTAGACCGAAACCAATTTGAGTGGCAGACAGATGCACTGATTCCTTTAGATACAGCACGTATTCTCCGAGAAAGAAGCTGAACCCAAAATTTTGAACGGATGTATATACAACCATTTGTCTTAATTGTCTATTTGACCAGACGATGCCGAAGCCTGACAAAATATGAGTGGCTTTGGCGTGACGATGTGTAGTTTCCGGATATCCGCGCTTTGTCAGCAAGGGTATCGTCGAAATCATCATCACAATCGCAGCGGCGAGAAACGCATGAACGAGACCCGTCGCGATAATGATCCCAGCGAATCCCTTCGCTAAAAACTGTTGAATTGGTTGAATGGTCCCCATCCACGCATTGACTCTAGGTAAGTCCGTTTGATTCACTGTGCGCGGAACAATGGAACGTGAAGCAGCACGGGTAACTGCTGTAAACACATTCCATAAAAACACTAAAATCAGGAGTAAACTGATGGAACGGTGGCTGTGCAGAAGCAAACCAATGCCGATTGTGAAGATTGCACCTACTAGGTTACCCGCCACCATGAGAAATATTGGAGAAATGTTGTCGGATAACCAGCCAAAGAGGTAACTACTCAAAACTGAACCCAGACTACCAAACGTGTTGGCATATGCCAAAGCGAATGCTGGGTTCGGGAATGTTGTTGCTAGCCACTGAATTGAGAACTGTCCGATTCCGTCCGCATTCGCCGTAAGAAGCCGAGATACCCACAAACGCCATACGAGTGGGTAACGGTTGGCGAGTTCCCATACATTCTGCTTGGTCAATTCCTACACACCCTTGGTTGCGATCATCAAGGAAATTCCTTGGATAACCCGTAAGCTCGCGCTAGCGCAAACACTGTGTACTCCAGTAGACCCGCTGCCCCGCATCTCGCGCCTGGTCATTGTGGAGATCCGTGCTCAGCGTCGTGGCATAGCCGCTATCCGTCTGGACGATCACGAGATATTCCATCTTGTCGCCCACCGGAAGGGCGGGTGATTCGCTCTTTGTGCGTCCTATGCGTCGCTGCGTCGGACAAGCGCCAGGAGGAACGTCATCAATTGCAACCCATCACTGTCAAGGCCATTGCGACGATAACGCCACGGCACCAGGGGGATAATTGCAAGACACAACGCCCAAAAGGCAGCCGCAGACCCCCATGAATTGATGATTGTAAAGTCGCCTCTGAACCACGCCAGTAGATCGAACCACAATATGGGCAGATATTGATGAAGCGGTATTAGCAATAGAGCGTTGGCCAACGGGCCGCCGAAATAGAACAGGATGTCATTTGACGAACCGCGTCTTCGGCCCCTTACGATGCAATATGGTATGCTGAACCACAACCCTAACCCAAGGTAGCCAAGGGATACGCAAAGTCTCAGTTTCCCTAACGGCACTGTATATTCCCTGCCCCGTTCGCCGCCAAAATGGATCGTACCGTCGGCGCCGCCACTCGCCATACCGACAATATAGTGCCCCAATTCGTGAACCAGCGCCATGGCCAAATACGTGACGGCAATGTAAACAAAAGCCATGGGCATCCACTGTATTGACATACTCATTCCCCTTGTCGAAAAGGATAGAGATGTGAAGCTGGGTCAACCAGCAACTTCTCGTTGCGAAAACCCACCCCTGCGCCCCAAACCGCTCCACTGAGCAGCACAAACAGGAACATGTAAATATAGACGCCAAAAGGTATAAGCGTAAACACAAAATGAATGGCGGCGAACACGCCAATGAGCAAAAGCAAGAGCAGGCCAACATACCTTTGACTTTGCTGGACCACTTGAAATGGTTCAGAGAACGGCAAACTCGTTCGTGTGAATTGGAGGCAAATAACAGCATACAGCAGCATGCTCAAACAGGCGACGACTAAATCCGGGATAACGCGGATTCCAAAAATCGCGGTAAAAACAACGCTCTCCACCAAATAGATGGGCAGGAAGAGCCGTATGAGGAATGCTTTTATGGTTCCTTTAAAGATTGCGGCGATGCTTTGAATGGGCGCCGTCCTGTATACCCAAGCCGCTTTGTACTGTCCAGAATACTTTAGCATCATGACAACCGAAGGGATCATCAACGCACTCAAATAGATCGATAGATACCAGCGGCTCGACGCCAGGTCCTTCAGTCCGTTGGACCATGCCGAATTGAGGATGAAAATGAACGGAAACACCATGGCAAATCCCAGCGATGGATACACCTTTAACTTGAACTCCCGTTCTCTCGCCATCATCACAGACGCAAATCGAAAGAACGCCCGCTCCTCGTTGCCCGCGCAGATGATGCGGGATATGGCCCGCGACCATGCACGTTTCTTCATTCTGCCTCTGGCGCTGCTTGAAGAGAGCTTTTGCAGTTTCCTTTCAAATGCGGGCATCAACTGGATGTAGGCTGCAAACGAGACGATGGGAACGGTTAAGGCCAACGTGGAAAATAGAATCAACAGCGGACTGGCATGTCCCCGCATGAGCCATTCAAACGTGGACCCGAACCAAAACGGCGGCACGGCCGCCTGCCACCATGCGGTGTGAAAGACGATATGCAGCCGGATCACCTCAAAGGATCTTCCGACTATTTGGTAACCCACCGTGATCGCTATGGACAGCGCGATCTGGACGTAATTGATGATGTCCTTCAGGCGCTCGCCGTCGAAGAAGCTCAATATCAGCAGATACAATAACGCCGTCACAACCAGGATGAAGATGTCCATCAGAATGATTTCCAACAGGAAAGCGAGAAAGAACACGACGCCATGCGCGAACAATGCGGCCAGCAACGGGGCGCCCGCAAGAGAACCGGTCAACAGGAACAGATAAATCATGATATGGATAGTGCGGGCAAAACTCATTGTTCTTCTGTTCACCGGCTTGGTTGAAATGATGACTCTGTCTCGCACGTCCAGCAGTACGGACGAAAAATCCGCTACCATTGAGCTCATGATGAGAAACATGAGGATACCGAACGTGACGCTCATTTGAAACATGTAGTTCTGGGTCATGAGCACAAACGGCACGGTGAGCAGGCCCATAAACGCATACAGCAACAGCGAGGGAACGAAACTGTTCTTGTCGTCCGACTCCGGCCGGCTCGTTCTCCTGGCAGTTCCCTGTAAAATGGTCGGAACTCTTCGCCTGTCCATGGTCAGTTTGACCTGCACGATCTGCCGCATGACGCGGTAGTCGCAACCCAATGTCTCAAAAACGCTCCGCAATCGGTCCATGACCTTCAAAGATATGAATTCTTTCATCGCTCACACCTCGCTTGCACCTTGCTTACACCTCTTGAACGATGGACACAAACTTCTCTGCGATGTCCTTGTGTTCATGGAAGCCAGTAATCTGATTGAAGATCTCTTCGAGAGACTTTTCATTCAAACGCTCTTGCAGTTCTTCGAAGCTTCCATCGGCAACAATCTGACCCGAGTCGAGCAAAATGATGCGGTTGCTGACTTTCTCTACGACATCCATGATGTGCGAGGAATAGAAAATGGTCTTTCCCTGCGCGGCCAGCCTGACCAAAATATCTTTGACAACCATCACGCTATTGGCGTCCAATCCACTCAGGGGTTCGTCCAGGAACAAAATGTCGGGATTGTGCAGCAGACTCGAAATCAGCAGCACCCTCTGTCGCATGCCCTTGGAATACGATGCCAACCGTGCGTCGTACACCGCTGCCAGATCGAAAGTCCGCATCAGGGCCTGCGCTTTTCGATCCGCCTGTACTTCATCCATTCCATACAAACACCCGATGAAAGTTAAGTATTCTCTTGCGGTCAGCGCATCGTAAATCTCCGCCGTTTCCGGCACATAACCGATCCTGCGCTTATACTCCACGTCTCCATCGGAGATGTTCCGCCCAAAGATGCGGATGTCTCCCATGTATCCTGTCGCGAGTCCCAACATGGCCTTGATGGTCGTGCTTTTCCCGGCTCCGTTCGGTCCGATATAGCCGATGATCTGCCCGCGGCGCACATCCAGATTGATTCCCTTCAAAACGAGCTTGTCTCCGTAGAGCATCTTTAAGCCGCGGATTGAAATGACCGCATCGTTATCGGAGTTCACGGCGCGTCCTCATTTCCTTGTAATAGAAATCATTCGGGTAACTCTATCAAGTGTAACACTATGTGTTTCCAAAGACCACAAATCATGCCAGGCAGGGAAGAGCCTTTTTAACGCCATGCTTACACTCGGTACAAACACCCATACGGTAGTTTGTACGCAATCATAGAATACCGCATGTCGTGCTTCAAGGAGGATGCACAGTGGGAGCTTTCGGAGGTTATACGCGTTGGGCGGTTGTGTTTTTGATCATCTTTGTTCTGTTTTTCCTGCTGGTGCCAGGATATGGCGGATACGGCGCCGGAACTGGCGCTGTCGGAGCGTACTGATGAGTCAGACTGTTTGCCGGGTGGGAATTTCATTCCCACCCTTTTGTACGTTGTCCGACACAGGAACGACGCACATGGCCGAATCCGCCGATCGCTGTACATCCCAGGTCCACTGCCGTAAAATGGTTGTAACAACCATGGACAGGATGACGATAGGTGCGAAGTGTTTTCGACGCGGTGCCGGAAGGCCTGTTTTCGCTTCTTGCGGCCAGGAACAGGCGCGTGTATTTCAAGGCGCTGATGGTATTGCGCGACTGTTATCGATTTGAGCTGCGCTTTCGACGGACAGATTTGGCCACGTATATCATGCATGATCTGGAGAATGAACTGCTGACCCTGGAACCCGACGATATGGCGGAAGGGACGACGACTTCTGGCGCTGTGTTCCCTTCAGGCCAGTCGGACGATGCGTCGGCAGGAATCGCGACCGTCGCTTCAGGTGGGTCGCGGTCCATGAGCGACACCGACCCTGATACGGTCAGCGCCCGCGCGTATACGCTGATTCGCCGTCTTGTGGAAACCGGGTGGCTTAAGGCTGTGCCGGACGATCAGTCGCTTGATGAGTTGCTGCTTGTGCCGCCCTATGCCAGTACGCTTCTTGAGACGCTCTGGCAACTTGCCAACCCACAAGAACGACCATACAATTCCTACGTCTATAGCACATATTCCGCGCTGAAAACGGCGAACGAAGAGCGTGGAGAGTATATGTATCCCGCGCTGCAGGCCGCGCATGACAACACGCAGGCGCTTCTGGAGAGCTTGCGTGCGCTGCTCCACGGCATTCATGAGTTTTACGAGCATCTGCGTGAGCGCAGGGACATACGCGACCTGCTCGCCGAACACTTCGATGAGTACCAGTTGCAAGTGGCGCTGAAAACATACCATCCTTTGAAGACTGTGGACAGCGTGCACCGCTTTCGGCCGCGCATCGTGGCCACGCTCCGTCAGTGGCTGCAGGACGGCGCCATCCTCGAACAACTGGCCTCGTCGCTCTGCGTCCATAAGAGTGGATTCAGTGAATCCGACGCGCGTTATGAGTGCATTCGCATGATGGATCACATTCTTGAGACATTTGGCTCCATGGATGAAGTTTTGGGCGAAATTGATCGGCGCAACGCGAGGTACAGCCGAGCCGCTGTAGACCGTATTCAGTATTTGCTTAACGCTGATCGCGACGTGCGAGGAAAGCTGATCGAGATTCTTAAGGCAGTGCCCTCACTGTCCGGGGAGCGGGGCGCAGCGACTCGCCAGGGTCACGTTCAAGGGGGTTTTCAAACGACGGCAGCTCTGTCTGCGGATGATGCTGACCTGCTCGTAAGACGCATGTCGGAGGTGCCGTTCTTTCGGCCGCGTTTTACGGATACTGATTCCTTGTACCGTGAACCCAAGCGTCGTGAACGGAGCGATCCTCAGCCCCTCAAGGCGACAGGCTCCGTGTCTGCAGCGAAGTTCGCGGCTGAGGCGCAGGAACTTATGACGCGCATTCACTCTCTGTTCTCACCGGAAGAACTGACCCGTTTTCTGGTTCGATCCATGATCACCGACGGGATCGTTCGATCGGAAGATCTAAGGATACATTCAATGGACGATTTCCTGCGCACCATGATAGCCGTTATTCGGGCGGACGAACCGGATTTCCCCTTCCTTCGGGAATGGGCTGAGCAACAACGCTCTGTATCGATCAACGGGTATGGCATCCCCGTGCTTTCCTTCGTGCGAACTGCCAAACAGCAACCCACATAACGGCCCAGCAGGAAAGATCTATTGTCGGAACAGGACAGGAGTGTTGTGGACAGTGGGCTGGCACGACGACTATGAACGGCTCTCGCAACGGGACCGCGATGAATTGGCTCAAGTGTTGAGCATTCTCTTTGAACGGACATTTCTCGTGCGCGATGTGTGGAACTCCAGGGAAGGACGCCTCACCGGCAACCGTCACTATCGGCTCGTGGAACGGATGCGCCCGCTGATTGAAGAGTATCTGAAGGTCGCTGGCTGGGCGCTCCAGTTTGATGCCCAGCGCGGCGTCATCGCCCTGTACAATCGGTTTGGGAACAACCGCGCCCGGCTGGACCGGTTTACCACGTATCTGGTCTATGCGCTGCGACTGCTCTATGAAGAGGAAATGGGCCGGGCGTCGGGCCGCCGTGAGGTTGTGCTCACGCTAAGCGTTATCCTGGAGAAGCTGCGGACATTTGGCATCGTGGATCGCAAACTCCCTGTCACCCAGTTGACCGCGTCTTTGCAAACGCTGCGGCGGCTGTCTGTCGTCGAACGGGTGGAGGGAGAAGAAGTCGAGCCAGAGAGTCGGTGGCTTCTCTATCCGGCGATCCGGTTGCTCGTTCCGGACGAACTGGTTCACGCGGTATTTCAGCAGTTGGAGGGTTCCGGTGCGGATGCGGGCAGGGGTGAAGACGTCGAGAACCGAACCGGCGCGGACTCCTGGTTCAGGGAGTCTGGCGACGGCACAGAGGGTGCTGAGGAAACGGAGAATGCCGAGGATACCGAGAATTGGGGATTCCCGCCAGACAACGAGGAGGAGGCGCTTTGAAACTTCTGAAACGGATTCTGCTGATCAACTGGCACTATATGGTGCATCAAACGATCGCGATCGAGCCAGTGACGTTTCTCACCGGGAAGAACGCCGCGGGAAAGTCCACCATTGTGGACGCCCTGCAAATGGTGATGTTGGGCGACACGTCCGGTCATTTTTTCAACAAGGCGGCGAACGAAAACTCGCGTCGCACACTCAAGGGATATCTGTTCGGCGAGATTTCCGAAAGGGAAGAGACGGGGATCGTATATCTGCGCTCTGGCGCGTTTTCCAGTTATGTTGTCGCGGAGTTTGTCGACACCGTGAAGAAACGGTCATTTTGCCTGGGCCTTGCGTTCGACTGTCAGGCGGATGGATCGTATGAACGGAGCTTCTTCCTGCTGCGTGATGAATTGCCTTCCTTCCATTTTATTCGGGATGACATGCCGCTCGACCGAACGGCCCTGCGTGTCTGGGGTCACCAGCAGAAAAAGAACGCTTTCGAGATGATGGACACCAACAAACGTTACAAGGAATTCCTACGCAGCGAAATGGGCAATATCGGAGAAAAGTTTTTCACGCTGTTTCGCAAGGCCGTGCCATTTTCGCCGATCATGGATGTCGCTGGATTCATTTCAGAGTTTGTCTGCGATGTCCGTCATGAACTGGACATCGAGAATATGCGCGACAACATCCGGCACTATCGTCGTCTTGAGGAAGAGATGCGGTATACAGAGCGCAAGATCGGCGCTCTCCACTCGATTGTCGATCATGAGGCGGGTTTGCGGGCGCAGGAACAACGGGTGCTGTTGTACGATTATCTGCTTGACCGGGCAAGAGGGGCGTCCGCGCAGGAGCGGATCGCCGGTGTGCGTCGGCAGATTGGCGAAGCGGCGGAAAAACTCCATGTGACGGAACAGCGCCGAGTGGCGCAGAGCGCTGAGTTGGACCGCCTGAGAGCGGAGCGCGATCGCTTGATCGAGATGAGAGCGGCGTCTGATGTACAGCAGACCAAGGAGCGACTCGATCACGAGTTGCGTTTGATCGATGCGGAGTATGCGGCGATTCGCAGGGATGGAGAACGGCAAAATCGCATCCTGGCGGAGGGTGTGAGATGGTCCGCGGCCCAGAAGAGCATGGAGGAAGGGCTGCTCTGGTTCGCACATGGGTCGCAAGGTGGTTCACGCCAGGCGCCGTTTGCCGACACTTTGCAGGCGGGGGAATGGCTCGCGCAGGCGTATGATGCGCTGACTCCGGCGCTTCGCCAGTGGCCCATTCCTTACGATTGGCATGGTCGACGGTTGGAACAGGTGGATGCGAACATCGTCGCGATCGATCCCGATCGTTTTGGGGATGTCAGTGGGCGCCTGGCAGAGGCCGCGGAACATCTGCGCGAGGGGCACAGCCTTTTGCAGCGGTTTCTCGCGACGCTGGGTCAGGAGAAGGAACGCTTGACCGCCGTGATTGCTGACCTGGAGCGCGGCGTGAAGCCATACGATGCGCGCGTCTTGCGGCTGCGCGCTCTCATCGCGGATGGCTTGCGCGCAGAGACGGGCCAGGACGTTCCCGTCACCATCTTCGCGGAAGCGATTGAGTTGCCGGACGAGACGTGGCAAAAGGCGATTGAGGGCTATCTGCACACGCAGCGGTTTTATCTGCTGGTACCGCCGCAGCACTTTGCAGAGGCCCTGCGCATCTACGAACGCAACAAAAAGCAGGCGGACCTCTATGACGTGGGCCTGGTCGACATCGGACGCGTGTTGGAACAAAACCCGACGCGCATGGCGGGGTCGCTCGCGCAAGAGATTGAAACGCAGGACCCCTATGCGCGCGCATACGCCGATTATCTCTTGGGCCGCATTGTAAAATGCGATTCCGTGGACGAACTTCGCCGCCATGGCAGTTCAATCACTGTGGACGGAATGCTGTACCAGAATTTCGTGGCAAGACAGTTGAATCCGAAACGCTGGGAGACGCTTTACATCGGGAGGCGGGCTCTGGCACAGCAGTTGGCGCAGGCGCGTGAGAAACTGCGGGAGACCGAAGAAGCGGCTGTGACTTGGACGCCGCGTGCGCAGATGTGGTCACATTGGGTCAGACTTGAGACCGTCTCAGCGTCTGTTGTGGAAGAGATGCGCGTGATACAGGGCGAACTGGCCAAGCTGCCCGCCTTGCAGAAACGGTTTTTGCAGACTTCGCACGAGTTGCAGAACCTGGATCTGACAGCCCTCATGGTGATCGAAGAACAGTTGGGTCGCGTGGAGGCCGAGATTACAGCCGGCGACGGAAAGAAGGAAGACATCAGTCGGCAGATGGGCGCGCTGGCCACAGAAAAAAACCGTCTGGAGACCAGCGATCTGCCCGCGGCGCTGGGTGAAGCCCGCGAAGCGGAAGAAGTTGTCGCGAACAGGTACGACCAGGAGTTTGTTGAAACGGTCGCAGAGCCGCGCTTTGTTCAGGAGATGAACCGCCTCGGCCATAGCGAGGCGCTGCGCGCCAATTTCGGACGGCAGCGGCAGACAGACTGGAATCGCCGTGAACAGGTCAAGGAAGAACTGGTTCGCATGCGCGCGGAGTATAATAAAAATTTCCAGACAGGGTTCGATATTCAAAAGTTCGACAGTGTCGCCTATGAAGAGGAATTGCGGCGGCTCACAGACACGCAGCTCGCCGACTACGGCGAAAAAATTCGCCAGGCCAAGGAAAGAGCGCAAATTCAGTTTCAGGAGGACTTCGTTTCCAAACTGCGCAGCAACATCGAAACGGTGGAGCGACAGATCGCTGATCTGAACCTTGCGCTGCGCAGCGTCCGCTTCGGACACGACCAGTATTCCTTTCGTGTGTCGCCGGATCGGCAGTATGAACGGTTTTACAAAATGATTACGGATGACATGCTGCTCGAAGGGCACAGTCTGTTCTCACAAGCATTCCAGGATCAGTACGGGGATGTGGTGAGTGAACTGTTTAGGGAGATCGTCGATGTGGGCGAAGTGGATGCGAACGGCGAATTGGAACGCAATCTGCACAAGTTTACAGACTACCGCACATACCTGAACTTTGACTTTATCGTAACCGACGAGGAAGGACGGGAATCACGCCTGTCGCGCGTCCTCAACAAGAAATCCGGCGGCGAAACGCAGACGCCGTTTTATATCTCGGTGCTGGCGTCGTTCGCGCAACTCTATCGAGTGCGGCAAAGCGGCGCTGATAACACGCTACGGCTGATCGTGTTCGACGAAGCGTACAACAAGATGGACCATCAGCGGATTCGCGAAAGCATCCGCCTTGTGCGACAACTCGGATTGCAGGTGATTCTGTCCGCGCCGACAGAGAAACTGGCGGATATCGCTCCACTGGTCGATCGTACGCTCATCGTGACGCGCATCGGCAGCGAAACGCGCGTCGACGCATTTGATACAAATAAAGAGGAAGTGTTGGCGTAGATGCAGGGAGGTCAGGAGATCGCGCGGGATCTGCTCGGACGGCTGCTGGACAAGGCGGAGGCGCACCAGTCGTCTGTCGCCGTCCGGCGTCCGCAGCTTCGCGTGACGGATCAGGTGGTGCGCGGTTACGTGAGCGGAGGCATGGATCCGGACGTTCGCACGGAGTTGCATTCCACTCTTGAACATTGGCAAAGTGGAGGGCTCCTTGATCTGAAATGGGTGCGTTTCGAGGCGGGCAATCTTCTGGAACGCATCTACCTTACGGAGCGTGGGGGCGCGGAGGGGTTTCAAGTGCTGGGGCGACTGTCCAGGGCGGACATCGTGCAGGCCGTGCGCCGAAACCTGGCGGCGGTTTTCGATGCGCTGAGCGTCGACTGGATGAGACTCTGGCTGACGGATGTGCTGGCGGCTCTTGATGAACGGGCGACGGTTCCTGGTCATCTGCTCCCGACGGATCCGGAAAAACTGGGGTGGTTGCTGCAGTCGCTCATGGGAATCGTGGACAAGGGCGACGAGGAACTTGCCATGAGGGTGTTCTCAAAGAGGTATCTGCGCGACAGCAAACTGTTCGAACGCCACGTGAAGTCGTGGGTCGCCAAGCTGTACCGCAAATATGGAGCGCAAGGCGTGGAGGCATGGAAGGGGCCGGGATTCGCGGGTCCTGGGCCTGTGGCGTCTCCGTCCACTCGGTCGCACGCGGCAGACTCGGCAGACTCGGCGGACTCGCAGGACACGGCGGCGTTGACGGACTCGAACCATGCGCAGCCCGACTCGGTGTATGGGGACCTGCTGTCTGATGATGACGCGCTGGCGGAACTTGGCATTGTAATCAGCGGCGAGGATATCTCTTTTTGCGGGCCGCTCACGCTCATGGTCGCAGGCCGCATGGTGGATTGCTCAGTGTTTGCAAGAGGAGTGTCGCTTGATTCCGCTACACTGCTGGATGCGCTCATCGTGAATCTGCCTGTGCAGCGCATCCTGTCGATCGAGAACAAAGCGAATTACCGTCACTATATCGCGCGGGAACGTCAGAGCGATGAACTTGTCGTCTATGCGGGAGGATTCCACAGTCCTCACAAGCGAAAATTTCTGGCCAAGCTGCGAGAGTCCTTGTTTTCCGCACCGCGTCAGAGCGAGCCGTCTCTTTGGCACTGGGGGGACTTGGACTACGGCGGCATCCTGATCCTCCACAGTCTGCGGACTTCAGTGTGGCCTGAGGTGTGCGCTTGGCGGATGGAGCCTGAGTGGGTGGATGAGTTTCGCCAGTATGTCCTGCCCATGCGCCCCGATTACAGAGCGAAACTGCAGCGGTTGCTCGCGTCTGAACGGTATCGTGATCAACATCCGCTTGTGCGCAAACTCCTTGAAGTGGATGGAGTTCTTGAACAGGAGGCGTTTATCACGTGAGGTAATGTCGCAAGGCATATCTGTATACAACAGCCGCTGGGCGTCGCAAACACGCTGGGCCGAACATTGGGCCGTCGACGCAGGATAGGAGTCCTGTGTATGTGATTGCTGGCAACGTCCGTCTAAAGACGGATGCGCACAAATCCTCCCATCGCTAAAATTGGCAATATGGCAAATGGTTGGCGTTTGTATGCCGATGGGGGTGTGTTGAATGTTGTTGGAAGTGGGCGGATTGGTCAAACGTTACAAAACCAAGGATCGACAGATCGTTGAGGCGGTCAGGGGTATTCGGTTTACGCTTTCGGCGGGTACGATTCTGGCGTTTCTTGGCCCAAACGGCGCGGGAAAGACGACCACGATCAAGATGATCGCGGGATTGGTCAGACCGGATGACGGAGATGTAACCGTCGAAGGCCACAGTCTGTCTGGCAGATCGGGTCAGGCGTTGCGTCATCTCGGCGCCGTGCTAGAAGGAAGCCGCAACCTCTACTGGCGTTTGACGCCGCTTGAGAATTTTGAGTATTGGGGCGGGATTCGGGGTCTATCACGCAAGACGGCCCGGGACCACGGCAGGGAATTGATGCGCGAGTTCGGGCTCGAGGATAAAATCGGTAGCACCGTTCAGCAACTCAGTCGCGGCATGCAGCAGCAGGTGGCCATCTGCGCAGCGCTCATCCATTCACCGTCGCTCCTGTTGTTGGACGAGCCGACCCTGGGCCTTGATCTCGACGCTTCCGACCGCATTCAGGATTATGTGCTCAGACTCGCCCACGAACGCGGGGTGGGCATTCTTCTCACCACCCATCAGATGGAAGTGGCGCAAACGCTGGCCGATCGCATTTCGATCATTCAAAGCGGCGTTTTGACGCTGGAAGGGTTCAAGGAGGATGTGCTGGCCCGTTTCACGGGCAGCAGTTATGTGTTTGAGTTGGCTGAAGCGCCGTCCGCTGAGGCGCGCATACTGGCGGACAATCTGGGCGCCGCGTGGACGAGTGAGTGTGAGTTTCGCGTGGTGCTGGACCGACCGACCGATGTATACGAAATCATGCGCGCTCTGGAACCGTGTTCCGTTGTCCGTGTCATGAGGGAAACGGCGGATCTCGCCACGGTTTTTCGCGAGCATACGAGAAAATCAGTTTCTATGGAGAGCGTCCGGGAGGTGACAGCCTGATGCTGCATGCGCTGCGTGCGGAGTGGCGGCGGGAGTGGGTGCAACTGCGTCGGTACCCCACCGAACTGTTGAGTGAACTCGCCGTGATTGTGCTCGTGTTTTACGGATTGTTTCTGGGCGGCTCCTATATGGCGGGCGGGGCCATACTTGGCGGTCGCCTCAGCGACATCATCGTCGGCTATGCATTATGGACGCTGTCGATGATGTCGATCGGCACGATGGGCTGGACGATTTCCAACGAGGCGCAAAACGGAACGCTGGAACAGGTGTTTATGAGTCCGTATGGGGCGTCGTTGATCTTGCTGCTGCGCAATATGGCCAATGTCGTCATCGGTCTGCTGTTCACGATCCTGACGCTGTTTTCAGTCATGGCGATTACAGGCCATTACCTTTTTGTCTCACCGTGGGACATGGTTCCCGGACTCTTGATGATTGCCAGCGCCACAGGGCTTGGGTATCTGGTGGCCAGTGTGACAATCCTGATGAAGCGTTCGCAACAATTCCTGAACCTGCTGCAATTCATCCTGTTGTTTCTCATCATGGCGCCGACGGCCAATCTTGGCGGTGCGTGGCGATGGCTGGCGATCATGGCGCCATTTTCGCCTGTCGTAGCGCTCCTGCGCTCCATGATGACGCAAGGCTCCGCTTTGTTCGGGGCAGGAGACTGGCTGCTCTGGAGCGTCGTGAACGCGGTCTTGTGGCTGTTGATCGGTCTGCTCGTGTTTGGCTGGGCGCAAAAGAAGGCGCGCCGTCGCGGCAATTTGAGTCACTATTAGGGTAGCGCGAAACGGTATGACCGATCCCGGTTGGCGTTGCCAACTTTGTCCGGTACAATTGTTTCAGGAGGTGACGCTGATGTTTGAAGCGCACAACAGATTGGTCATTGAGAGTGCGGAGCAGGCCAGGATACTGGAAGAACGATTCGCGCAGGCTTCTGACCACATGTCGCGTGTGCCTGGATTCATCAAATTTGGCATGCTGCGTTCACAAGATGGTTCGCACTTCATTGTGGTCACGCGGTGGGAGACGGAACAACACTTTCGCGACTGGGTGGCCAGTCCGCACTTTCAGGCCGCTCATGGCCGCAGGTCGCCGGAGGGCCAGGCGCAGGTTGGCGCTTATGAAGTGGTCTACGACTAAGCGCGGCGGCGATTGCATCCGGTCAACGTAAGGGGGTCGTCTGGATGGCCAGGCAGTATATCATGGCAATCGATCAGGGTACGACCAGTTCCAGGGCCGTACTCTTTGACCAAATGGGCAACGCGTTTGGCATGGCGCAACGGGAGATTACGCAATTTTACCCGCAGACAGGCTGGGTGGAGCAGGATGCGGTCGAGATCTGGCGATCCGTGCAGAGCGTCATGTCTGAGGTTCTGCACAAACACAGCATAGCTGTCGAGGAGATTGCCGCCATCGGTGTCACCAACCAGAGGGAAACCGCGGTCGTTTGGGATAGACGCACCGGTGTGCCAGTCTATCATGCGATTGTATGGCAGTCCCGGCAAACGGCGGAAATCTGCGAAGAGTTGAAAGCAGCGGGATATGATGAACCAGTTCGCGACAAAACAGGGTTGTTGCTCGACGCCTACTTTTCAGGCACCAAAGTAAAGTGGATTCTGGACAACATCGAGGGGGCGCGGCAACTGGCGGCCCAGGGAGAGCTGCTGTTTGGCACGATAGACACCTGGATCGTGTGGAATCTGTCAGGGCGAAGAGCCCACATCACCGATTACACGAACGCTTCGCGAACCCTGATGTACAATATTCACGATCTCAGATGGGACGATGAACTCCTCGACATGCTGGCAGTGCCGCGCGCCATGTTGCCGGAAGTCAGATCTTCTTCGGAGGTGTATGCGCAGACCGATCCCTCTCTGTTTTATGGCGCAGCGACACCGATTGCGGGCATTGCCGGCGATCAGCATGCGGCGTTGTTTGGGCAAGCGTGTTTGGAGCCGGGGCAGGCCAAGAATACATATGGCACAGGCTGTTTCATGTTGATGAACACGGGGGCAAAGGCCGTCCGTTCGCAGCATGGACTGCTTACCACAATCGCGTGGGGCCTCTCTGGAAAAGTAGAGTACGCACTGGAGGGAAGTATCTTTGTAGCCGGATCGGCGGTCCAGTGGTTGCGTGACGGACTGCGTCTTCTGGAAACTGCGGCCGAGAGCGAAGCGCTGGCGATGTCCGTGGACTCGACAGAGGGCGTGTACGTTGTGCCGGCGTTTGTTGGGCTCGGCACACCCTATTGGGACAGTGACGCTCGGGGCGCAGTGTTCGGACTGACGAGGGGAACGCAGAAAGAGCATTTTGTCAGGGCCACCCTGGAGTCCCTGGCGTATCAGACACGGGATGTGCTCACGGCGATGGAAGTGGATTCAGGGATACAACTGAAGAGCTTGAGGGTTGATGGGGGCGCGGCCTCCAACGATTTTCTCATGCAGTTTCAGAGCGACATCCTCGGGGTGCCGGTGGAGCGCCCCGCAGTCCTTGAGACCACGGCGCTGGGGGCGGCCTATTTGGCTGGACTGGCGGTCGGGTTCTGGAAAGACAACGGTGACGTGTCAAAGCATCGGCGTGTCGACCGCCGTTTTGTGTCGCAGATGACTGAGGAGCGACGTACAGAGCTGTATGCCGGATGGGGAAAAGCTGTCAGGGCCACCCGCGCTTTTGCGTGAGGCTGTCGCCCTGACAGCCTGATTCGCCAGCGACTTTCAGGTTTTAGAGGTTGTTCAAAAAGGGTCGAGAACTCTGCGGCGCAGGGCTTCGGCTTGTGCTGGACATGCGTGCTCATGTACCTCCTTCGTACACTCCGCGCGCATGTCCAGCACAAGCC
>JAJZCB010000051.1 GCA_021846285.1 Bacillota bacterium
GGTTGATGCAAGTCAATGCCCGCCCCAAAACGAACAGCACGTCTGAGATTCCGTCAATCGCCAGTCTGTACTTGCCTTGCGCGATGGTAACCTTGAGTTGTTTGGCAAAGGCAATCGCCGCATTGAGGTCCTGAATGCAAATGCGCTTCGGTGTCATTACGCTTCCTCCCAATCCGTCACGCCAAAAGTGGCTTAAAATAGTCAATATCACATACACCCCGAAGGTCTCGCGTACAGACGCTTTCTACGCAAAGACACCCTGGAGTTTTCAAAGCGGTTCTCCTTCATGACGGTCTGTCACACTCTATTCCATAGTGGTGTACTACGACATGGACAAAAGTTCAGTCGGAGCGACAATACTTCCGGCGCAGGAACACGAAGCGGTTGCATGGTCGCTGTTGGCTGATGAGTTGTGAAACGCGGCTGGAGGGGGCATTTCGGGTGAGTTTCACGAACCAATGTTCGCGGCGGTTGGTGGTATGACGGCATCCATCCTCTAGGTGAATGTACATTCATGGAGTGCATTATTAAACGCTGGATACTTGGTCCAGCGGGGCGTTCATGCGCTTGATAATGTCCGCCATCCCCAAAACTGGAGCGGGTATATCGGGCTTCGGTGATAAAAGCATGCCGAGATAGAGCCGCGTTGCAATTCCACGAATTGGTTTTGTTACAAGGGTTTCTTGATACTTACCATCGCGCAAAATAACTTTGGGTAGAATGGAGATACCCAACCCATTCCTTACAGCTTGTGGATTACAATAGGTCCGGCGCTTGGCAGATCTATCAGCCCAACCATGTCCACACGCGACCGCCGTCTGTCGTGCGGTACCAGCCTCCGGATTGCGTCTGCAGCCAGCCGACAAGTGGCGTCAGGAACTGCACCTCACTCACCTGGGGCTGAAATTTCGCAGGAAACGTAAGCGTCGTCCATTTCCGGCCCCCGTCAGTCGTCACTTCGATCTCGCCTCTGGAGGTTGTCAACCAGGCCAACCGGCCAGTCCACGTTCCGGCCAACGTGGCCTGGCCGTTCCCAGTAAGTGCAGCCAACTGTTGCCTGAGGGTGCGGCCGAGCAGCGTCCCTTTCACGGTTGACAGATTACCTGAAACCGAATGCCACGTCCTGCCGGCATTGGTCGTCACCCAAATCGGTTGCTGATCACCGTATGAGGGTTGTCCAATGACGCCGAACTGCGCGGAAAGAAACTGCACCGATGCGTAGCCATAGCCCGTCTTATCTGGCAACTGTATGAGTTGCCAGTGTCGGCCGCCATCCACAGTCCGGTATACGCGACCGTAAAGAGTGGCAATACCGTGGTCTGCGCTGGAGAACGAGACAGATGTTCCAGTGTTCCAGTCGTTGCTGTTCGCAGGATGTCCGGGCAGCTTACCGACTGGAGTCCAGTCATGTCCGCCATCTGTGGTGCGAACCACGGTGTTTGCGTCACCCACAATTCCCACACCGTACCCCAGCGTCGGCGTTACAAAAGAAGCAGTCACCGGCGTCACAGCAGATAGTGGATACACTTCTCGCCATTGTCCGCCCCCGTCAGTCGTATGAAGAAGGCCCGCCTGAGTCGCCAGCCATCCGTCTTCCTGGTTCGGAAACGACAGAGACCAGTAGCCGTAGACATAGGAGCCTGCGCCAAAAATAACGCTGCCATGTGACCAACTGCGCCCGCCATTGGCCGTGCCGTCCACCTGTACGGTTCCGAATCCGCATGCTTCGCAACCGCCGGACATATAGGCGATACGCGAATTTACGACCGCCAGCGCGCCCGGCGAAGAGCCTGGACCGGCCGGGGCATTCGCCGCGCCGCCCGGGGCAGGTCCCGCTCCTGCCGTTGACACGCCGAGCACCGGTCTCCAGTTTATGCCATTGGTCGTATGAAACACCGCGTACGATCCTTGCGACATCCCTGCGCCGCCGAATAGAAGTAGCCAAGCGTCGCGCGGACCGTCGGCGATCAAACGGCCGGCCGCCGGATATTCCCCTTGTTCTTTTGGCAACTTTGCAGTCAGGTGCCACGTATGGCCGCCGTTTGTCGTTCCATAAAGCTCGCCTGCCCCCGTCAACAGAAAACCGTCAAGCGGATTGTACCACGCGAGTTCACTCGTGCCAGCGGGTGTGGTGGAAGCATGCCATGTGCGCCCCCCATTGATGGTCTTCCATACGTGTGTCGGTCCCGATGTGATGTCTCCCTTAACTGCATAGCCAACCATGGGTGAACCAAATGCTACATCGGAAATGACGCCCGGACCGGGTGGCCCCGCCAGTGCCTGCCATCTGATTCCACCATTGGCCGTATGCAAAATGGAGTTGTCACCGAACGCCCATATCTCTTTTGACGACAGCGCCTGGATCCCGTATAGCTGGGCGTTGGCAGAAGTGTACTCACGCGAAAACGTCTTGCCGCCGTTGCGCGTGAGGTAGATGCTGTTTGTGCTCAAGGCCAAACCGAGTCGCGAATTCCAGAAGTCCACAGAGGTAAACCCATTGGCGCCTGACGATCTGATGCGCATGACAATCGTGCGGCTGCCTGGTTCACGGTTCGTCGTTTGCGCCGCCCTTTGAGGCGCCGCCTGCACGCCGACTGCCGTCAGGATCAGAGTACTTGCGCCTAACGCTGCCCATTTGAATTGAGTTTTCACGTTGCTCATCACCTTTCTCATGGTTACTCTATAGACGAACAGACGGACGTTTAGTGACAGTCATCTCACTTGATCATTACTTTAGTATAGCCGCTATGTTATAATAATTAAGATAGCAAAGGACTCTAGACACATTCAGGGAGAAGGTCATCATCTTGACAGTGCAACGCGATATCACACGAGTCTGGACGGCCGAACCACACCAAAACAGCGCGATTCATGCAGCTGCCATGGTACTTGAACCAGGACAGTTTGAAGCCTGCGACCCATTTCTGTTTTTGGCGGAAGATTGGTTCCAGCAGGGAACGTTTGATGTGCACCCCCATCGAGGGATTGAAACAGTGACGTATGTAATTGAAGGGAAGCTCAAGCATTATGATAACCGATTCGGAGAAGGCGAATTATCGCCTGGAGATGTGCAATGGATGACCGCGGGCCATGGAGTAATCCATAAGGAGGACCCTGAACAGGGCAGCACAGTCCATAGTCTGCAACTGTGGGTCAATCTCCCTCGCAGTCATAAATTGACTGAGCCGCGCTACCAGAACCTGCGCAGTGCAGACATGCCTGTCCGGCGTGAAAACGGCGCCTTGATCCGGATTTTCTCCGGTTCTTCAGCAGGCATTCAATCCAACACAAAGAACCATGTACCTGTCACCATGGTGGAAATCAATCTCGAATCAGGAACGAGCATTGCGCAAGACCTCCCCGGGGATTATAACGGTTTTCTCTTTGTGCTGGAAGGTCGTGGTACGTTCGGGTCTAATCGGGTTGAGGCTCACAAGGGGCAAGCTCTGTGGTTGGGATCCTGTGAAGCGGACATAGCGAGTGAAATCGCAGTCCATGCAAATGAGGCCATGCGCGTATTGCTCTACGCCGGCAGGCCGCTCAGGGAACCCGTTGTTGCGTATGGTCCATTTGTTATGAATACACGGGCAGAAATACTCCAGGCGATTGAGGACTATCAAACCGGAAAATTCGGTGGGCTCTAGAAGACTGCGACATCTGTTCTATCATGCGCAGGAGATCTTTCAGAGAGCACCCTGCGCTTCATACCCCACACCTCCACGCAGAACAATGACCCTATCCACCCGAAACAGGCTGGCTATACGGCAATCCACACCAGTTTGTCGTTCAGTTGATCGCACTTCTGGTTGTTGTTGCTTATGACGGGGTGCTCACGTTTGCCATCCTGAAACTGATTGGTCTGGTCGTGCCATTGCGCATGCCTGATGAGGAACTCCGGAGAGGCGATGCTGTCGTACACGGAGAAACCGCAGACGATATGGGCGTGGAATATGATGGACCGTCCGGACATCGCGGACCGCTGATTCCAAGTCCGGCAATGGCGCAGGTGTTAAGCCCGAGACCTTCTTCGGAGATGGACGGGTAACGCTGCGCAGTCGATGCCAGTAGACAGTGTAAGCGCGGCGGGGAATTTGTTGCAGAAATCGGTTGTGCCCGCGTGCTGGGCATGACCAACATATAGAGGAGTGGAGAGAAGGGCGATCAGACCTTCTCTTCTTGACGATCGCATAGTCTCACGTTGAACGATTGACGTTGGCTGAGTCCGTAAACGACTTCTTCGGCGCCAAAATCGCTGATCTTCTGGCATCGCGATCGTAAATTGCTTATTGTAGTTCCCTTCGGTATTGGCGTATCATCTGTTCATCAGCCTCGAAACGCCACTACGCCAACGCGGATTCAGCAGCCTGCCCGTGGACGGGCCGCCAGCGAACCGGTGGCGACGGGTCTGCAGAATCGACGGGAGCGAGCACACAATTACACATAGTGGAATTAACGCTATCCTTTTGTCTATACCATACCCGATTTGCTGTTGCTGATTGACGCCGTCGAACGGGACAATGTCGGTGTGCTGCTGGACAGCTATCACTGGTATACAACTGGGCAAAGCGTGCAGGAGTTAGCACTGATACCCCTGGAAAAACTCGTCCACGTGCATCTGAACGACACGTTGAATTCCCCCGAGGAAGCTCATGATCAGGAACGTCTGCTTCCAGGCGATGGAATGATCGACTTGACCGGATTTCTGCGCGGAATCCAGGCAAAGGGCTATACCGGTCCGCTTTCCATCGAGGTATTACGGAAACAAGCTCCGGCCGAAGCGCCGGATGTGATCATCAAACACGCTTTTTCACTCGTGGAATCACTTCTCGCAAAATTGTAAGCAAAGATAGAAAATGAAGAGGGGAAGAGTCATGGAAAAACGAATTGGCCTACAGTTGTATACGCTGCGCGAAGCAATGAGTGTCGATTTTGTCGGTACACTCGAAAAAGTGGCTGCGATCGGGTATCGTGGTGTGGAGTTTGCTGGTTACGGGGGATTGTCCGCCAAGGAACTGCGCCATATCACATCTGAACTGGGCATCACACCTGTGTCTAGCCACCTTCCTCTCGATTTGCTTAAAAATACGGAGCAGGAATTAGAATATGCAAAGGAGTTGGGTCTCTCCTATGTCGTTTGCCCCTGGCTGCCAGAAGAACTTCGCAAAACCATGGAGCAATACCGGCAACTGGCCGAAACATTGGAGCAGATCGGCGAGAAGTGTGCGCAGCAGGGAATCATTCTGTGCTATCACAACCACGCCTTCGAATTCGAATTGACATCAGACACAGGCGTCTATGCTCTCGATGAAATTTACGCAAACACTTCATCAGTTCATGTGCAGGCGGAATTGGATACGTACTGGGTCGCAAAAGGGAATCTGGACCCACTGGCGTATCTGCGCAAGTACGCGAAACGCTGTCCCCTTGTACACTTGAAGGACATGGCAAATGATGAGACGCGTTCCTTTGCAGAATTGGGTCGGGGCACTCTCGATATTCCTGCAATCATTGAAACTGCAAGCGTCAGTGGCGCTGACTGGTTGATCGTCGAGCAGGATGTGTGCAACGGAGATCCACTGGAAAGTGTCGCAATCAGCTTTGACTACCTGCGCAAACTGGGTTTTGTTCAGTAGCCGACTATCTGCCGACCTTTGGCCGGGAGACGTGTTCCCGCCTCCGTCTGGGAGCATTACTCACAGTTGGCGGCGGCGGGCGAAGCATACGCAGAGGAGTGGAACGAGTTGCTTGAACAATACCGCAAGCAATTCCCGGAAGTCGCTGCAGAATTTGAGCTGGCTCTGTCCGAATTACTTGCGGCACACTGGGCCGCAGATCTGCCCGTCTACGGAACCGGCGAAAGTGGAATATACCTCCTTGGAACTCGCTTTGAAATGTCGCACAGAAGCTCATAGGGAATTGTTCCAGCCAAACGGGACAGGTGTCCTAACGAATGTTCATCGTAGACCGTTACCATGTCCCCCTCCTCAATGTCTGGAACAGGGGAGACGTCGACCATCACCTGATCCATGCACACGCGACCCAAAATGGGGCAAGTGTGGCCTCTCACCATCACGTACCCCTTATTGGACAGTGTGCGCGGGATTCCGTCCGCATACCCGATGGGCAGGGTTGCCACACATGTTTTCGCAGTTGTTACGTACGTACTTCCATAGCCAATGGCCGTTCCCGCCTCGACAGTCTTCAACTGAACAATGCGTGTGAATAGCCGAAGAGCCTGGCGCAATGGAACGTGGTGAATGTCCACTTCATCGGAAGGGGGAACCCCATACAGGCTTATCCCGAAACGGACCATGTCGAGATGGGCTTCAGGGATGCCGAGAGTCGCTGCTGAATTTGCCGCATGAAGGACGAGTTCATCGGAGTCGCCCATATACTGTTTCAAGATGAGAAAATGGGCCTGCGCAAGCGCAAATTGGTCGAGAGCGCGTTGTCTGTCCTGTCTGTCCGCTTCGGCGAAATGGGTAAAGGCCCCGGTGATTCGGGCGCTTGAACCGCGAAGAATAGCGCAACACCGCTCGATTTCGTTCGTGGTACGCACTCCAAGCCTGCCCATTCCGGTGTCAATTTTCAAATGCACCTGCAGCGGTCGATCTGTTGTCATGCGGGCAAGCGCGGTTGCATGCGATACTGACACTACGGTTAACACGATGTCATACTCGGCAGCGACGTTTGCATATTCGGCAGCTACGTAGCCAAGCACCAGAATCGGCGCAACAATCCCCGCCTTCCGCAGTTCCAGAGCCTCGTCCAATGTTGCCACGCCCAGCCAGTTCGCTCCTGCCGCCAGCGCTGTCAAAGAGACCGGGAGCGCGCCATGGCCATACCCGTCAGCTTTCACTACGGCCATCAGGCGCACGTTGGACCCGATCCACTCTTTGACTTGTCGGACGTTGTCAGCGATGCGCCCAAGGTCAACTTCCACCCATGTATCACGGTACATTATTCCATGATCCCCGTTTCACCCGCTATGACGTAAAGAGGCGAATGTCCTGATTCTCCTGAATGGCGCGTTGCCACCCTTTCTCCTCCTGTTTACTGGCTCGTCCATCCCGCAAACCAACCATCGCACATCACCTGACCTAGAACGTGGGGGGTGTCATGGCCCAAATCGATCGGCTGACGACGCCTCCCGGGTTGACAAAGCGATGCGGCGTGGAGGATGGGAAATAGATGCTGTCTCCCTCCTCCAGGTGGATCTCCTGCGTTCCCAGCTTGACAACCAGTTCCCCTTCCAGAATCATCCCGCACTCTTCACCGATGTGAGTTACCATGCCTTCCGGATCATGCGCTTTTCCTGGCATCAGTTCTACCAATAAGAACTCAATTTGGCCCTGCAGATGAGGACTGAGGAGTTGATACTGAACGTGCGAACCCGGAAATTGAATGATTTTTCGCTGATTCTTGCGTACGACCATGCTCTCATCCGCTTCCTTTTGAAAAAAGGAATGCATGGGAATGTCAAGCGCTTCACATATGTTCCAAAAAACAGTAAGTGTCGGGGTTACTTTGCCGCGTTCCACCTGGCTGATGAGGCTGGCGCTTACTTGGCAGGCGTCCGCCAGCCTCTGTATGGTTAACCCTTTCTCCTGACGAACCTTGCGGAGTTTCTGGTAATCAAATTCCAAAGGCTACTTTCCCTCCTCAGGCTGTCACTCACCGGAAAGCCCCACTCTGGCCACTGGGCTCTGAGGGGGCGATCGGGTGAATAATGCTTTATCGCCGTCAGATGTCGTTGCCAGACAGGCCCTTCGATCCAGTTTCCAACTTTCCTCGCAAATACGCAAGCCAATAGAGTAGCGCGATGACGATGATGACAGTAGTCGTGATCAAATCCCTGGACGCCTGTTGTGTCAGCGCCAAAATGACTCCAACGATAGCGACGAATGGAGGGATGGGCCAAATAGGCATTCGGAACGGGCGTTCCGTCGAGCGGTTACGAACTCGACTCACTATCGCTGAAACGGCAATGAGCAGGTAAATGACCACAATGATCACGCCAGTGAACGTAATCAGGTTGTTCAATGACGTGAAGTAACAAAGGATGGCGTTTCCGACGCCGAGGAAGACAAAACCCCATTTGGGCACCCGATGGCGGTTCATGCTGGCGAAGAATCGATTGATGGGTTCTGGCCAGCTTCCTTCGCGCGCGGTGTCCAGATAAATCCTGGCATACCCCAAGTTGGCGCTGAGCCCAGTGTCAAACATGGCAATCACCACTCCAATAAGGAGGATGGTTGTTCCGACCGGGCCCACAACAGACTGAGCGATGTACACGAGCGGCGCGGATGAACCGAGCGCCTTACTCAAGTCTGGAATTGCCAGCGTGGCTGAGATGACCGCAAGCACTTCAAAGACCACAGACGCTACTACCGCGAACATAACAGCACGCGGCAACGTGCGCCGGGGTTCAAACGTCTCTTCCGCAAAATACAACGGCCAGTCATAGCCGTTGAAGGCAAATAGCGCTGGAACCACCGCTGCCATCATGCCGGCAAGTCCGACGCCCATAACGTGTCCCTTGGGGTCCAGCGTTGTGGGACTCAATAAAAATGAGAGAGGATGATGGACCGCAGCGAACGTTACAATAATAAACGCGGTGATGACAACCATTTCGATGGCGAGCATCACGGCGGCCACCCAACTCGCGGTGCCAATCCGCTCGAGCGAGAACACCGTAATGATCAGCATCATAAACACAGCTGCCCAGTTTACCGGGATCTGCGGCACGAGCGAATTCAGATAGGTGGCTGCGGAAACCAGAATGCTGGCGGTGCTGACGACCCCAAGAACGAGAAACAAAAGGCCGGCGACGAAGCCGAGTGGTCCGCCCAATACTTTGCGTACAATGCTGTACGCACCGCCTGCGCGCGGATGTACAGAACCGAGTTCAGCATAACAAAAGGCCATGGAAATAGCGATACAGGCACCGATGATGAACGCCCAGAAGACACCCGTACCGGCCGAACCGAGACCCGCTCCGTACACGAGAAAGACGGACGTGGTCGGTGAAATCGCCGCGATGGCAATCGACAAAACCGGGAGCAAGCCAAGCGCGGGCTGAAACCCTTTCCCATTTACTTCTTTGGCGTTGACCACGTTACATTCACTCCCTTTATGATGGACTGGAGACCGCATCTTTCAAAACAGTATTACGAGTATCCGGATGCCTGGTGGTCCTCACCTCCTTTTCTAAAGCTTTCCCATGACTCGGAGAGTGTTCACATAAGAAAGTTTGTCTATTTCCTGTTTCGAAAATCCCCGTTCAGTCAGCCGTCGAAGGAGCCGTGGAACATCCTCAACACGTTCCAGCCTTTGTTCAGGCTCCGCCGTATGCCATAATTCCTGCGTTTCGAGGTAATCCGTAAAATCGAAGCCAAACGCGACGTGGTCAATTCCAATTCGTTCAGCCACGTATACGATGTGGTCGATGTATCGATCCAAAGTCGGTTGAACCGAATCGATGAAGCCTGCATAAGCATTAATTCCGACAACACCTCCCCGGCGCCCGATTTCGAGAATATGGCGGTCACTAAGATTGCGCGGCACCTCACATAGCGTCCGCGCATTGGAGTGGGATGCGATGATGGTTCCATCCACCTCTTCGAGTACACCGTCAATGGAAGTGTCATCGAGATGAGATACATCGATCGCTATGCCCCGTCGATGCAGTTCGCGCGTCACTTCCCGGCCAAACGGGGTCAGCCCTTCAGCGACGACTCGCGGTGCATTTGATGAATCGGACCCAGACGCCAATTGGTTCTGCTCGTTCCAGGTCAACATTGCATGTCGCAATCCGGCCTTCCCAAGCACGGATAAGGGCTGCCGAAAACGTTCATAAAAACCTTCGTCGGATTCACGTGGGAGTTCCAGGAGCGGCCACTGCTCAATAAATGTCATACCTTCGACGCCGAGAAACAATCCGATTTTGCCTTGACGGATGGTGTTGGCAAGCGCTTTCGCGTCGGTGACGATTTGGACGCAATCCGAACTTTCCTCTACATCCGAGAGAAGGCTGCCCAGCAGTTGGAGCAAGCGTTCCGGGCTGCGTTGCCGGTACTGTGGTTCCACCCATAGGACGGAGATTAATCCTTGAACGCCGCCTGCCCGAAGTCGATCACAGAAGATGCGCTGAAAGACTTTTCGTTCTCCACGAGCCCGGCGTAGAGAGACGTCAGTCGCGATATCCGAATGAAGATCGAACACAAAAGAGTTGGGAATCATGTCCGAGGTCGTTGAATCTATCATGGTGTCTCAACCCTTTCTGTCCATCACGTCAAAGCAGCGATCAATTTCAATATATTGAATTCTTAATGTTATATATGCATTATAATAATATTCGGACGTAAATCAAGACATTTTGAACGCGGAGAGGGTTTATTTTTTCTGCAGCATCCACTGCGGGTTGACAGGATGATCCTGCATAGAATGGACAGACTACTGTACAGAAAGGAGCGGAACGATGAGTAATCTGTTTCTGGCCCGGTTACAATTCGGAGTCACCACGGTCTACCACTTCTTCTTTGTGCCGCTGACCATCGGCCTGGTCTTACTGATTGCCATCATGGAGACCGTCTACGTGATGAGGGGAAACGACGCATACAAAAAAATGGCCAAGTTCTGGGGAAAGCTATTCCTCATCAACTTCGCCGTTGGTGTAGTTACCGGCATCATACAGGAGTTTCAGTTCGGGATGAACTGGTCAAGTTACTCTCGTTTTGTTGGAGACGTGTTTGGAGCTCCTCTGGCAGTTGAAGCCCTGGTGGCCTTTTTTTTAGAATCGACATTCCTTGGCGTATGGTTGTTCGGATGGGAGAAGCTTTCCGCCAGGATCCACCTGCTCGCCATTTGGTTGGTGGCGATCGGCACGACATTGTCTGCCTTCTGGATTCTGACTGCGAACGCCTTCATGCAAGAACCTGTGGGATACACGCTTCGCAACGGGCACGCGGAAATGTCGAACTTCTTCGCCCTGATAGGCAACCTGCAATTGTGGCTCGAATTCCCGCACGTTTGGCTTGGCGCTCTGTCTACAGGAGCGTTCTTTGTGACGGGCGTCAGTGCGTATCACCTTTTGCGCCGGAACTCGACCGAGATATTTAAGCGCTCCTTCCATCTTGGCATCTCTCTGGCCGTCGTGTCGAGCATCTTGGTTGCGGTGGTCGGACATGAACAGGCGCAGCATCTGATGACGGCACAGCCCATGAAGATGGCGGCTTCAGAGGCTCTCTGGAACACGAGCCCAGAGCACGCGCCATGGACAGTTGTGGCGGGCATCAACTCGGCACAGCATCGCAACTCGTTTTCGATTAAGATTCCGTATGCTCTGAGTGTCCTCGCTTACAATCACCTCTCGGGCAAAGTTGAGGGTATCAACCAGTTGCAGGCGCAGTATGAAAAGCAGTACGGTTCCGGGAACTACATTCCGCCTGTACGTACCACCTTCTGGAGCTTTCGGATCATGGTTTTGTCAGGCGTGCTGATGATTCTGCTTGCCTTATACGGATTCTACGTCTCCTGGAAGGATCGCCTATTAAACAGGAAGTGGTTCCTCAAGTCGCTGATCGGGGCCGTCTCGCTTCCATTAATAGCAAACATAATGGGCTGGATCATGACAGAGATGGGACGACAACCATGGGCCGTGTATGGTCTGCTCAGAACTCAGGCTGGGGTCTCCCCGACGGTGTCGGCCGCGTCGGTTCTCACCACGTTCATTGGTTTTTCCGCAGTCTACGGCGTACTTGCGGTTGTGGATGCGTTCCTGCTGATCAAGTTTCTGAAGCAATACCCGGATGCAGAGCAGCACGTTCTGTCTTCGGAATCTACGGTAACGAAACCAAGCCTGTGACGCACGAGAGGAGGTCCTGTGGATGAACCTGAACATTCTGTGGTTTGCCTTGATTGTCGTCCTCTTCATGGGGTTCTTCTTCCTTGAAGGATTTGACTTCGGCGTCGGGATGTTGCTGCCGTTCCTCGGTCGCGAGGATGTCGAGAGACGTATTCTGATAAACAGTATCGGGCCGTTTTGGGATGCCAATGAGGTGTGGTTGCTCACTGCAGGCGGTGCGATGTTTGCGGCCTTTCCCAACTGGTACGCCACATTGTTTAGCGGATTTTACCTGGCGCTGTTTTTGATGCTCCTGGCGCTGATTGGCCGAGGCGTGGCCTTTGAGTTCCGAAGTAAGGTCGACAATTCAACCTGGCGACGAACCTGGGACTGGGTCATCTTTTTTGGAAGTCTGTTACCGCCTCTGTTGTGGGGGGTAGCGCTTGCCAACATCATGAGAGGCGTTCCCATCGACGCCAAAATGAACTATGTGGGCGGCTTCTGGAACTTGATTAACGTATATTCGGTCACTGCGGGCGTTTCGACCGTCCTATTGTTCGTTCTTCATGGAGCCCTGTTCCTGACCATCAAAACGGAGGGGGAGTTGCGTGAGCGGGCACGGGCCGCTGCGCTTCGCATCGGTGGTCTAACCACGGTGCTGTTATTCGTGTTTTTGGTTCTCAGTTACCTCTGGACGGATATGTTCACGAAGAAAGGGATTGATCCCGGTCCGGTGCCGGTAGCTGCCGGGATTGCACTCATCTCCGTACGCTTTCTCATCCGTTCAAGGCACCTCGGATGGGCGTTTGGGATGACGAGCGTCACCATTATTCTGTCGACTTTAACGGTGTTTCTCGGTTTGTTTCCGCGGGTCATGATCAGTTCTCTAAACCCGAACTGGAGCCTCACCATCTATAACGCGGCTTCCAATCATTACTCTTTGCAGGTCATGACGATTATTGCCTTGACGGTCATTCCGTTCGTTCTTGCCTACCAGTTGTGGAATTACTGGGTTTTTCGGCAACGCATCAAACCTGCGGACCACCTGGATTATTAGTATGGATCGTCGGCTGGTGCGGGAAGTGAGGCCAGTTCGTCATTTGCTTGTTCTGACCGTGGCGCTGGGCATGGCTGCCGGCTTTCTGATTATAGGGCAGGCGATTCTCCTGGCACGGGTGGTGAATGCGGTTTTTCTGGGCAAACAGGACATGGTCGCTGTCTGGCCATTCCTGTTTGCCCTTTTCATCCTGGTGGTTTTGCGCGGCTTACTGGGATGGTTAAGCGAAATTACAGCTCTGCGCCTGGCCGTTCGGATCAAGGCAGAACTGCGGTTACGGCTCGTCCGACACCTGTTTCGCCTTGGACCCGCCTTCTTGAGACAGGAGCAAAGCGGGGAATTGGTCAACACCGCGTTTGAAGGAGTGGAGCAATTAGAACCGTATTTGGCTCGGTATCTGCCGCAGATCTCGTTATCCACTCTAGTTCCACTTGCCATTTTAGCGGTGACTTTTGGCAGGGATCTGCTCTCTGGCGTCATCTTCACGGCTACGGCGCCGATCATCGTGCTATTCATGATTCTAATTGGCAAGACTGCACAGTCCGTCACTGATAGGCAGTGGAAGACCATGAGTATCCTGAGTGCGCATTTTTTTGACGTGTTGCGCGGGTTGACCACGTTAAAGGTATTCAACCGCAGTCGGGCGCAAGTCGCTGTGATTGCCCGTATCAGCGACGACTATCGAAAAACCACGATGGGCGCTTTGCGTGTGGCGTTCCTGTCGTCATTCGCGCTTGAACTGATGGCGACGCTCGGAACGGCCATGGTTGCGGTTGGCATTGGCCTTCGCCTCTTGTCAGGACACCTCTCCTTCGTAGACGGCCTCGTGGTTCTGTTGCTTGCGCCGGAATTCTATGCCCCCATTCGCGCACTCGGCGCACAGTTTCACGCCAGCATCAATGGTGTCACCGCAGCCAACCGAATCCTGGACATTCTGGGGACACAGCCGCTCGGCCTGGAAGACAAACCTGAAGGGGAGGTTCTGACAGGCGTTCCACTGTCGATTGAGTTTACCAATGTCACGTTCCGCTATCTTCGATCAGGAACGAATACCTTGACCGATGCATCCTTTCGCATTGCGCCTGGTGAAACAGTCGCCATTGTGGGGCCTAGTGGCGCCGGGAAATCGACCGTCATTGATCTCGTGCTCGGATTCTTGCATCCAGAATCGGGCCAGCTTAGTCTGAACGGCGTTGCTTTCGACAATCTCTCGATGTCCTGGTGGCGGGATCAGGTGGCCTATGTGCCACAAACTACCCACTTGTTACACGGCACGATTGCGGACAATCTTCGTTTGGCGAGACCGACATGTTCGACAGCGGACATGGAGGCAGCTTGTCGTTTAGCCGGCGCAGAGGCATTCATCCGAGAATTGCCGCAGGGGTTCGATACCCTCGTTGGCGAAGGCGGCGCGGGTCTGAGCGGCGGACAGGCGCAACGTATCGCGATAGCGCGGGCATTTCTGAAAAACAGCCCCATTTTGACCCTGGATGAACCGACTGCACATCTTGACCCAGAAAGTGAACTCTGTATCCGAACTGCGTTGGAGCGCCTGTTACAGTCACGGACTGCACTCATTGTGGCGCACCGACTTCCTACGATCATCAGTGCAGACAGGATTCTTGTGCTTGATGGAGGGCGCATCGTCGGGCAGGGTCGACACGTCGACCTGCTGCGCACGCACCCTTTGTACCAGCGCCTGTTTGCGGCCTACACCGAGGTGGAAGTTGTACAGAGCGGAGGCGTCCGGCGATGAAAATGTTCGGTCAACTGTGGCGTTTCTTTAGCCCATTCAAATTTCGCATGGCGCTGTCTATTTGGCTCGGATTTTCCACTGTTGGAGCGGGCATCGGTCTCATGTTCACTTCCGGGTGTCTAATTGCGAAAGCCGCATTGCATCCATCCACCATCTTATTGCTGTGGGTTCCGATTGTTGGAGTCCGATTTTTCGGACTGTCACGGGCGGTCTTTCGTTACGCGGAACGGTATGTGTCCCATGACCTCACGTTTCGCATGCTCACGAGGCTTCGCGTGTGGCTGTATGAGAAAATCGAACCCCTTGCTCCCGCGGCGCTGCAATACACTCAAAGCGGGGAGGTTCTGACCACTCTGACTGGTGATGTAGATACCCTGCAAAATTTGTATTTGCGCGTAGCGGCGCCTCCGCTGGTTGCCGTCCTGATCCTCGCGTTAGTGTATGTCATGGTTGCCCATTTCAACTTGCCTATTGCCTTTGTTTTGCTTGGACTGCTGTTGTTCGCGGGTGTGGTCGTTCCCTTCTGGACCCATCGCTTAAGTCAACGTGACAACGAGGGTGTTATTCAGAGTCGCGGACAAATGTACACGGATCTGCTTGATGTCGTCGAGGGAATGACCGAGGTGGTTTCCTTTAATCGGGTGGATGATACTTTCGCCAGAGTCGAAACGAGACAGGCTCAGCTTTCTCGGCGACAGATTCGGCTGAGTCAGGTCAGCGGCGTCAGCGTGGGGCTATCTGCGTGGGTGCAAAACTTCGCAGCTTTGGCTGTGCTGGTCATGGCGATCCCGCTTGTTCACACGGGGCATTTAAGCGGGGTGACGATGACGGCGCTCGTCCTCGCCGCACTTGCCAGCTTCGAAGCGGTTGGGCCATTGCCGGCAGCGTTTCAATCCCTGGGGCAGACCATGGAGGCCGCCCGGCGGGTGTCTGGACTGGCGACCAGGCAACCAGTCGTGCGCGATCCAGTCTGGTGCGAAGATAGACACAGGCATGTAACGATGACGAGTATGGACGACGAGAACAGCTTGCCTGGCGATACAGACTTGCCGAACGAACCTGTCGCATCAGGTGCGGCAGATCATCCCAGGCCGGCACACTATAACCTGTTGGTGCGGAACTTGCGGTTCCGGTATGAGGAGACAACCCGGGAGGTGGTGCGCGGCGTCTCATTCGATCTTCCATACGGCAAGCATCTCGCGATTGTGGGTGCGTCCGGATCGGGCAAGAGCACCCTTGTAAGCCTACTGTTGCGCCTGTGGGAGTACGAAGGATCCATCCTGTTTGGCGAGGGCGAACTACGCTCGTACAACGCAGAGGCGGTGCGGGCCCTGATTTCGGTGGTTCCCCAGCAACCGTACCTGTTTCACACCACAGTCCTTGAGAACCTGCGGATCGCGAAACCGGATGCGACTCATTCCGAACTCGATCAGGCCGTCGCATTGGCGCAATTGAGCGAGATGATCGCCCGATTGCCCGAAGGCTATGAGACTCTCGTGGGGGAGCAAGGCGCCGCTCTCTCCGGGGGCGAGCGACAGCGGATGGCGTTGGCTCGAGTGTTTCTTCAATCGTCGCCTGTGCTTATGCTGGATGAACCGACAAATGGACTTGACGCCGTCACGGAACAAAAGGTCATGTCGGCTATACTGGATGCAGCCCGTAACCGATCGCTGCTCCTGATTACCCATCGCTTGGTTGGTCTTGCGAAAATGGACGAGATTGTCGTCATGCAAGAGGGGCGCATCGTGGAGCGGGGCGCCCATGATGCTTTGCTTGCCCAGAACGGGGTCTATCGAACTATGTGGAACCTGGAAAGTCAGATGATAATCGCTTGATAATCCCGGAAAATCGATCGTCTCTGCCCGCCGAAATCGTATGCTGCGCCGCTTCTCAAACACGGCTCCGCCGAACTCGCCTCGGCACAGCATACGATTTCGGCCAAGCGGGTAAATGTCCCTGCCGACCGGATTCATATGCTGTGCCCCTGCTCAGCCACGGCTGCGCCGAACTCGCGACGGGCACAGCATATGAATCCTGACGAGCGGGTTTTCGTCTCTGTCCGCCGAAATCGTATGCTGCGCCGCTTCTCAAACACGGCTTCGCCGAACTCGCCTCGGCGCAGCATACGATTTCGGCCAAGCGGGTTTTCATCCCGGTTGTTGGTGACGCGTCGGCTCCATTGATGTATCCCTGGATACTTGTGATTTGACAAGCGAAACAAAGTACGCTTTTAAATCGACAAAGCGACTTAAACTCTGGGGAGCCTGTCTGGCGCCGACGATAAGGATCGGCGCCAGAACGTCTTCTTTGAGAAGGGACCCCTGTTGCGCACCGCCATCGTGTTCCGGTGACTGGTCGTCGCCAAATTGGTACCCTTTTTTGGCTGTCACGATGAGATACCTTCCTTTATGGGAATGGGAAGCGCTCCATAGCTGCTGCAGCACGTCCGGATATCTCCCGTACTGAAGACGACCGTCTCCTCCGATGCGAAGGTCAAGTATTCTGATATTCCCCTTCAGTTTCCAGGACTGTCCATAGACATCCTTCGTGTTCCCGTTTTTATAAAAAACGAGCTGGCTCGTCCGATTTTCTGGATTCGTTACGAAAACGGCGTTCCTGTATAAGCAAGCAATGACATCAATCCGTCGATCTGTGGTCAATCGCCTTATCATCTCGGGGTGTTGGATGTTTTGATTGAATATATACACATACGCCATTCTGGAATTGACCGCAAAACCGACATCGTCCGTGTCATGAAAGGGTTTGCCCCATCGATAAACGGCGTAACCCTGAAAAAGATTCTTTAGCATAATAGTTGGATGCCGTTTCGCAGGCAAGACGGGAGTAACACCGCTGTCCCCCATCACGATCAGGGTAATATGACCTAACGTGTCATTCCACTTTCCGAAAGCACCGAGAACCCGCCGAAGGTTTTTTTCTACCTTTATAACACCTTTCATCTGGCCAACGCCATATTTGTGAACGTAACTGTCATTATCGGGCAAATACACCATCGTGAAGTCAGGCAGTTGACCCTGCTTCATGATGGTGACAAGCGACTGAACGGAAAAATCATCATGAAGACCGAAACGATGAAATATCCCGTCTTTCCCTTCAGCGAAACGTTGCTCAGCAAGTTTCCCAAAGACCAGCACATCAGGTCCCTGAACGTGATAAGACGCGCGATGCAAAAACGGACGAACATAGACGGGCAGTGACAATCGATGCGAGGTTCTGCCCCGGTAGACGAGCATATTGATCGCTCCGGTCGTATATCCGTTGTCCTGCAGATCCTCAAAAATCGTATGCACTCTTTTCGAGAGGTGAGTCTGATTCAAATGATAGAGCGTATTTTCCACAACTGGCCGTACTCCCAACTGTAGAGCCTGTCTGAGATTGTTCCCGTAATTGACAACCTCTCTTCGGTTCACATCGATCCATATCAATCCAGGAATGCGATGATCTTCGGGATATGATCCAGTTAACATAGTGCTGATGTCAGAAACCGTCATCGATGGGAATGAAGAAACTATATTGGGAACGTAGCGTCCATGTCTGATCAAATATTGGAGGGCCGGAAAATCTGGGCATCGGATCGCATGTTGTAACGCTTGATTTGTCAAGGAATCTACAACGATCACGACGATTTTGCGCCCCGCAGGGAGAACTGGCTGTATGCCTTGTGGATGAATGGTACAACTGGCGATAAGTGTGACCGCCGCGATGGCAATCAAGGATGCTTTAATGGATCGGTTGGTCTTCGTCCTCAGCGGACAACGTTCCGATTTATCGGACCTGCGCATATTTAGCCGTATGTGACGAACGGGATGATTCGCGACAAGCAACAAAAAAAGCAAGTTCAGAACAAGCAACGCGGTGTACAGTAGGCGCATATCGTATGGATCACCCCTCGCACAATGTTTTTCGCTCATCAGGAACAATTTTTCGGGGCAGACTACCGCATATTTTCTTCGGTAGCATGGTGGAATTCAGCTTCAAGTATGCAGCGGGCGCATGCCAATATGTTCCGTGTTATCCTCCTGTGTTCACAAAAGTGTAACGTATAGGTTTGAAAAACGTGTACATCATAACTGGCTGTGACCGTTAAAAATAATCGTGTCGTCCTAATCCCGTAAAGGCATGGAGTGATTTCGTGGGAAACCGTTTGGAGAACCGACGCCGAAAATCGATGATCATCGGAATCGATGTCGGATCTACGACCACCAAAGTGACGGCAGTAGATCCGCACAGTAAGGAGATCTTTTGGAAAAACTATGAACGTCACCATACAAAACAGGCGGAAAAGATCCTGGAAGTCTTGCAGCGCATCGGCGACGAGTTTCCCTACATACTACAGGAAAATATCAGAATATTTATAACGGGCTCGGGTGGCGGGGCTATCGCCGAGTATATCGGGGCCAAATTCGTTCAGGAAGTAAACGCCGTGACGATGGCAGTCGAACAGCTCCATCCCGACGTGGGCAGCGTGATTGAACTGGGAGGACAAGACGCTAAAATCATCATTTTTAAAGTCAATCAGAAGACCGGCGCCAGGCAAGCCATCACGTCCATGAATGACAAGTGCGCATCGGGCACGGGAGTTATTATTGACAAGTGCATGATTAAAGTAGGCATGTCTGCAAAAGAGGCCGGCCAGTTGCATTTTGACGCTGCGAGGTTGCACCACGTAGCTGCGAAGTGCGGGGTTTTTGCAGAAACCGACATTGTCAACCTCCTGAAAAGCGGTGTTCCGGCCCAGGAAATCATGTGCTCCCTGGCCGATGCTATCGTAAAGCAGAACCTGTCCGTACTGACTCGCGGCAATACGCTTCGTCATCGGGTTCTTTTATTGGGCGGCCCAAACACGTATTTGCCTTTCCTGCAAGAGTGTTGGCGCAGGAAAATCCCAGCAATTTGGCAGGAACGCGGATACGATTATCCGCAAGATGCATGCCTTGAGGATCTGATTTTTGTACCTGAGAACTCCCAGTATTATGCGGCTTACGGGGCGGTCATATATGGTCTGCAAGAACCCGCTCGAGTCGGCGACTACAAAGGTTTGACCGATCTACAGGACTTTATTAATGACGGCCGGAAAACAAAACTGGGCGAAAAAGCAGGACCGCCCCTCGTCAATAGTCAAAAGGAACTGGACAACTTTCGCCAGATCTACGGAATCCCGCCGTTTCAGGCGCCTGACTTCATACCGGGGCAAAAAGTGCGAGCGGTCCTTGGACTTGACGGAGGTTCGACTTCATCGAAAGCAGTATTGGTTGATGAGCACAAACATGTTTTGTTTAAGGCATACCAACTTTCCAAGGGCAATCCCATACAGGACACAAAAGAAATCTTGCAACACATGCTGGATCAGGCAACGGCGCATGGAGCTGAATTGGAAATCGCCGGTTTTGGCGTTACAGGCTATGCCGGGGATGTTCTGGAGAAAACATTAAAAGCAGATGTCAATATCGTAGAAACGATTGCCCATATGACAAGCGCCGTTCACTATTTTGGTGAAGTTGACGTCATTTGCGATGTCGGTGGACAGGATATCAAGGTGCTGTTTCTTAAAAATGGGGACATCCGCAACTTCCGTTTATCCAACCAATGTTCAGCCGGAAATGGCATGCTGCTGCAAACTATGGCCGATCAGTTTGGCCTTCCTATCCACGAATACGCCGACACCGCATTTAAGGCGGAACTCTCGCCCATATTTTCCTACGGATGTGCTGTGTTTTTAGATGCGGATCGAGTGAACTTCCAGAAAGAAGGATTCTCCAAAGAAGAATTGCTCGCTGGATTGGCTTTGGTTTTACCTAAAAACATATGGCAATATGTAGCCCAAGTTCCGAATATGGCTAAGCTGGGCCGGAGATTTGTCCTGCAGGGAGGAACGCAGCACAATCTGGCCGCTGTCAAGGCACAGGTCGATTACATCAAAACGCGCGTTCCCGATGCGCAAGTATATGTTCATCCGCATACGGGAGAAGCGGGAGCAATCGGCGCGGCGATGGAAACATGGCGCATCGTGCGACAGCGCGGTTATTCCACGTTTATAGGTTTAGAGGCGGCGCTTACATTGCGCTATTCGACCCGCAACGACGAATCAACCCGCTGTGCCTTCTGCCCGAATCACTGCCGTCGCACCTTCATCGACACGGAGACCCCGGATGGACAAACCGATCTGTACATATCAGGCTTCAATTGCGAAAAAGGAACGGTAAAAAGCAAGGAAGCGGTCATTTTATTGACCAAGGAGCGTCAGGAAATAAAAAAACAACACCCCAATCTCGTGGAATATGAAGCGCGGCGCATGTTCCAGCACTTTTACAATCCACAGCCTCTACCCGAACCGGAGATGCAGGCGGATCACCTGCCAATGAAGCAAAATTGGGTGGGACTGCGATGGACACGGAAATTTCCCGCAAAACGTCCATTTCGGCGTTCTTCCAGGGAAGCTGCAGAATATAGAAAGCAACTGAGGATCGGAATTCCGCGGGTGCTTTCCATTTGGTCTACCGCGCCTTTTTGGCAGACCTATTTTGAGACGCTGGGCATCGATCAGCGAAATATCTCGTTCAGTGATTATACCAGTGAGCAACTGTGGAGAGAAGGCGGAATGTACGGATCGATTGACCCCTGCTATCCCTCGAAGGTGGCTCAGGCGCACATTCACAACTTGCTGTTTAAACTGCACGAACAAAAACCTCTTCATTTCATCTTTTTCCCCTGTATCACCCATATTCCAAACGATGTGCACAACGTGATGGATCTGACCAGTTGTCCGATCGTTGCCGGCGCGCCAAATGTGAGTAAGGCGGTATTTACCAAAGAGAAGAACCTCTTTGCGGAAAAGGGGGTCGCCTATCTCGATCCGGCAGTCACATTTACGGAACCTAACCTCATGAAAAGACAACTGTATGAAGCCCTTACAGACCACTTGCGCATCACGGAAGACGAGAGTGATTTTTCCGTGGAACAAGGCTGGATCGCCATGCAGCTTTTTGACGCCGACATGCAGGAGAGAGGCCGGGTTATCCTGGAGCAGGTGGAGAAGGAGAACCGCCTTGCCCTGATGGTCATTGGCAGGCCGTATCATTCTGATCCGAATCTTCATCATGGTGTGCTGGAAGAGTTTCAGATGCTCGGCTATCCCGTTCTCTCCATGCGATCCATCCCCAAAGACGAGGCCTGGTTACGCCGTTTTTTCATCGATGACCTGAGAAGCGGACGTGTCAAACACGCACTCGAAGTCAGCGACGTGTGGCCGGAAAACTTCAGTTCGAACAGCGCGCAAAAAGTCTGGGCCGCCAAATTTGCCGCTCGTCATCCCAACGTAGCCGTATTGGACCTGTCCAGCTTCAAATGTGGACATGATGCCCCCACCTATGGGTTGATTGATTCGATTGTCTCCACTGCGGGAATCCCGTATATGGCTCTGCACGACATCGATGCCAACAAGCCGGGCGGTTCTATTAAATTGCGGGTCAAGACTTATGCCCACAGCCTGAAACTTTACGAAGAGCGCCTGCAGGAGATGGCGCGCGCATCCATTCTTGTGTGAACAGAGCCATGATGAATCAGGACCATGAGGAGTTGATTGGAAGATGGTGATACGAAGAGAAGAGGAGTTGCTGCAGATTGAACAGGACACTCAGTTCAGTGCATTGCGGAAGAAAAGAGAACAGTGGTTCGATCCGATACCGCGCCAGTTTTTAGCCGAAAACAAGACCTCCACCACGATTCTTTTCGGAGGGCTCACAATGTCTCATGACTTCCTGTTGGAAGGGGCTTTACTCGGACTGGGGTATCGGGCGCAGCATCTGGACTGCCCGGATACGGAATCGTTTCGGTATGGCAAAGAGTTCGGCAATCGGGGGCAGTGCAATCCAGCTTATTTCACCGTGGGAAACCTCATCAAATACTTGTGCCGCCTGCGTGATGTAGAGGGAAAATCAAAGGAAGAGATTATCGGTCATTATGTGTTCATTACAAGCGATTCGTGTGGCCCCTGCCGCTTCGGCGCTTACATCACGGAATACCGCAAGGCCTTGCGCGACGCCGGATTTGACGATTTTCGGGTGCTCCTGTTCCAACAGGAGCAAGGCCTCAAACAGGTGGCGGGAAAAGACAATGCGCTCCTATGCAACGCCACATTTGTGATCAGTATGGTCAAGGCGATTCTTCTGGGAGACATCTTGAACGCGCTCACTTACCGCATTCGCCCCTATGAGATTGAATCAGGTTCGACCGACAGGGCTGTGGCCCATTGCAACAGGCATCTGTACGAGGCGCTCCGAAAACGGAAATGGATCGTACCGGCCTTGCGGCAATGCCGCAAAGTGCTGGAGAGTGTCCAGATCGACCGGACCCGCGTCAAACCCAAAGTAAGCATCATCGGAGAGTTTTGGGCTATGACGACTGAAGGAGATGGGAATTACCGGTTATCACGCTTTCTGGAAGCCGAAGGAGCAGAGACAGAAACGCAACCCCTCGCGGCTTGGGCCCTATATCTCATATGGGCCGCGCGCTATGATACATTGGAACGAATGCGCCTGCGCGCTGCGGATTCAGGTCGCAGGGGCCTGAAAGGGAAGCGCCCGGCTTGGCGGCTGATCATGTTGCGAATGGCTGATCATTGGATCCGAATTCAGTTCCAAATCTACGCGAAAGTCATCGGGCTCTATGGATATCGTTTGCCTAACATGGATGAGATCGCCCGAGTTGCCGATCCGTTGTACAATAACCACCTCCGGGGCGGAGAAGGGCATATGGAGGTTGGCAAATTAATCCTGACGGTGTTGAAACGGAAGGCCAATATGACGATCTCGGTGAAACCGTTCGGATGCATGCCATCGTCGGGCATTTCCGACGGCGTGCAATCGTTGGTGACAGATAGGTACCCTGAAGCGATCTTTTTACCAGTCGAAACGACGGGCGATGGGGCGATCAACGTATACAGTCGGATCCAGATGATGCTCTTTAAGGCCAGGCAGGTTGCACAGAACGAGTATGCTCAAGCGTTGGCGGAAACAGGGTTTACCGCAGAACAACTCAGGGAACTTTGCGGCCATGCGAATTTCAACAGTCCGTTGAAATCTCCTCGCGATGTTGTTGCCTGCACAGCCGCAAATGCGATATACGGCGTCCATAAATCTCGTCGCCGGTCTCCTTCGATAAGATGACACGCCGGGAAACGACTTGACTGCAGCCTGGTGGCAGGAGGGTGCGGAGGGTGCGCCTCCCTGCAGACAACTATGACCGGGATGATGCCAACTCTTCTTGCGGGGGTTGGTATCATTGTTTGGAAAAAAGTATACTTTAGGTAGATGAATCAACGGAAATTCGGTACATCAATGTCTGACGCGCTGGTGGCTATAGGACGGATTCCATTCATAGGAAGGACTGAACGTTACGCAAAAATATATGATGGAGAAGCTGTTCACAGGCATGAAGTCATTTCCTTTTCAGGTTCGCTATTGGGATGGCAGTTCTGTGACGTACGGGGAAGGGGAGCCGCGATTGACCCTCACGTTTAAAGAGAAGGTTCCTCTCATGAAGTGGTTGCGAAGCCCCGTCATGTCATTTGGAGAAGCGTATATGAACGGTGTGGTTGATATTGAAGGAAAGATCGAAGATGTGATTGAACTGGCATCTGCAAACGGACAATTAATTCGGAACAGAACCGCCTCCAGTTTGCAAAAGGGGATCTCCCTGCTAAAAGAAAGGGAAAATGTCCAGCATCACTACGATGTCGGAAATGATTTTTATTCGCTATGGCTTGATGAGACCATGAGCTATTCCTGCGCGTATTTCCGTTCCCCAGAAGACCCGCTCGAACAGGCCCAGTTGCAAAAGATTGACTATGTCCTCAAGAAACTTCAACTCCGCCCTGGGCAAACTCTGCTGGATATCGGCAGCGGTTGGGGTTGGCTGATTATCCGGGCAGCGAAGGAATATAGGGTCAAGGCAAAAGGGATTACATTGAGCGAGGAGCAATATAAAAAGACCAGGGAGCGGATTGCGGAACAGGGGCTGCAGGATCAGGTGGAAGTTGAGTTGGCGGACTATCGCCAGTTGGCGGCAAGAGGTGATGAGTTCGACAAAATAGCCATCGTAGGTATGTTCGAACACGTGGGTCAGCAGAATTTTCCCGCCTTCATGAAGGCGGTTCAGACCCTGCTTAAAAACAAGGGTATGGCTTTGCTTCACACGATTACTCAGGCGAAAGAAGTGCCCACTGATCCGTGGATTCAAAAATATATCTTCCCTGGGGGCTACATCCCTTCGTTGCGCGAAGTGGTAGCATTTCTACCCGAGTTTGGATTTGACCCACTGGATATCGAAAACCTGCGAAGTCACTATGCTCTGACGCTGGACCACTGGGCAAGTCGCTATGAGAACTCTACTGAACAGACACGACAGATGTTCGATGAACGTTTTGTCCGCATGTGGCGTCTCTATCTGCAGTCCAGCGCCGCATCCTTTCGTCTGGGAGATCTGCATCTTCACCAGATTCTATTTTCGAACGGAACTGCTAACGACATAGCCCTGACGCGCGACCATCTCTATCGCTAGGGGTTTTCCGACCCTATTGGCCCGCGGGTCGACTCTCCCTTATTGTGGTGTGAGCGGTGGTCGAGCTTCGACCCATTTTCTATCAGCCGCCGGGCATGACCGGGAGGAGGGAACTACTCAGGTTCCCCTGTCTTGCGAACAATGGCGTGTCCGCCGAACTGATTGCGCAACGCGGCGACAATTTTCCCGGCCAATGGGTCGTCATCCATGGAGCGATATCTCGCCAATAAGCTCATGGTGATGATTGGTGCGGCCACCTGATATTCCAGAGCGGTCTCGACGCTCCACTTGCCCTCGCCCGAAGAATGCATGATTCCCTGAATGTTGTCCAGATGAGCGTCTTTGCGAAACACATCGATCAAAAGCTCCATCAACCATCCGCGGATGACAGATCCGTGACTCCATACGCTGGCCACCTGCTCGTAATCATAGGAAAAAGGTCCCTTCTCCAGGATATCAAACCCTTCCGCGATCGACTGCATCATCCCGTATTCGATGCCGTTATGGACCATTTTTAAAAAGTGTCCGGAACCTACCGGACCGGCATGAAGATAGCCATTGGGCACAGCAATGTTTCGGAGCAGCGCCTGAACCTGCGCGATGACGGTTTCGTCTCCTCCAGCCATCACGCAACAGCCATGCAAGGCCCCGTCAGTTCCGCCGCTTACACCCACGTCGAGAAAGTGAATCCCCCGCTCAAGCAACCCTTGATGTCGACGCAATGTGTCCTTGTAATTCGAGTTCCCGCCGTCGATCACGAGATCTCCTGGCGTGAGCACATCCTGCAATCCTTCCAATACGTCATCCACCGGCTTGCCGGCTGGAATCATCAACCAGTATACCGTCGATCCGGATCCTTGT
>JAJZCB010000153.1 GCA_021846285.1 Bacillota bacterium
TTTTCATCGGGGTCCATTTCCTCGCCAGTGATCGGATCCTTCATACGCTGCCAGTTGCAGTACGCCTCGACATTGTCCAGATAGTTGTCGAGCAGTGTCTTTGCCGACTCTTCATACGAGTAGACGAACGCCTTTTGCACTTCCTTTTTCGCCATGTCGTCGTACTCTTTACGGGCGATTGCCACAAAGTTCAACAGACGTTCCCGATCTTCCTTGCTGATGGATGCGTGCTGATCGAGGCCGTCCTTGATGGCGCGCAAGACATCAAGCGCGTTAATGCAACTGGTGTCACGCCGAATCAGTGCGCTTGAAATGCGGTTGATCACATAGCGCGGATCGATGCCGCTCATTCCTTCATCAGGAGTTTCCGTTCGCAACTCCTGCACGTCTTTGTCCTTAAAGCCCTCGACGTTGCGCCCATCGTAAAGATACAGCTTCTTGAGCATGTCCATACCCTGCTTTTTAGACTCCTTAAGCCTCGTCAATACCGAGAAGACCGCCGCCGTCATGAGCGTGTGCGGAGCAATGTGGACATCGCACAGATCACTCTGCTGCACAAGCTTGTCGTAGATTTTGACTTCGTCTGAAACGCGCAGATTGTACGGAATCGGCATCACGATCATCCGTGACTGCAACGCCTCATTGCGCTTGTTACTGACAAATGTCCTGTACTCCGTTTCGTTGGTATGAGCGATGATCATTTCATCTGCAGAGATTAGCGCGAATCGACCCGCCTTAAAATTACCCTCCTGAGTCAGCGACAGCAAATTCCAGAGGAATTTTTCGTCACATTTCAACATTTCCTGAAATTCCATCAGACCTCTGTTGGCCTTGTTCAATTCTCCATCAAAGCGATAGGCCCTTGGATCGCTTTCCGAACCATACTCCGAGATCGTGGAGAAATCGATACTGCCGGTCAGATCGGCGATGTCCTGAGACTTCGGATCCGATGGACTGAATGTACCAATGCCAATGCGATCGTCTTCCGACAACAGGATGCGTTCGACCGCGACATTTTCCATATGGCCGCCGTACTCACTCTGCAGTCTCATGCGGCAACTCGGACAGAGATTGCCATCGATGCGGACCCCAAGTTCTGAGGCCAACTCTGCCCGCAGTTCGGACGGCACCAAATGCAGCGGTTCTTCATGCATTGGGCAGCCCCTGATGCCATAGAGGGCGCCTTCGGGTGTGCGAGAATACCGCTCAAGGCCCTGTTTGAGCAGCGTCACTATGGTGGATTTGCCGCCGCTGACCGGCCCCATGAGCAGTAAAATCCGCTTGCGCACATCCAGCCGTTTGGCGGCCGAGTGAAAGTACTCTTCGACCAGCCGCTCCAACGCCAGTTCGAGTCCAAACAACTCTCTGGAAAAGAAACGGTAGCGTTTGTGACCACTCGCATCCTCGTCGATGCCTGCAGACTCGATCATGCGGAAAACGCGCGAATGAGCTGTCTCCGCAATACTTGGCTGTTTACGCACCAGTTCAATGTAATCGATAAATGACCCGTCCCATGCCAGTTCCTCTTCCTTGGCCCGATAGGCGGCCAAGCGGTCCACAATGTCCACGAATCATCCCCCCTTTTCCGAGACGCAAAGCGTCCGTCCTCCGGTGTCAGGTGCGATGCTGCCCAAGATCTCGGCAGTTGGAAAAGAGTTGCACACTGTGCGCGGCATAGTCGCCTGTGCCGATATTTTGCGCAGGAGTGTGATACTATGCTTATGCAACGGCCTTTCGCTCGTTGCTCCCAAGTTTTCTCCCATACCTGACGTCACTGCGATTGCTTCCACAATGAGACACAGAAACCAGTCAAAGAAGGTGACCTATGATGCGCGTCCCGAAAACCCGGCTCATTTTTGACGCTGCCATCGACACGTTTTCGGAACGGGGATTCGAGAAAGCGACGATGGATGAAATCGCCGCGAAGGCAAACGTCGCAAAGGGAACGATTTATTACCATTTCAAGAGCAAAGAGGATCTGTTTGTGTTTCTTGTTGAGGAAGGATCGCAGTTATTGCGGGAGCGCGTGCTCGAAAAACTTCCGGAAGAAGCCACCGCCGCGGAACGACTGCGCATTGTCATTCGGGAGCAACTTGCCTTCTTTAAAGAATATAGGGATTTTTGCACCATTATTCTACGTGAGGCTTGGGGTGAGGAAGAACGGCAACGACAATTCAGGCGCATGCTTGTGCACTATGTGCGCGAGATCGAGGCGCTGGTTGCCGATGGTGTGGCAAAGGGGGAGTTTATCGTCGAAGACGCGCAGACCGCCGCCTGGTCAATCTTTGGCGGTCTGAGCATCGCCGCCCTGCACCACCTGTTTGCGGATCCGGAGTTTGACCTCACGGTGTTGTCGCCGGAATGTGAGAGTCTTTTCATCGGGGGACTCCAATCCGGTCGACCCTGATTCAGTCGGCGAAAAACAGCGGTCCAAAGATTGCGCTCTACTCCAGGCCAGGGAAATCCCGCTGACGCAACGCCTCATAAATGGCGATGGCCACGGTGTTTGACAGATTGAGCGAGCGCATGGCCTGGCCCATGGGCATGCGCACAGACTGATTGCGATGCTGTTCATGCACCCAGGGCGGCAATCCCGTGGTTTCTTTGCCAAAGATCAGGTAATCTTTCTCTGTGTACCGCACATCGGTGTAACGGTGCGTCGCCTGTTTTGTAAAGAAATACGCTCGCGCCGCCTCCCGCTCCGCCTCGTCGAGCACCTCAGACAGGCTGTCGTGCACGCGGATATCGACCAAGTGCCAATAATCGACGCCCGCGCGGCGCAGCGAACTGTCATCAATCTGGAACCCGAGCGGTCGCACCAGATGCAGCACCGTGCCAGTGGCCGCGCAGGTCCTGGCCACGTTTCCTGTATTGGGCGGAATTTGCGGTTCAAACAGCACTACATGCATATGCACACATCCTTACACTCTTCATTACGCCATTGTACCTCAATCTTCTAGGGAACCTGTGAAATTCGATCGGTCCGTCGCCAAATTGTCCACATACAGCGTTTGATTAAAGCCTCAAACGCTATATGTGCCAAGTTTTCATACCGCTCCGGACTTTTTCACAGGTTCCCTAGGCGACACAGCAGATAACGGGTCTTTGGCGTCCACGCGTCGCTGTCTTCATACGCATAATGTCGCTTGCGACTGCTTACCGTGTGTGCGTTCACCAGCGGATCGCCCTTGCTGTCGTGATCGGTGACAATCGTCGTGTGTCCGTACCGACCGGTTCCGTTCCAGTCGTACTGGATGATGTCGCCTGTTTGCAGTTCCGCAGGATTGGCGACGATCTCAACCCGAATACCGCCGGCAGTACTTTGCAGCATGGCCGCAAGCGCGTTGGCGACAGTCCATGAATAGCTGAAGTCCGGATGCTCCCCGTGATGATACCACCAGCCTGTTTCCTTTTTTCCCGTATGAATCATGGGCAATCCTCCAGCATACAAAGCTTGAGAGACAAAGTTAGTGCAATCCTGGTCAAAATGACTGTAGTCGGGATTGTAGCGATCCCACCACAGTTCTGCGTAGCGCACGGCGCGCGTACGAGAGTAACGGTGATCTCGATTTCCGGAAAAGCCTGGTGTTGGAGCGGATCTCCCGAAACTTTGCGCGCCTTCGACCCTGCGCTCGGTCCACGAAGCGCCTGCTTTCCGGTCAACCGCGTCTTGCTCCCAGTCGGAAACGGCTGCCTCCCCTTCCTGCCAGCGGTCGACCAGATCGACCGCATTGCCTTGATGTATCCGCCACATCTGCTGATGGCGGCACACCCGCTGCTCCTGTTCCACACGACCATTCAATTCGTACAGGAAACGGGTCATTTCAGTTATTTTTGCGGTCACACAGTCCTCGCGCGATCGACTGTTCCTCTCAATGATGTGGACGCTGATATCGCTGATCACTTTGCGATCGACTGCTCCCCTGTGTTTTTGCATGGCCGCCCGCCGCCTGATGTCCAGCGCCCCGGCAGGATGAACTGAACTCCATACGCCATCTGCGCCTTCCGCTCTCAACCATGCCCTGCTCCTGGCATCGAACCACTCGCGTACAGCCTCCCGTACTCCCTTCATATTGCCCCTCCCCATGATGGCGCCGACTCCCCGTTACAAGAGTATGCCGGAATGTCCCGAAAAGGGGGCACTGCCTGGTGAAATATCCATCTGTACACATGTGTTACACTGACTCTAGAGATCTTCTGGAACACTTCAAAATCGCGCGAGGGGCTATGAGATGGATCGAAAGAAAACAGCTTTGCAGGCAGGGGAACGGGGAGCTGTGCGGTCCGTTGACAGGGCTCTCGACATTCTTCTGTGTTTTGGCGCAGAGAGAGATCTGGGACTTACCGAAATAGCGCGACGGGTCGATCTTCACAAGAGCACGGCGCACCGTATGCTCGCGTCGCTGGAACGCCGCGGTTTCGTTGAACGCCACCCTCTTACTGACCGTTATCGTTTGGGTTGGCTGATCGTGGAACTCGCCTCCCAAGTGTATCAGTCCGACAACCTGACGTCCCTCGCTCTGGCAGAGATGACACACTTGCGCGACGCCATCGGTGAAACAATCAGTCTCTACGTCCGTGCAGGCTATGAACGCATCCGCGTCGGCGCAGTCGAAGGCACCCACCCTGTACGCCGAGCCGCCGACATCGGTAAGCGATTCCCTCTCTACGTGGGGGCGTCGGGTAAAGTTCTGCTGGCATTTTCAGATGAGGACATCATTGATCCCACATTCCGCACCCTGAAGCGAGACATGATTATTTTTCGTTTCCTCAGCGGGTGTTGCGTATTTCGGTGAATCGCCTCCATCCTATGGACTCTGCTGCGTGAGAGAAAATCGTTTTTGAACCAGCGTGTAGACAACCGGATCGAATTGAAGCAAATCGAAGACTTTCTTGACCTCGTCTTCATACC
>JAJZCB010000154.1 GCA_021846285.1 Bacillota bacterium
CATACTCAGAGACGATGTCCACAATGTCGATCTTTTGGCGCAACAGGGCGAGAAACTCTTCCGGAATACGCATGCTCACAGGTCGCGATCCCCCTCCGCCACAGCGACATTGGATGCCCACGGACATGCGCCATTCTGCTTTTCCTCATGAGTAACTTTATTCGCCAAGATTCTACACTTTCCTGCCACCCAAACCGAGAAAATTCTCCCGCGCTTTCTACCGACACAAAGTGTTCGACATTTGACTATTCTGTCACTCTGCCCAGAGATCTAAACGTAGACAAAAAGGCTTCGTTATAGATGTACGCAGATACCTGAAAAAAATCCTTCCGTAACCTCCCACTACCTTCGTTTGACACAAAAAATCCGCGAACGTCAGTGGTCCGCGTGAGCGTGAAACGTTTCACAGAGGATTATGACCTGCGAACCCGCTCCGTTCACACAGCCTCGAAGTGTCTGTTCAAAAAGGATCGAGGTAAGACGTTATTTGAACAACCTCTCCAACTGTCATGATGTTCGCCTGCTCTCCACGAGGCTGAGGATAATGCTGGCTGTCTCTTCCACAGCACGGCGCGAAACATCGATGACAGGGCACCCCAACTGTTTCATGATGTAGTCCGCATAACGAAGTTCCTCGAGAATCCGCTGATTACTCGCATAAGTAGCTTCTGCGCGCAGACCAAGAGCGAGCAGTCGTTCCTGACGGATTCCATTCAGTTCATCCGAATTTATGGTGAGTCCGATGACCTTGCCCGGCGGCAATTCAAACAACTCGTCCGGCGGTTGAACTTCTGGCACGAGCGGTACGTTGGCCACGCGAACTCTCTTGTGGGCCAAATACATGCTGAGCGGAGTCTTGGATGTACGGGAAACCCCGATCAGGACTACATCAGCGCGCAGCAATCCGCGCGGATCTCTTCCATCATCATACTTGACTGCGAATTCAATGGCTTCGACCCGACGGAAATATTCATCGTCGAGCTGGTGCAACAACCCCGGGCGCAATTTGGGTGTCGCGTTAAAGACGTCCTCAAAGGCAGCCATCATGGGGCCCATGATATCGACGGCCCGCACAGAGGCGCGTTGAGCTTCTGTTCGCAGTGTCTCGCGAAGCGCGGGAAGGATCAACGTATATGCGATAAAACCGCCCACTTCATCGGCGGCTGCCACGATTTCATGAATGGTCTCTACAGAATCGACATAGGACATACGCCGTATTTCAAAATGTCCATGATCAAACTGGCTGGCTGCCGCCCTAACGACAAACTCGGCCGTCTCCCCCACTGAATCCGAAACCACATAGACGATAGCAGGCAATTCATAAGTCATCGTCACATCCTCCCTTTCAGCGGAACCGATGTAAGTGTATGGTTCTGCTACACATTTCGCACGGATCCAAGTTCCACAAGCAGACGCGTGATCGTCGTCTTTGTCACGCGTCCCACCACCTCAACTGTCTGATCCGCACCCGGTTTGACGACCGGCAGTGAATCCACCTGGGCTTCGATCAATTTCTTGGCGGCGTCATACATGGTGGCGTCGAGAGTAATCGTGGTGATATTGGGCATTCTGGTCATGGCGAGCGATATCGGCACTTCGTGGAGATTGGACTGACCGATCGCCACTTTCAGCAGATCCTTTCGGGAAGCGACTCCAGCCAGGGTTCCCCTTTCGCGAACGACGAACAGCGTGCCGACATCCTCGAGAAACATGGTTACGATCGCGTCGTACACCGTAGTGTGTTCCTGGACAACGACCGGAACAGACTTATAGTCTTTCACGAGATACTTTCCAATCACTTCGCTCCATAAATCGGCCGTTTGGTTGCCGACGTAAAAATAGCCCACTCGAGGCCGCGCATCCAAAATCCCGGCCATGGTTAAAATAGCGAGGTCTGATCGCAAAGTGGCTCGCGTCAGAGACAGTTCTTCGGCGATACGCTCGCCAGTGACCGTTCCACGATCACGAACAATCGCGATAATTCGCTGTTGCCTTGCAGACAGTTCGATGGTTTTCGCCTCACTTCACAGTGTGCTGGAAATTGCCGAAAACGCGCGCAACGTGGTACAATCTATGTATATATGAAAAAACTTGCCCATCGAAAGGTAGGATACTCTCTTGCATACCATTGTAAAGTACGGTCTGAGGCTGCTTCTGGTTATTGTTTGCGGGCTTGTCAGCGCGCGTTTTTTCTCGTATGAAAAAGGTACTCACTTTGGCTTTGACAGAAGGACGCTCAAGAGTCGCCAATTTTGGCTGGGCGCGCTTGTTGGGCTCACCTTTGTCTTCTCAGATTACCGATTCGCGCACTATCTTACACTGCCCCAATAGGCGATTGACGGTCGCGCTGTACATACCTAGGCGATCATCGTGGGATCGAAAACCTGTACAATGGCGTCCAAGGTCAGCCGTAACAGCGCCAGCCGATTGGCTCTCACGTCAAAACGGTCATCCATGACGGTAACACTGTCGAAAAACTGCGCCACAGGTTCGCGCAGCAACGCCAGGCACGCAATCGCACGGGCGGGATCCCCATGGCGGACGTAGGCTTCTGCGTCCGCAGACTCGCGAGCGACAGCCGCAAAGAGCTGGGCTTCTTCGGCAGTTTCAAAGAGTTCAGCATCAATCGGTGTTGCAGAACCGCTCTCCTTGGCCAACAAACTCGCCGCGCGTTTCCCCGTCTCAACAACCCGTAGAAAGTCGCTGGAATGCCGCAAACGCATACAGACGTCCGCACAGGCAATCGCCAGGGAAGGATCCTCAGGATGGGCGCCTATACACCCGTCCGCGATGTCAGGCGCCGTTCCCCGCTCTTGCAGGATGTTTCTCAGACGCGCCCGCAGATAGTTCCCGACTTGGGTCGACAGGTCGCCGAAACTCGTGACGCTCACGGCGGAGTCCTCGACAAAAGCCGCTTCCCCTATGGTGATGAGGACGCCAAACAACAGCGTGTAAGACCCCTCGTTCACGATGCGCACAATGCCTGTCGCAGCACGTCGCAGTCCATATGGATCCTGCGACCCTGTTGGAGTTCCGAGGACGAGAAAACCCCCGATCAGGCGTTCCAGTTTGTCCGCCAACGCCAGGATACGTCCCGCAGTGGACGCTGGAATAGCCGCACCCGCCCCGCGCGGGTCGTACTGTTCAGCAATCGCCTGGGCGACAGACGGACCTGCGCCAGCGAGAGCGCCGTATACACCGCCCATGTAGCCTTCCAGTTCCGGAAACTCGGCTACCAGATGGGTCGCAAGGTCAAATTTCGCCAACCCGGCAGCGGCCTCGACATCGGCAAGGACCTCATCAGACACCTGCAGTTCCCGCGCAAGACGCAGAGCGATTGTGGCGACACGGCGCTCACGATCATACACAGATCCCAAACGATCGTGATAGACCATGGACTTTAGCCTGTTTCGCCACGCTTCTGGTGTGCGTTTGCAATCTTCTTCGTAAAAGAAGACCGCGTCCGCCAAACGGGCGGCGAGTACTTTTTCATTGCCCCTGACCACCACGTCGAGCGCCCTTTGGCCGCCGTTGCGAACGCCAATGAAATAGGGCGCCAGGTTCCCCTCTTCATTGTACACCGGAAAATACCGCTGATGTGAGCGCATGGTGGTCACGATCACCTGCTCTGGCAAAGCCAGAAACCGTGGTTCGAAACTCCCTATGAACGCTGTGGGAAACTCCACAAGCTGAGTGACCTCTTCCAGCAGATCAGGATGAATGTCGACGATCAGACCGCGATTGGCCGCGAGTTCCGTAAGTTCCTTCACAATGAGTTCCCGCCGCTCCGCCATATCGCCGATCACGAACGCGGCGCGTAAAATATGCGGGTAATCGCTGGCATCGCCAATAGGTTGCGGATCTCTCGTCAAAGTCCGATGTCCGCGAGTCAGCGCCTGCGTTTTGTGACCAGCCACCGTAAACGGCACCACCATGCCTCCGTACAGAGCCACCAACCAACGGAGCGGCCTGATGAACCGCATGTCCAGCGACCCCCACCGCATACTCTTCGGCCAGTCTACGCCAGCAATGAGATCAGGAAGAACGTCGGCCAAAATGTCCTCCGTCGCGCGTTCGGGCAAGCATTTTGCCGCGAAAACGTAGACTCCTCCCGGAGCCTCCTTAAACAGCAGTTCATCGACTTCCACACTCTGTGACCGCGCAAAACCCAGTGCTGCGCGCGTCCAGTTGCCATCCGCGTCTCTCGCAATACTGGCCGCCGGCCCACGCACCCACTCAACATGTTCAGTCTGGATCGGAACCAGACTGCGAACCAGAAAGCCAAGACGTCGCGGGGTGCCAAACACGTCAATGGTTTCAAACTGCAACCTCTGGGCGGTCAGTACAGCAACCAACGCGTCAGACAGGGCTGTAACGCCAAACTGAACGAATCGCGCAGGCATCTCTTCGACTCCGATTTCCAACAGGAAATCTCTGACTCGCACACCATCTGCGTTCATTGCTCCTCCTCCTCGCCAGCATAGGCTCCCCCGTTTACGTACACCTGCGCCACCTCGCGCGCGAGATTGCGCACACGAGCGATATACCCTGTCCTCTGAGTGACCGATATAGCGCCTCGCGCCTCCAGCAGATTGAACACGTGGGAACACTTCAGGACGTAATCGTAGGCGGGAATTGCGAGTTTCCTGGTGAGGGCAAGTTTCGTTTCGGCCTCGTACTCGTCGAACCAGCGCACGAGACGGTCCGCCGATGAAACCTCAAATGTATAGACGCTGTGTTCAAATTCAGGTCGGCCAAATACGTCTCCATATGTCACCCCCGGCGCGTAAACGAGATCGTACACGCTTTCCACATCCTGAATATAGCTGGCGAGTCGTTCCAGCCCATAAGTGATCTCAACGGCCACTGGCCTTACGTCAATGCCCCCAACTTGCTGAA
>JAJZCB010000052.1 GCA_021846285.1 Bacillota bacterium
TCGGCGGATCGTCTGTACGCTTAATCCGAGCATGTCGGCCACTTTTCGAATCGGCAAAAACCGTTGCTTATCCATGACCATATTTTATCATAGATAAGCATCAATAAATAGCTAGTTTCAACCTCCTCGTTAAAGTGTCACGCCGCCCATCTGGTTACACTTAATTACGAAAGACTTTCCAAATCCCCTCGGCCATTGTGTGGTCATTTCATCTGAGCAACTTCCGTCAGCGTTACCGATTTACCCATAGCCTCCTGTGTTTGTATGTTGGGTGGATTCACGCGCTCGCCACCTTTAAACAACGACGTTACGGCGAGTCCGCCCGCAAGTCCTCGACCCGAATACCAAAGTATTGGCCCAGTCCAGCGGAACCCTTTGCTGTGATGGTCACCGCGCGAGTGGATGGCGCCCGGCGAATTCAATCGAGATCAAAGAAGCGGGTGGCCAACGCCGCCCCCAGCGCACCCGCCAGATGATGCCGTCGCTCACTCCTGTCCAGGCATGGGCGGGCGACGGCGCGGCGACCTGACGACAGATCGGGAATATTGACGCCCAGATCTGCGAACCCACTCATGACAGATACCTGATTTTTGCGGCGATCGGGGTGCGCGGTTTGACGGCAGGAACGCTTGCCGGATAGCCGACGGGAATCATGGCCACCACATCGTAGCCTTCCGGAACTTCGAGAATCTCGCGGATTTGCGCCGAGACGCCGAAGGACGATATACCTGTTCCCACACCGGCTTCATGAGCGGCCAGTAGGAAATTCTCGATAAAACTGGACACGGCCATCACATTTTCGTCACGTTCCAAGGGTGTTTTTCCTGGAGAGGACAGAACTGTGAGCACTACGGGAGCGTCTCCGAAGTTGGTCTTATGGTTTAGCTTCATCCGGGTTTGCGGACCTACTACCAAGACTTCCCAAGGCTCCGACATGCGGTGATTGGGCGCATGGGAAGCCGCCTGCAGCCAGGACAGGAGGCTATCGTGGTCAATGGGATCAGCTTTAAACTGTTTGATGTTGCGACGAGTCGAAATGGCGTCCAGTACGTTCATATGAGGTATCTCCTGTCTTGGGGGCGTATTGTGTTTTAACGGTGATCGCAGACTATTATACTATAGGGGCGCGTTGAAATCCGCCGATTCTGCGAGAAACCATCAAGCGCCATGGCACCATCCATGGGGAGGTTCAGGAATTCAGTATGCCAAAGAGGGATAGGACCGTCCATTCTTATGAATTTTTTGTGCGGTCAATGGGAAACATTGTCATACGAAGACGGAAGGGGACGGTATGTCTTTGGACCTTGACGATCATGAGTTTCGTCTGATGGAGCGCGCCTACGAGAAGATCAGCCCCTTTGAATTCAAAAACAAGCTTATCAGTCTGGCGAAGGAGGAGGAAAAGAAGACCGCGCGCGTCATGCTTGACGCAGGTCGGGGCAACCCGAACTGGATCGCCGCGACACCGCGTGAATCCTTCTTTGCACTGGGACAGTTTGCCGTAGAGGAGAGCAGACGCGTCTGGAACGAGCACGATCTTGCCGGAAAACCGGAGCAAAAGGGGATGGCAGGGCGTCTCGCCGCTTATCTGCAAGAGTGTGAACGTGCGCAGGGCATGGAACTGCTCAGGAACATCATCGATTACGGGATCGCGATCAAAGGATTCGACGCTGACGCGTGGGTTTACGAACTGGTGGACGGCGTCATCGGGGACAACTATCCCGAGCCCGATCGCATGCTTGTCCATGTGGAACAGGTTGTACACGACTATCTCATGCGGGAAATGTGCGGCCCTGAATCGGATTGCGGAACGTTTGACCTGTTTGCCGTGGAAGGCGCGACGGCTGCCATGTGCTATATCTTTGACACGTTGATGGAGAATGGTCTGCTTGTGCGCGGGGATAAAATTGCCGTTATGGTGCCGATCTTTGCACCGTATGTGGAGATTCCCCATCTGACGCGCTACGATTTTGATGTCGTGGAGATCAGGGCTGCGGGATTGACGGAGGAAGGGAACCATACATGGCAGTATCCCGAGTCGGAGATCGACAAGTTGAGCGATCCGGCCATTAAAGCCCTGTTTCTCGTAAACCCCAGCAATCCTCCCTCCGTGGCCATGCAACCGGAATCCGTTAAGCAGTTGGCAGCTATCGTGAAACATCGCAATCCCCACTTGATGATTATCTCGGATGACGTGTACGGAACATTCGTGGACGATTACCGTTCACTGATGGCTGATTTGCCGTATAACACGATCGGTGTGTACTCATTTTCAAAATACTTTGGCGTAACGGGTTGGCGACTGGGCGTCGTCGCGGTCCATGATGACAATGTGTTCGATCATTTGTTGCAACAGTTGCCAAACGAGACCGTGGAGCGTCTGAATCAGCGGTACGGATCGCTGTCGCAACATCCTGCGCAGTTGCGGTTTATCGACCGCATGGTGGCGGACAGTCGTCAGGTCGCCCTGAATCACACCGCTGGCCTGTCAACGCCTCAACAAGTCCAGATGGCGCTGTTTGCAGTGTTTTCCCTGCTCGACAAAGAGAACCGCTATAAACAGTTGACGCGGGATATCTGTCATCGCCGTATGAAACTGTTGTACGATGGGCTGGAATTGCCGCCTCCCAATCTCCCGCTGGACGCGGACTATTATACGGAATTCGACTTGGCCGAATGGGCGGATCATCATTATGGCGGCGCATTTCGGGCCTATCTGGAGGAGAACTATGAGCCAGTCGATATTCTTTTTCGGTTAGCGCAAAACTCTTCTATCGTTCTGCTGAGCGGCGGCGGATTTCATGGACCGAAGTGGTCCATCCGAGTATCGCTCGCTAACCTGGAGGATGGCGCGTATGCTCGCATAGGCCATGAACTCCATCAGGTTCTGGAATACTATGTGACGCGTTGGAAGGCATCTGCGAAGCAATAGTGGTGATGGAGATTGCAAAAGCCGTACGTGATTGAACGACCTGCCCGCGCCAGTCTGACGGGAGTCACAGCAGTATCCACGGCAGTATCCACGTGCGCGGGTGGATGGGCCAACGCACGTGGCGTCCATGCCATGATCTACACAGTTTCGGTCAAACGTAAAAACTCGTTGGCGTCCTCGACGGCGAGCATTGTGGCGCTCTCCCAGAATTCCGCTCGCGTCAAGTCGGCGTCCAGATGTTTTGTCGCCAGATCTTCCACTGTCATGCGGCCCGTGTCGCGCAACAGTTCCACATACCTGTCGGCAAACTTCGGGCCCTCTTCCACGGCCCTGGCGTAGATGCCGTTGCTGAACAGATAGCCAAATGTATAAGGGAAATTGTAAAACGGTACGCCAGTTCCATAGAAATGCTGCTTGGACGCCCAGAAGTGCGGATGATATTCACCCAGGGCGTCGTGGAAAGCGTCTTTTTGGGCTTGGACCATCATGTCGCACAACTCTTCGGTTCCTACAAGCCCCTGGCGACGCCGATCATAAAATCTGGTCTCAAACAGGAAGCGGGCATGGATGTTCATAAACATCGTGGCGGCCTGCTGTACTTTGTCTTCCAGAAGCGCCAACCGCTCTCCGGGGTCGCCGGCATGTCGAACAGCTGCGTCGGTCACAATCCGTTCTGCCATCGTGGACGCGGTTTCAGCCACGTTCATCGCGTAGCCCTTGGCCATGACAGGCAAGCCGCGCATGACAGACTGGTGATAGGCGTGCCCAAGTTCGTGAGCGAGTGTGGATACATTTCCGAATGTTCCAGAAAACGTCATGAAGATTCTGGTCTGATCGCTGACGGGGAAACTGGTGCAAAAACCGCCCGTCTCCTTACCGGTGCGGTCCTGCGCTTCCACCCAACGGTTGAGAATGGCTTTTTGCGCAAATTGGGCCATGGCCGGACTGAAACGACCAAACTGTTCGGTGATGAAATCGGCCGCCTCTTCATAGCTGTACGTCGAGGACCCCGAAACGAGCGGCGCAGCGACATCGTGCCAACTCAGCTTCTCAATGCCAAAGAGGTTGGCCTTGCGCTTCAGATACGCGACAAACGGCGCTTTGTGCCGTTCGATCACATCCCACATGACTTCAAGCGTGCGTTCCGTCATGCGATTGTACTGGACAGGTTCCCGGAGCACAGAGTTCCAGTTCCGGTGCTTGTAGACGGCGAGTCGATAGCCCGCGATATGGTTCAGTGCGCTGGCGCAGAGTTCCGCAGAATCGGTCCACGCTTCTTCCCATTTCTTAAAGACGGCGGTGCGCACCGCGCGGTCAGGATCCAGCAACTTATTGGCGGCTTGGCCCATAGACAGTGGAACGATTTTGCCGCCATCCTCATGAGACAGGGTCATGCGTGCGACCACAGTTCGGTACATACGACCCCACGCGTGATAACCGTCAACGTTCAAATCCGCGATCAGCGTCTCACGCGCGGGATCCAGACGATCTTTGGCACGGGTCCGACGTTCTTCCAGGTTGAAGCGAATCGACTGTGCGCCCGGATTGTCAAGCAATGACAGCCACCTGTCCTCGGGCATTTGCAACAGCTTTGCGTCAAGAGCTATGTAGGCCGCAGACAGAGCCGCTCCGAGTTGGCTGGTCCGTCCAACCAACAACTTGGCCTTGTCATCCTTGACATTTTGGCTGACCAAACAACCGCAAAATGCGGATGCTTCGTGCAGTCGCGCGGATATGTCCTGTATGCGGTCCAAAATCACAGTCCATGCGTCTGTTCCGGCGGTCACCGCCGTTTCCTCAACGTCGCGCCGCAACTGCTCGATGTCTGACGCAACGGCGTCGAGATGTTCCGTCAGCGCCTCAGAGTCGCTTCCGCCCGCGAAGATACTGTCCAAATTCCACGTCTGGTCCAATACGACCGTCACCCTGGTTCCTCCCTTGTGTGTCAGGTGTCCATTCGCCAATGACACTGCTTGTTTCTCATACCGAAATAATAGTACCAAATGTTCGCCATCTTTGGTACAACCACAGCCATTGTCTGGTAATATATAATAGTAGAGTCACGTGACTGGTCTCATTTTGGTTGCTGAAGAGGGGAGATTGATGTATGGCTGGACAATTGACGCGTGCACAGGCGCCAGAGTCGTTGACCTGGAACCTCGATGATCTGTTCCCATCCCTGGAGGCATGGGAGACGGAGTTGGCTACTCTGGAGACGGCGCTGCCTGGGGTAACTCAGTATGCGGGGCGATTGGGAGATGGCGCCGACGTTTTGGCGGATTGCCTGGACGCCATGGAGGCACTGTATATCAAAGTGGTGCGCCTCTATACATATGCGAGTCTACTCATCTCGGGGGATGGGTCCGACCCCGTCAACCAGGGCAACATGGATCGCGTTGGCGCCATGTTTGCGCAGATGGAGGCCGAACTGTCGTTTATCGAGTCGGAGATTGTGGCGTTGCCTGATGGGATCGTCGAGAGTTATGTGAGCACGGATGAACGCCTGGCCAGTTTGCGCAAATATTTGACCGACATTCTTGATACAAAGCCGCACAAACTGTTGCCAGAGACGGAAGCGGTTCTGGCGGCCTTGGGCGAAGTTTTGCAGGCGCCGGGTGTGATTTACGAGCGCAGCAAGACGTCCGATATGGTGTTCGCGCCTGTCGCCGACTCGGCTGGGATCGAGCACCCGGTGTCGTTTGCTCTATACGAAGATCACTTCGAGCAGTCACCGGACAATGCGTTGCGCCGACAGGCGTACGGTTCGTTTGTCGAAACGCTCTCTCACTACCAAAATACATTTGCGGCGACATATGCCACGGAGATCAAGCGGCAGGTGATCACGGCGCGTGTACGGGGCTACGAATCGGTGACACACATGCTCCTGCATCCGCAGAAGGTAACAGTCGAAATGTATCACAATGTCCTGGATATCATTCAGACCGACCTGGCGCCGCACATGCGTCGCCTGGCCCGACTGCGCCAACGGATTCTCGGCGTGGACAAAATGCTGGTATGCGATCTGAAGGCTCCCCTGGACGCAACTTATGTACCACAGACCACTTATAAACAGGCGGAACCGATGATTCGCGAAGCCCTCTCCGTGCTGGGGGATGAGTACGGCGACATCCTGAAGCGGGCCTTTTCCGAGCGCTGGGTAGACCTGGCGGACAATATCGGCAAGTCTTCGGGGGCGTTTTGTTCTGACACGTATGGGGTGCATCCGTATATCCTGCTGACGTGGGCGGACAACATGCGTTCGGCGTTCACGCTGGCGCACGAACTGGGTCACGCTGGTCACGGCGAACTGGCGGGTCGCAATCAGCGGATGCTCAACACTTGGCCGTCGATGTATTTCATCGAGGCGCCGTCCACGCTCAATGAACTGTTGCTGGCGCAGCATATCCTGGCGCATACGGACGATGCCCGCATGCGACGCTGGGTGATCCTGCAGTCGCTGGGCACCTACTATCACAATTTTGTCACACATCTGCTGGAAGGTGAGCTGCAGCGGCGTGTCTATGCGCTGGCAGAACGGGGTGAGCCGATCACCGCAGCGGTCCTGTGCGAGCAAAAAGGGAACGTGCTCTCGAATTTTTGGGGCGACGCCGTGGAGATCGACAACGGCGCGCGCCTCACATGGATGCGCCAGCCGCACTATTATGCCGGGCTGTACCCATACACCTACGCGGCCGGGCTGAGCGCATCGACTGCCGTCGCGCAAATGATTCGCGAAGAGGGGCAGCCTGCTGTAGATCGCTGGCTACAGGCGCTCAAGTCTGGCGGAACGTTGCCGCCGCTTGAACTCATGCGGGTGGCAGGGGTGGACATGGAGAAACCGGAACCCATTCGCAAGGCGGTCGCGTATGTCGGCTCGCTGGTCGATGAACTGGAGGGCAGTTTTGAGTAGGTCGGCGGCTGAAACCTGGCCCGATGTAGTATCGTATAATGAGGGAGGGTGCTTGTACCGGCAACCCTTGAATTGCAAAGGAGGGATTGTCCATGTTAGTAGTGACCAGTCTGACTATTCCAGAATACGAAATCACTTCGACGTTGGGACTTGTCTTTGGCATCACGGTGCGCAGCCGAGGGGTGTTTGGGAATATTGGAGCAGGACTCAAATCGATTGTAGGCGGGGAGATCAAGCAATATACCAAGATGCTCGAGGAGGCCCGGGCGCATGCGGTTGATCGACTGATCGAAAACGCAAAGGCCATGGGCGCAGACGCCGTCGTGATGATGCGGTTTGATTCCGGCGAAGTCGCGCAATCGATGGAGGAAGTCGTCGCTTACGGCACGGCGGTCAAGATCGCTAAAATAAGCTGATCGCTTTTGAGAATCGTCGGGTATAATCGCAGCAACGACGATTTGCTGCGGTAGGCAGTGGGGGCATTCATCGCAAAAGGGGAATGTCATGGCTACGACTTTGAAGATGGTCGCCCTTGTCCTGTCGCTGGGTGTCGACACATTGCTCATGTCTGTATCACTCGGATTTGTGAGGACCAGGGGCAAATGGAAAGTTGCCCTGGTTTTCGTATGCGCGGAAGCGCTGATGCCGCTGATCGGACTGTTCATCGGACAGGAAGCCGGTCGGCTGATCGGTCAATGGACATCCCTTCTTGGTGGGGTTGCCCTGCTATGTGTTGCCGTTTGGCTGTTATTCTTTGATGACGACCGCAGTGAAGAACGGTACGATGACGAGAGTGACGACCGGAGTGACGTCCACGTTGACGACGTCTTCGCTGACAGCAGGACGAACGCAAAACGCGAAGCTGGCCACGATGCGGTTCGCCTGCAACGCAGCCTCAAGGGATGGGCGCTCATTCTTACCGCTCTCAGTGTCAGTCTCGATGAACTGGCAGTGGGTTTTTCCATTGGACTGGTCGGCGTGCCGATCATGCTGACAATCATTCTGATTGCTCTGCAGTCATTTTTATTTACCATGATCGGGCTTGCGTTTGGTTCAGCGCTCAGGCCGCTTCTCGGAGAGTGGACTGAGAAACTGGCCGGTGTGGTACTCTTGTTGCTGGGACTCTGGATCGGGGTTGAAGCGGTCGTTGCACTGGCTCATGGCCATCATTTGTGATATCGATCACTGGGCATTTCAGAAGGGAGACAGATCGTGGATCAGAGTAAGAACTTATGGGAGCCGACCATCGGCGATGTGCTTGAGGCGCATGCGCGCATTGCGCCTCATCTGCCGCCCACACCGCTTTTGCGGCCGACCGCATTGGAGGCGGAACTCGGCTGTGAGATATTTGTCAAATGTGAAAATATGCAGCCGGTCGGAGCATTCAAAGTACGCGGAGGCGTCAATTTGGCCATCGTGGAACGCGCTTCCGGCGTCTTGCCGGAAGCGGGCATGGCGGCCGCCTCGACGGGCAACCACGGCCAGTCGGTCGCCTATGCGGCGCGGCTTGTGGGGGTTCCGGCCGTTATCTTCGCTCCCGTGGGCGCCAATCCTCTGAAGGTGCGGTCCATGGAGCGGCTCGGCGCGCGGGTCATATTGACCGGCGCTGATTTTGATGAAGCGCGTGAAGCTTGCCAACGCTTCGCCGAAGAACAGGGGATGCGCTATGTGCATTCTGCGAACGAGCCGCTGCTAGTGGCGGGTGTGGCCACAGCCTATCTGGAAGCTATTCTGGCGGTGCCGGACGCCGACGTGATGATCGTTCCGATCGGCGCGGGATCAGGCGCTTCGGGCGCAGGAATCGTCGGGCGCGCCTTGCGGCCGAACATGCGCATCATCGGTGTGCAGGCGGAGGGTGCGCCCGCCGTATACAAATCGTTTTATTCGGGACGTTCGGAGTTCACGGAGACAGCGGCGACAAGGGCTGAAGGTTTGGCGACGCGCGTTGCATTTGACTATCCGCTTGGATTGCTGCGTCGCACCCTCGATGAAATTGTCCTCGTGAACGATGACGAAATGCTGGGTGCTGTGAAACTGCTGGCCGAAACGGCGCATGTCGTGGCAGAAGAAGCGGGGGCTGCCAGCATTGCAGCCGCCTGGCAACTGCGGGATCAACTAAAAGGCAAGAAGGTGATCGCGCCAATCACTGGGGGAAACGCGACAGCCGCGCAACTGGCTGAGGCGTTGCGCGACAGGCAGTCATAGCGGCGTACGGTTCCGCGAGTCAGAGCGGTGGGTGCTTGAGAGATCAAGCTGCGTGACACGCGTGACGCCTGAGCGGCCGCATTTTTCTCTGGACACCGTGGAAAGAGGGTGGCATAATAGGTAAACTTCAAGTGAGGCGAATGATATGGTTTCATCTCTAGGCGTCCGTTCCTATCTCATTCATAACACGGCCGTTGTGTTCGCGGGACTTGCCGTCAATCAGTTGTTGCAGGTCGTTGGCAGCGTAGTGCTGGCGCGGATTTTGCCGACCGCGACGCTCTTTGGACAAGTGAGCGTCATGCTGCAGGTGTTGGGGATGGGCGGCCTGTTTCTCAATCTGGGGCTCAATACAGCGCTCATCTACGTGGTGTCCCGACATGGCCGCAAAGCAATCATGGTTTCCTACGGCCTGACTCTGACCGCCAGTATCGCGGCGGCCGTGTTGATCTCCGCCGCGTTGGCCTTGCTTGCTCCCTGGATCGGAAACCTGTATCATTCGCCCGCGATAGCGGGAGCCATTGCGCTGGGTTCCCTCATGTTGATCATGAATTCGGCGATCAATGTGGGAGTCGCGCTGTTTTCCGGCGCGCGCCGGTTTATCGTGCAATCGGTGCTCATGGTGCTCATTACGTTTTTCTCCACCGTCGGAATGATTGTTGGCGCCGTCCTCGCGCCAGGGCAGACTTCCGTGCCCCTCTACGTGAGTGCGGGCATGTGCGCGACCGATCTCTTGACGGTGGCGATCGTGCTCACCTGGATTCATCGGGATTACTGCGCGCCTCTCTTTGTGCGCATACGCGCGCGGACGCTCAAATCGCTGTTGAAATACGGGATTCCGATCTGGGCGGGCAATATTGCAAAATCGTTTCAGCAGTCGTTTCTTATCGTGGTTACGGGCGCCGCATCGGTCGTCGCCGCGGGCTACCTGAACAACGCGATGAAAATCGTTGGCTTCCTAAATATTGTCACATGGGCCTTCAACATCGTCGCGCTGCCGTTTCTCTCAGAGGTGGCCAATCTGCCGCGCGACGCGAGCGCTCGGGCGACTTTGTGCTTTCGCTACAACAACTTCATCCTTTTTCCGCTGACACTGCTGATTCTATTGTTTCCTCATTTCATCACGCTCTCCCTGTTTGGCCCTCGCTACATGACGCCGGAATCGGTGGCTTTCTTGTCGGTGACGGCGTTGGGTGTGCTGATGTCTTCGATCAGTCGTCTTGGAGGTACGCTGCTCAGCGGTATCGGCCATCCGCGGGCCAACTTCTGGACGATGATTGTATCGGGCGGCCCAGTCTTGCTCCTTGCGCCCTTGGCCATAGCGCATAACCCGCTTCTCGGGTGCTGGGTGTATGCGTTGGGATGGACATTGTCTGGCGTATCTCTGTTGTGGTTTCTCGTGCGGGATGGGCTGGTCGTTGATTGGCGGCGCGCCTTCGGAGAACCGCTCATCCCTACGGTCGTTGCTTTTGTTGCCGTTATGATCATGCGGCGAATCATTGATGTGCGGGTTGTCCTGATGATCCTGGAGGGCATTTTGGTCGCCCTGTTGACGTGGCGGCTGGAGAGGAGCCCCTTATGGGAAAAGGGTAACGCGGAGGATAGGTGCGGAACCTTACCAGGAGGGCCTTAGCGCCTGATTTTGCTGAATTCTGGATCCGTAAGCAGGAACCAGACACGGACGTGTCGAAGATGTTCATTCTGGTCTGACACAGGCTTCGGTTCAATCATGATTCGGACACATCTTGCGTCGGTCAGGGATTGAACGAATCCCGCAGTTTGCATGTCCTTAATTGTTGAAAAGAATAACATGGTCAAGTAACGTTGTGGACCGGAGGGAAGTCGTTTGAGCAGCATTCAAATGTTGATCGGATTTATCGCCGTCGCGTTGCAGGTTGTTGCTGTCGTATTTGGCGTGTACCAGTTTGGCGTGTCCCTGTTTGGCTTTGCAAGGCGATCAGGCGCCAAATATCATGCGCCGACGCGGCGATTTGCCGTCCTGATTCCAGCGCACAACGAACAACAGGTGATTGGTTCCTTACTGGCCAACCTGCAGAGGCTCGACTACCCACGAGAACTCTACGAAGTGTTTGTCATCGCCGACAATTGTATTGACGACACTGCAGCGCTTTCGCGTTCGTGTGGAGCAAATGTACTGGAGAGACAGTCTCTCACAGAACAGGGCAAAGGGCACGCCATTCGCTGGATGTTGAAAAACCTGGGCAATTATCCGGAAAAATTTGACGCGATTGTCATGTTTGACGCAGATAATCTTGTCAGCGCAAACTTTCTCCAGGTAATGAATGATCATTTGTGCAATGGCGAGCGTGTGATACAGGGGTATCTGGACACCAAGAATCCATACGATTCATGGGTCAGTATATCCATGGCCATTTCCTACTGGTACACCAATCGGATGTGGCAATTGGCGCGTCGCAGATTAGGGTTGGCATGCGCATTGGGCGGTACGGGTTTATGCATAGAATCGATGCTGTTGCAACAGATCGGATGGGATGGGAACACGATTGCGGAAGACACTGAATTTGGCGCCAAATGCGTTCTCGCAGGGGTCAACCCCGTCTGGTCGCACGTCGCGCGGGTATACGATGAAAAACCGGTGACCCTTGTGGCATCGTTAAGACAGAGACTTCGATGGATGCGAGGTCATTTTTCATGTGCGGAGAAGTACATATGGTCGCTGTTGCGCGACGGCGTGAAGCAGCGAAGTCTCGCCAAAATTGATGCGGCGCTCTACCTGTTTCAACCCGCAAGCTTTCTGTTGGTATTTGCTGCCAGCATCTTCATAGTGATCCAGATTGGCCTGTTTGGCAGACCGGATCCCTTGGTGAATGTCATGAATGCAGTGCCTAACTGGATTTGGTACGCTGGCAACGCTCTTGTTATGGTTGAGATGCTGCTGGCGATGGTGATAGACAGGGTTAATTGGAGGGGGCTGCTGGGTCTCCCATTATTTCCACTCTTCATGCTTACTTGGGTGCCGATCATATTTTTCGCCCTGATCACTCGTCACAATCAGAGATGGCATCACACGGTTCACACGCGCGCCATTCCGTTTCAGGACGTTCAGCGTCCTCACTAGAATCCAGGCCGCGTGTGGATCATGATAGGAAACGCAAGGCAAGGGAGTCACAAAGGAGTCGTTTCTGTGTTCGAGTTGCCTGTACCTGATCATAGCCGTGAGATTGCCGCGGCGTTCAATTTGAGAGCGAATCAGGTGGGAGCGGCCATCCGCTTGCTGGATGAAGGGAATACCATCCCCTTTATCGCTCGTTATCGGAAAGAAATGACGGGCGAACTGGACGAGAATCAGTTGCGCAGGATCGCGAGTCAGTATGAGTCAGACCGGAATCTCTTTGAACGAAAGCAGGATGTCCTGCGTTTGCTTGCGGAGCAGGGTGTCATGGCCGACGAGGTGGTCGCGGCGCGGTTGGTCGGCGATATTGCGGCCGCCGGAACACTGACGGAAGTGGATGACATCTATCGACCCTATCGCCCCAAGCGGAGAACCCGCGCCTCGATGGCCAAAGAGCGGGGCCTTGAACCGCTTGCGGTCTGGATGCGGCAGGCTGGCAACCGCGGATTGGACAAAGTACAGGTATGGGCGTTCGCCGCGCAGTTCGTGTCGGAGGACAGGGGAGTGACAACAGAAGAGGACGCGTTGCAAGGGGCTGCGGACATTATCGCGGAGGAAGTGGCGGATGACGCGCCCACGCGGCGCTGGATCCGCATGGCGACCTGGCGCGACGGCGTGGTCCGCAGCAGCGCCGTGCAGGCGGCCGCCGAGAGTGTATATGAAGCCTATTACGATTATGCGGAACGGGTGGCGAGAATACCGCCGCATCGGATTTTGGCCATGAACCGTGGTGAACGCGAGGGGTTTCTCAGAGTATCCATTTCCGCTTCGCAGGACATCTTTGTGCGATATTTGACTGAACGGTGCGTCTGGACCGGCGATGTCGCCAAAAACGGGGCCAATCTCGATTCATTTGTCGGCGCGTTTCTGGAAGATGCGGTGACTGACGCGTACAGGAGACTTCTCGCCCCGGCCATCGAACGGGAGATCAGGGCAAGCCTGACGGAACGGGCTGAAGAACACGCGATTCATATATTTGGCGAGAACCTGTCAAACCTGCTCATGCAACCGCCGCTTCGCGGCAAGACGGTGCTCGGCGTGGATCCGGCTTACCGTACGGGGTGCAAACTTGCGGTTGTCGACGATACTGGCAAATTGCTTGAGGTGGGCGTCATTTATCCCACGCCGCCCCAAAGCAAGGTGGAGGCGGCGCAGCGCGAAGTCCTGCGACTGCTGGGGCAGTATGATGTGGAACTCATTGCGATTGGGAATGGAACGGCGTCCAGGGAGACGGAGGCGTTCATCGCGAACTGTGTGGGCGCGCGTCAGGAGGAGACTGGCAAGGCGGTGCCATACGCGATGGTGTCAGAGGCGGGAGCGAGCGTGTACTCTGCGTCCCCGTTGGCAGGCGATGAGTTTCCTGAGTTGGACGTGGCTGAGCGCAGCGCCGTTTCCATCGCGCGGCGTATCCAGGATCCATTGGCCGAATTGGTCAAGATCGATCCCAAAGCGGTCGGCGTGGGACAATATCAACACGACGTGTCGCAAAAGAGACTCGATGAGACGTTGGCCGCTGTTGTGGAGACGGCTGTCAATCGGGTCGGCGTGGATGTCAATACCGCATCGGCCAGCTTACTGTCCTACGTGGCCGGACTGAATCGAACCGTCGCCAGAAACATGGTGGACTTTCGGGAGAAAAACGGGCGCTACCGGAATCGCCGCGCCCTCGCGCATGTGCCGCGGCTGGGCCCGAAGACGCTCGAGCAGTGCGCGGGGTTCCTGCGTGTCACGGATGGGGACGAGGCGCTTGATGCAACCCCCATTCATCCGGAGTCATACGGGGCGGTGGCGAGTCTGTTGCAGCGCACCGGGAGCGCCAAGTCAGTGATCAGGGATCCTCGGGAGCGCCAGGAATGGATACGGCAATTGCGGTCCGTTTCCGTGGAGACGCTCAGCGCCCAGACGGGAGTCGGGGCGCCGACTCTGCGCGATATTCTCGATGCGCTGGAACGTCCAGGAAGGGATGTGCGGGACAATGCGCCTGCGCCAGTGTTGCGCACGGACGTCCTCAAGCTGGAGGAACTGGAAGTGGGCGCACTGTTGACTGGCACCGTTCGCAATGTCGTGGATTTCGGCGCATTTGTCGACGTCGGGCTCAAACACGACGGCCTGGTCCATGTCTCCGAACTGTCCGACCGGTTTGTAAAGCACCCGATGGATGTGGTGTCAGTCGGCGATATCGTAATGGTGCGCGTGCTTCAGGTGGATGCGCAGAGACAGCGGCTTGGCCTGTCGATGAAGACTGCGCCTGCAGAGCGGCCATAGTTGCGGCGCTGTGGTCCGTGCGCAGCAGAGGATATGTGCCGCAGTCTGCATGATACGAGTGGAGGAGGAAGTGAATCGTGAGTATAGCGGCGGAGTATTTGCGGTGCGCGCGTGAAGCATTTGAAGGGGCCAGACGTCTTGGAGACCGGACGATGGAGCAACTGGACTATGACGAACTGCACTATGCGCCGAACGACGAATGCAACAGTATGGCTGTTATTGTCAAGCACATGGCGGGAAACATGCGTTCCCGCTGGATTGACTTTCTGACCTCTGACGGAGAGAAGCCGAATCGCAACAGAGACGCCGAGTTCGAAGATGGATATTCTTCCAGGGAGGAACTGTTGCAAGACTGGAACTCGGGTTGGCAAACGGTGTTTGACGCGATCGACCGCTTGGTTGAGGACGACCTGATGAAGACAGTCTACATTCGCGCGCAGGCGCATTCCGTGATTCAGGCCATAGAGCGACAGGTGGCGCACTATGCGCAGCACATTGGGCAAATGGTGTATCTTGGGAAACAAATCAAGGGTTCACAGTGGAGAACCCTCAGTATCGCCCGGGGAAAGTCGCTCGAACATCGCAAAGATGAGAAGACGGAAAAAAGTGTGATTGACGAAGCGAGTGGGCTGCTTTGATTCGCGGGGTGGTATTTGATCTTGACGATACACTGCTTGATCGCAGACGGTCGATATGGAACTATGCGGTAAGATTTCATGAGACTTTTGCAGATCGTTTGCCGAATGTAACGATTGCGCAGCTGAACTCTGCGATCTTCATTGCGGATCGCGGCGGCTACAGGTCAAAGGCGGAAGTCATGGCCGAGTTGAGTTCTGTATTGCCGTGGCAGGCGGATTTATCGCCGGCGGATTTCAGCGAACACTGGAAAACGGTTTATCCTCACTGCTGTGCGCCTTCAGACGGTATGGCGACAACGCTTGCTGAGTTGAAACGACGAGGTCTGAAGCTGGGTTTGATCACAAATGGTAGTTCGTTCGCACAGCGTGCCAAGATAACCCGCTTGGGACTTGGCGAATGGATGGACTCTGTAGTCATTTCGGATGAAGTGAAACTCAGAAAGCCGGATCGGCGAATCTTTGAGTTGGCGCAAAAACAGCTTGGTCTTGAACCTGCTGAGTTGGTGTTTGTCGGCGACCACCCGATCAACGATGTGGTGGGTGCACATGAGGCCGGTTGGACGGCGGTCTGGCTGCGCGGCAAGCATGAATGGCCTGAAGATAGAGAGACGCCGTCGTTGCAGATTGAGTCTGTCGCCCTGACTGAAGCGATTTTACGAAAGCTGAACTGATCAAATCGGATTTGTGCGCCGCATCTCACTGAAAGGTTAGGATAATGTAGGCGAGATAGATCGCTGACAACCACATCATAATTGCGGACACTCTGTTCAAAACGAGCAATGAGGAGGATCGCAGCGCGGCGCGCCCCAACATGTGCCCTATGACGGACAGGCATAAGAACCAGATCCAGGATACTGCTACGCAGGCGACCCCAAAGGAAATTCTGTCTGTCCACGATGTGTACATCACCGCGCTGCCGCCAATGACAATCAGCGTATCAATGAGTGCATGGGGGTTTAACAGAGAAACGGAAGCGCCGAAGCCAATCTGCCGTTTAGCGGTCCACGGCGCCTTCGCTTCCCCGGTGGCCGGACCCCTGTCGCGCCACGCCCCCAAACCCATGTACAGCAGAAATGCGATTCCGATCAGACCGAGCGCATTACGCAGCCAGTTCATATGAAGCGCGATCGCCGATACGCCGATAATGGCCAGTGCAATTAGAAGAGTATCACATATCGCGGCGGTGATGACCGCCGGGAGAGATCCGGACCATCGAGGCTGAAGCGCTGCCTGGGTGAGTATAAATCCATTTTGCATGCCAATGGGTAGGATCAGACCGAGTGATAAGAGAATTCCATGAAGAAAAGCAAGGAGCACTGGATATATCCCTCCTGAACAAAAAGCATCAACACGCGGATATCGTCTCCCATCGCCGTCATCAATCCTATTTATCGAAACTAACGCATGACCAGATGATATCATGTCTTGTATGCTAAATGGAGAGCATCTGAGACATGGAGTGAATCATACTGACGACGCAACTGAAACGAACATTGACGTGGCGGCACGGAACGGCCATGGCCGTGGGCGCTGTTCTGGGTTCAGGCATTCTCATTCTCCCATCCATCACAGCCGAACAGGCGGGTCCGGCAGCGCTTGTGGCATGGATTCTGATGTCGCTTCTGGCTTTCCCGATCGCCTTGACACTCGGGCAACTCGGGGCGTTGGTTCCTGAGGCGGGCGGTATCGCTGCGTACGCGCAGGCCGCATTTGGCGGCACAGTGGGACGCCTGACCGGATGGCTGTTTCTCGGTACGGTTCCCGTGGGTGTTCCGATTGTCGCGCTGGTCGGGGCGAATTATGTCGGGCAAGTCATTCCACTCTCTCACACTATGACGGTGATGGTGGCGGCAGCGATGGTGATATGCTCACTCTTTCTAAACTATCGAGGGATTCAGTTGGCGGGCTTTGCGCAGGTTTTGATTGTGATCGTGATTGCGGGTATGCTTGTGGCAGCGGTGGCGGCAGCCAGTTCCCATGTTCAGGCGGCCAACTTTGCGCCAGTGGCGCCGCACGGCTGGCTGGCGGTAGGCGGCGCCGCCCTCTCGATTTTCTGGTGTTTCGTCGGTTGGGAGATGATCGCCCATTTGGCAGAAGAATTTCGTCAGCCGGAACGCGACTTGCGCCTCATCTTCATTGTGGCGCCGCTGGTCGTCGGCATCCTGTATGTGTCCATCGTCTATGTGACGGTTGGCTCTCATGCCTATGGAGCCGTCGCAGGGGCGGCGCCGCTGAGTCGTCTGATCGGTGAGGGATTCGGCAACATGGCGAGTGACCTGACGGGAGCGGTAGCCTTTCTCATCACATTTGGCGCAGTTCATACCAACATCGCGGGGTTTTCCCGACTGGTGTATGCGCAGGCGAGGGATGGCAATTTTCCTCGTCCAATGGCCCGACTGCACCGGAAGTATCAGACGCCGGTGGGTGCGTTGCTTGGTCTCGCGCTCCCATTCACCGCAGTTTTAACAGCGGACGCGTTCCTGCATGTAGATCTGGGAACACTGATTCGCTGGCCCGGCATCGTTTTTCTGGTGCTGTATATGGTTGCCATGGCGGCGGCGATCAGGTTGCTGCCTCGAGGCAGACGATGGATGGCTGTGATTGGACTGGTCGCCTGTGTAATCCTGTATCCATTCAGCGGCTGGGCATGTGTATACCCACCCATCTTGGTCGCGGTGGGATATGTGGCCATGCGGGCAAACCGGCGCAGACGGCACGCGGGATCGTTTCACGTTCGGTGACTTCATGTATCTCGTGGCCATCAACATATGGGTGCTGGATAAGACCGCTTCCGCTGCTGCTGTGGCCGGCCTCTGGGTGGTGTCAAGATTCGCGGCGCCTTCGTTGGGGCCCTGGGCTGGAAGCGTGAGCGATCCGTTGCCGCGCCGAACGCAACTGATTGCGATTGAAGACTGTACTTCGCAGGGGGGATTTGAAATGTTTTTGGTTCTGCTGAAATACGTGAAGGCATTGTCAGAGGTCGATACTCATTTGGATGAACATGTCGAGTTTTTGGACAAGCATTATGCGGCCCGAAAGTTCATCTTCTCTGGTAGGAGAAATCCACGTGTGGGTGGAGTGATTTTAGTGAACAGTGACTCAGAAGCGGAAGTGCGAGGCATTATTCAGGACGATCCATTTCATCGACATCAGGTGGCTGAATATGAGGTCATCGAATTTACGCCGACAAAGTATGACGAACGGTTCCGCGGGTTCGTGGAGTGAAATAAGGGGGAGGTGAACACTTGGAGCGGCGCAGACCTTCAACGGACGGTTACAGTCGGCGCCACGAGCGCAATCGGCCGCGCAGGCACAGCAGTGTGCACGTTCGATGAAGGCTCTGTTTCAGTATAACTGGCAGGTTCGTTATGACCGGTTCTCTTGGTGTAAAACTATCTCAGAAGAAGAATTGCTCAAGGCACGGGTTGGTGGGGTTGGTGGAATTCTGCAGACACTGTTTCACGTTGTTGTGGTCGAAGATAGTTGGATTTGTGATTTGACAGGGTACCCTGACTTTGTTAGCAGGTCCATAAAGTAATCCAGCCGAGAAAATTGCAAGAAATCAGTCCTTTTATTTACACAAACTTACTTCGCTAGGCTCCCGTTCACCAATGGCCCCTCTTGTTTTTCCCCTCACAGACACAGGATGGTTTCCACACATCAAAGACAACAGTATAATGGAACCGAAGAAGGTGCTCTATGGCCAGAAACTCAGCGGATATTATACTCAAATACCTGGTCGATGCGTTTCGCGACGCCTCGTTGGACTGGCTCGGTTTGCACGAGGTTCGAATCCTACGAGCGATACCGACGGAATTACCTGAAGTCGAAATTCGGCAAAGCTTTCTCGATCTTGCTTTTGAGACGGAATCGGGGGAATTGCTCCATTACGAGTTTCAGACAACCAAAGAGCAGGACTTGTACCGTTTTCTTTTGTACGATGCGCATCTCACAGCGCACTATAAAAAGCCCGTTAGAACGATTGTTCTGTACGTCCGGGACGTGTTGGAAGCGCCGGATCGACTGAATGCTGGTGGCATAGAGTATCGTGTAGTGAATGTGTATCTGAAATCGCGCGATGCAGAAGCAGTTCTGGAGCGGCTGGAGGAGCACATTCGCCTTGATGTTTGGCGACCGGAAGATCGATTTGATTTAGCATTCGTGCCACACATGCGCCATCCCAGGATGTCCAGCCAAAAGGTGTTGCAGCGGACACTGGATTTGGCGCTGGCTATTTTAGATGAAAACGAACGAAATCTGATGGCAGGTATATTGCTGGGACTAAGCGGTAAAGCAATGAGTGATGAGGACATCGACAGGTTGAAGGAGGTCTTGAGGATGACTGATCCAGTGAAGGCAATTGAGCGTGAGGCTGCTGAAAGCAAAGCGCGGGAGATTGCGATAAATTTGCTTATGAAAGGTATGGCAATAGACGAAGTCGCCGAAGTCACCAATCTGGCGCGTGAGCAGGTCGAAGAGCTTCGTAAGCAAGTGCATTGAATCAAGAGTGAACAGGGAGAGAACCTTTTGCGGCGAATTTAATTCGAGGGGGCGAGGGCACCGCAAGGTGCCTGAGCTACCCAGCCAGCATTCTATAGCGATTTAATCTAAATTATCGGACGAAATATTAAGAAGTAGTAGGAGGTGTTGAAGTGTCTGAACTTCCTAAACACTTTGTATCTGCAGGAGTTGTGGTCTTGAATGCCGATAAGGAAATTCTACTTATCAAAGGCCCGAGAAGGGGATGGGAACCACCTGGAGGTGTCGTGGAACAGGGTGAATCGATTGAATTAGCCGCTATTCGTGAAGTCAAAGAAGAAACAGGAATCGATATTGAGATCGTTAAATTCTGCGGCATATTTCAAAATGTCACCGTTGGAGTGGTCAACACAATTTGGTTAGGGAAATTGATAAGTGGGGAGTTTCAAACGTCTGAGGAAAGTTTGGAGGTTGGTTTTTTCCCGATTGAAAAAGCTTTGGAAATGGTGACTTGGCCAACCTTCCGTCAACGCATTGAATTGGCTTTGGAGGAAAGCCAGCATCCGTTCTTTGTCGCATACAGCGATGTCTGGATGCCTTTGTTGCGTTAGTGGGCAGGAATAGTCAATAAAGACTCTATCAGAAAAATCTGTGTTATTGGTATATGAGAACGGTCGGTGGGGATTGTTGAAATGTGCCTGCCGACTGAGGGAGAACTGAAAACGAAAATTCAGCGTGGCGCGAATTGATTGAGCGCAGGCTAATTGAGGATGAAAAACAGGAGGCTTGTATGCCAATTGGACTGAACCGCGGCGTAGTTGAACTCGCCGACCATGACCCTGAATGGGAACAACTCGCCCGCGAAACCATCGAGCGGCTTTGGCAAGTCTTCGGTTCGATTGCCAAGGATATTCAGCATGTGGGCAGCACGTCCATTCGGGGCATAAAGGCGAAGCCATGTATTGACATCGCGGTTGCCGTGAATAATCCCACAGAAGTGAAGAAATTAATTCCCGCGCTGGAAGAAGGGGGCTTCCTATGTCGCCCCGACCCCAACAAAAAGTGGGATATCTTCTTTGTCTATAGCGATGTTAATCTTGGCACACGATCACATCATGTTCATGTGGTTCAATCAGAAAGTGACACTTGGCATGAATTTGTCCGCTTTCGTGATTACTTAAATAACTGTCCGCAGATTGCAAAGGATTACGAGGCTGTCAAACTCAGTTTAATGGAACAACACAAGCATGATCGACCCGAATACACAAAAGAAAAACACAAGTTTATTGCAAAAACGCTGAAAGATGCGCAAATATGGGCTTGCCTGCACGAAATCCCCGTCTCCACCACCTTCACCAAAATCGAGCCGCTGAACAAGGGTTGGTCGAGCGACAAGAAGTATTATAGCGAAACCTCTGACGGGCGGCGGTTTCTGCTTCGCGTTGCCGATATATTGGAGTATGACCGCAAGAAATACGAGTTTGAGATGATGCAGCGTGTTGCCACTCTTAACGTTCCGATGTCGCAGCCGATTGATTTTCGTGTTTGCGAGGGTGGCAAAAAGGTGTATTCGCTTCTCACCTGGTGCGACGGCCAAGACGCTGAGGTTGCCTTGCCAATGCTGACTGAGAGCGAACAATATGTGTTGGGCGTGAAGGCGGGTGAGATTCTTCGGAAGATTCATTCCATCCCTGCGCCAGAAACACAGGAGGACTGGGAACCTCGCTTCAACCGAAAAACAAGTCATAAAATCAAAAAATACCGCGAGTGCGGGCTGCGTTTTGAAGGCGACGAAAAGGTTATCGCATACATTGAGAAGAACCGCAATCTATTAATAAATCGCCCTCAGTACTATCAGCACGGCGATTATCATGTCGGTAATATGATTGTTTCGGGCAAAGATAAGATTTCGATTATTGACTGGAACCGTCCCGACTTTGGCGATCCTTGGGAAGAGTTCAACCGCATCGTATGGAGTGCTTCGATCAGCCCCTGCTTCGCCACGGGGCAACTGAACGGCTATTTCGCTGGAGAGCCCTCGATGGAGTTTTTCAAATTACTGGCGTTCTATATTGCCAGCAATACCCTGTCTTCTATCTATTGGGCGATTCCATTTGGACAAAACGAGATTGACACCATGATGAAACAGACACAGGATGTATTACGATGGTTTGACAATATGCAGAACCCTGTGCCGACCTGGTATTTGAAACAATGTGAGTTTACTTGAATTAACGGGCTGCATTCGTGTAATCAAGCAAAACCGGGAAGGGGAATGTTCAGTGAAAACTCTATTTCAATATAACTGGCAAGTTCGTGACGATTGGTTTAAGTGGTGTGAAGATGTTCCCGAAGCCGAACTACTTAAGAAACGAACTGCAGGTGTTGGGGTGTCGCTAACTGTCGGAGAGCGCACCAAGCACAGCTAGAGGTTGACGCACGAACAAATGCGGTATACATTCTGTGGGCACACGTTCGCATCTTTCTTCGGATAAGGTCGTCACGCATCGCTTCTCCGTGTGCTTCGGTTGAGTTATGGGGAGGGATCGTCTTGCAAGACTTTGTGTTGAGGGGTTCAAAGGTACGAATGCGGTATCATGATTTTCCGGGAGACGGCATTCCGATCCTGTTCATTCACGGGTTAGGCTGTGCTGGGTCGTTTGACTACCCCGACGTGGCCAGTCAACCGCCGCTCGCAGGCTACCGGCGTATCCTCGTGGACCTCCTGGGGTCGGGCTTCAGTGATAAGCCGAACGATTTTGGCTACACCGTGTCTGACCACGCCGAATATCTCGCGGACTTGGTTGCGTCCCTAGATCTGGATCGATTCGTGCTCTTTGGTCATAGCCTTGGGGGGGCTGTGGCGCTCTCGTTGGCCGATCGCTGTCGCGATCGCCTCGCGAGGATCGTGTTAAGCGAGGCCAATTTGGACAGTGGTGGCGGTGTCTTTAGTAGATCCATTGCGGCCTATGCGGAGAGCGACTTTCTCGAACGGGGTTTTCACGAGATTATTGCGCAAAATCTCCAGGCGTCCAATGAAACGTGGGCCGCCAGCTGTGCGGTCACGACTCCCGTGGCGCTCTATCGCAGCGCTCAATCCGTGATTGCGGGGCAGAGGCCCTCGTGGCGAGATATTCTCTATACGTTAGATTGTCCGAAAACCTTTATCTTCGGTCAACACTCGCTGCCAGACCCAAACCTGCAGGTGTTGCAGGATCACGGTGCCCACATCGAGGTGGTGCCCAAGGCGGGCCATTCCATGGCGTGGGAGAATCCTCAAGGATTAGCAGACGCGATACGGAATGGCGTTGAGAGAGACTCACGAGAGCTTTGAGGGTGCCGCTGCAGTTGTCGCGGGGCTTGGGCTGATTGCCTCAGCACCCTTGAACGGGAAACCTTACCGGCCCTGTGCACAAAGGCAAGGCTGTGGAAATACCGCCGCCCGTGGATGCTGTTTACTACGTGGAGTTAATAATGGAGTCTCGGGTGCGTAAATGACGCAAAGTGTTGCCGCCCAGGTTCCTTGTCGGAACCTGGGCGGCAACAGTATTGGGGAGCATTCGTCAATGCTGAACTCATTGGGTTGATTGGGTGCGAGTATGAAGACAGATATGGACTGCTCAGAAGTGCATTAGTTGCTAAGGGTCTTCGTGGACAAGGTATTGGAAAACAATTAACAGAAGTTGTTTTGAACGATGCTGCACAGAACCATTTGGAGGCAATATACGTGTTCAGCACTGGTGCTGGTCCATATTGGATTAATCTTGGTTTTACAGAAACGTCAGTTGCCGAAATCGTCGAGAATTTGAGTAGTGCGCCTCAAGTTAAGCTATTCGATCAGTTGGGATGGTTGCCAACAGAAGTTGCGTATGAATTGAGCATCGGAAATATATGTCGTGCATAGCTGTGGATTGTTAAATGTAAGGGTCGTTTAGCGATAACAAAAATATCGAATAGGGGGATAGATAAACCATGGAGGATTTGCAAGGTAAGGTCGTTCTAATTACAGGAGCAAGCTCTGGCATTGGACGAGCAACAGCAGAATTATGCGCTGATCGTGGAGCAAAAGTCGTCGTCAACTACCACTCAAATGAACAAGGAGCGATCGAAACAGTTCAAGCCATTCAAGGGCGAGGTGGCGACTGTTTCTCTATCCGAGCGGATGTAACCAAGAAAGATCAAGTTGAAGCAATGGTTCAACGTACAATTTCTATGTATGGGACAGTAGACGTGTTGGTAAATAATGCCGGCGGCGGAATAAAACAAAGCACATTCGTGGATATGACTGAGGAGTTATGGGATGAAACCTATGCATTGAATGTCAAAAGCGTCTTATTGTGCTCACAAGCTGTTTTGAAAGTGATGCTACCAAGAAAAAGCGGCAAAATCGTCAATGTCTCTTCGGCGGCAGCTCGAATTGGTGGTGCTGGTGAAAGTATACACTATGCATCGACAAAAGGTGCGGTAAACACAATGACAATTGGGATGTCGAGAGAGTTTGTTAAACATGGGATCATTGTCAATGGTGTTGCCCCAGGAATGGTGGAAACACCATTCCATGACAAATTTTCTCCAAATGACAATCGCCTTGAGCGATTGGTAGACTCTGTTCCAATGAAACGTGCCGCCACAGCACTAGAAATCGCGCAAGTGATCTGTTTCCTTGTGTCAGATACATCTAACTATATTTTAGGTGAGACCATTACTGTTAGCGGTGGAAGATGAGTTATCACCTTAGGTTAAACTTGAAATAGGGTAATGATGATGCACAAAACATGGTGTCCTTGTTGCGCATTCGGGTGCGAGTGCGAAACAAGAGGCAGCCGATACTATGTACCCCTACCGTTCTATAAGGCAGGTGAATTCCATATCTCGGGAGAGGAAATCGCTTGCCATCAATCTATTTTTTTCGTCATGGTAAAGATGATGATGCTTTTAGAGGCGGTTGGAGTCAGCGGGGTATGATTGAAGAGGGGTTTCGCCAAGCCCGCACTCTAGCCAATTACCTTGCCCATCATCGAAGCGAATTTGTTTTTTCGCGACTCATTTCCAGTGACCTGCGGCGGGCCGCAGAAACGGCTGTTGAGATTTCTGAGACCTTGAAGATTCCCATCGAGCTTTCACCTGAGTGGCGTGAGACAAACAATGGCGTCCTTGCCGGAATGCCTAATGAGCAGGCGCTGCAGATTTACCCTGGACTGTTCTACAATTCGCTGGGAATGGACGATCACTATCCTGGCGGCGAAAGTCCCAGAGAAAACTACGAGAGAATCAAGGTTGCGTTCGAGAAGTTGTCTTCCGCTGTACTCTCTGGACAAACAGCTTCCGAGGTTGGCGTAGTGACACACGGCGGAGTCATCAATATTGTGTACCACATCGTGAAAGGACTACAGTGGAGCAACAAAAATCCATTGTTACCAGTAGGAGTGACCAGTATTAACAAGCTAGAGTACGTTAGTCAACGCTGGATATTCACGATCGAAAACTCACGGGAGCATTTATGTTTAAGCGAGTAATCTTCTGTTTCATCCTGAACAACCGGGGGAAAAAGTTGTTACGGACGGACCATAACGTCCGGAAGTTGACGGTATAAGTTGACCCGAACCTGACGGTTATCTTGTCCACGGGGCTTCAAAGAAAAGGGAAGGAAGCTTTCCTCCTCCCCGAACTTGCTTACAT
>JAJZCB010000053.1 GCA_021846285.1 Bacillota bacterium
GACAACCCCGCCATACACTTCCATCAAGGCTGAGTTGAAAACATAGCGTCGCCTGGGTGTAAAGGGTGTCTTGGCGGATTGCGCAGGACCATCATACGGCGTGACGCCAAGTCGATTGCGATGGACGGTCACCGTCGCTCACCGATTGTCACTAGCGCCTCTGTCTGAGTCCGAAATCAAGCCTTGGATTCCGTCTACCGTGTCTCGTGTTGGCGGCATCGCGATGGCGGTCTCTGGGCCACACTATTCCAGCGTATCGAACTCAATTGTTCCTGCGTCATGGATATCGAACATCCTGCGTAACGATGCACCCCCTCGCTCCGCGTCGCGCAAGTGACCAACGGAGCCAACAGACCGACTGCCGCCTCAGCCGACACACCTTATTTGCACACTTTCTGTTTACGTTAACTGCACCTTGTTGTATTATAAACCACAGTAACCATACTCTTTGCGCGTGCAAAGTGACTCTTCCGCACGGAGGGAATCGCATTGACCCCCACTTGGTACAGCATCAGCGAACTGTCGAGTCGACTCGATGTGACGCCGCGTACGATTCGCTACTACGAGGAGTTGGGTCTGCTGCAGCCGGAGCGGCAGCAGAATCGACGGCGGTATACCGACCGCGACCGCGTTCGGCTTCAACTCATTCTGCGCGGCCGACGCCTTGGGTTCAGCCTGCCCGAGATCCAGGACATGCTCGACCTCTACGCGGCAGACCCGAGTGAAGTGACGCAACTGAAGGAAGTGCTGCGCCGAGGTGATGAGAAGTTGGCCGAAGTGGAGGCGCAAATCCGCGACCTTGACGCCGTGCGCATTGAGCTGCTGGAATGGCGCCAGCGCATGGATTCACTGCTCAGGGAGAAGACGGAAGGAGACGAGTAACCATGAAATTTCAGTCCTACGCAGCCGGGCAAAACCACTTTCAAGTCGATTCGGACCTACAAGCCATTCTCGACGCCTATTGGCCGGAATGGAAACGCTTTCAAGATGACCTTGATTCCTTCGGACAATTCGCGGGCAACGAGGTGATGGAGGCCGCCTACCATATCGATCACGATGCGCCGCCGACCCTCATCATGCACGACCTCGACGGAAATCGCGTCGACCGGGTGCGCCTCAGCCCGGCCCAACAGGCGATTCTGCCGCGACTCGCCAGCGTCAACCGACCTCCGCATGAAGGCGGCAACTGGCGCCATCACTTCGCCCTCGGGTACCTGATCGCGGACCCCGGCCTCTACTGCATCGTGACCATCACCGGTCAGACCATTTACGCGATCAAAAAATACGCCCCCGAGCACGAAGAATGGGTCGAGAAAATGCTGAACGGCGAGGCGTTTGGCGCCACCTGGATGACTGAAGTACAGGGCGGCAGCGACCTCGGGGCGAACACCGCCTCGGCCCGTTTCGACGGCGAGGTGTGGCGCCTCAGTGGCGACAAATACTTTACCAGCGGCGCCGGTCTCACCGACCTGGCGCTGGTCACTGCCCGACCCGAAGGGGCGGCGGGCGGGCCAAAGGGTCTGGCGTTGTTCCTCGTTCCGCGCCTGAACCGGGAGGGCGATCTTAACTACCACGTCCGCCGCCTGAAGGACAAAAGTGCAACGCGCGCGGTTCCGTCCGGCGAAGCGGAGTTCGCAGACGCCGAGGCGTATCTCGTCGGCGCCGTCCATGAAGGCATCTACTACACGCTCGAGAACCTCACCGTGTCCCGCCTTGCCAACGCGGTGGCCGCGATGGGCATCGCGAAAAAAGCCCACCTCGAAGTTCTCGGCCGCGTGCAGAACCGGGAGACCTTTGGCAAGCGGCTCGTCGAACACCCGCTCATCCGCCGCGACCTCGTCGACCTGTCCGTCCGTATGGCCGCTGGCACGGCGCTGGCCTTTCACGCCGTGGACGCCTTTGACAAGGCCTGGCGCGAGCGTCCGCCCTACTCCCCCGCCTACCACTACGCCCGCTTCCTCAGCCACCTGGCGAAAAACCGCACCGCCAACCACGCCGCCCACATTACGGGAACGGCGATGGAACTTTTCGGCGGGCTCGGGTTCCTTGAGGAGTACGCGGTGGCGCGTTGGCACCGGGAAGCCCTGATCACTCCCATTTGGGAAGGCCCGAGCAACATCCAGGCGCTCGACATGCTCGAAGCGATGCAGAAAAAGCAGGCGCACGAACCTTTTCTCGCAGACTTCCTCCCGATGCTCGAACGGGCAGGCACGGACGCCGCGCGACTGGCCGCCGAGACGATGGCGCGGACCGTGCAGCACCTGGCCAGCCTGAAGAGCCCGGAGGAAGCACAATGGTACGCCAAGCGCGCCCTTACCACCCTGGCCGACGCGGCGCAGGTCGGGCTGCTGTACAAGTTGGCCGAGACCGGCGGTCCGCGCTACGCGCACCTGGCCGACCTCTACGCCACCCACTTTCTGCGCCACGAAGAGTACCCGGCATCCGCACTCGACCTCAAAATAGTGTGGGGAGCTGGACTCGATGCGTAAACTCGTGATCCACGAACTGCTGTACTCTTCCTTAGCCCAACACGGGCAGGTGGAGGTCCTGAGCGGCCCGCGCCGATTGACCTACCAGTCGATGTGGGAGCGAGCCGTCCGGGTTGCCGATCACCTCACCCGCCTTGGCGTTCGTCCTGGCACAGTCATCGGCGTCATGGACGTCAACAGCCACCGCTACCTCGAACTTCAGTACGCGCTCTCGATGGTTGGCGCCGTCATTCACACTCTCAATTTCCGACTCGCCGCCGACGACCTCCTCTACACCATCACCCACGCCCAGGATGAGTGGTTGTTTGTGTGGGAAGGTTTTGCGGGCCCGCTCGGTAAGCTGCGCGACCACTTCCCGAACTGGGTCTGGCTAACGGACGCCGATCATGACCGTAACCATGACCACGACCGTACTCGAACCTACGAAGCCCTCGTCGCCGAGGGCCGCCTCGTGGTGCCGGACCACGCCAACCGCGTTGCGGAAAATGACCCGTATTCGATTTTCTACACCACCGGCACCACCGGCCGCCCAAAGGGTTTGCGATACACACAGCGCGATATGCTCCTGGCCCCGTTGCAGATTGCCCACCACCTGGCCCTGCATCCGACCGGAGCGAAGCTTTCCAGTGCGGACACCATCCTGCCCCTGATTCCCTTTTTCCACATTCACGCCTGGGGCGCCGCGTTTTTTCCTCCCTACATGGGCGCCAGGCTGGTGTTGCCAGAACGTGCCACGGCCAAGGAGCAACTGGAACTCATAGCTCGCGAAGGCGTCACCTGGAGCAACATGGTTCCGACGCAACTCCACATGCTCCTCGACGAGGCTGAGACGGCGGGTCAGGCATTGCCGCTCAAAGTGTTGACCGGCGGCAGCCAGTTGCCAACCGGGCTGGCACAGCGCGCCGTCAAAAGCGGTGTAGAGTTTAGCCTCATCTACGGGGGGTCAGACCAACTGGCGACCAGCATCTCGGTCATTCCGCGTGAGATGGACCCAAGTCTGTCATCGCCGGACACCTTGCAGGTGTTATCCACGCGCACGAGCCCGATTCCCTTTGTCGACGTCGAGGTGCGCGATGACAACGGCCAATCCGTTCCCCAAGACGGCCAGGCTATAGGTGAATTGTGGGTGCGCAGCCCATGGTTGCCGGACGGCTACCTGAACGATGAAGAGCGCAGCCGCGCTGTCTACGTCGACGGCTGGTTTCGCACGGGGGACCTCGCGATCCGCTTTCCGGACGGCAGTCTCTACGTGGTCGATCGGCAAAAGGATGCCGTGAAAAGCGGCGGCGAGTGGATCCCAACGGGGGTGCTGGAAGCTGTGCTGTCAGAACACCCTGCGGTGGCCGCAGTGTCCGTCCTGGCCCAACCGGATGACAAGTGGGGCGAACGGCCGGTCGCGGTGATTCAGGCGCGGACGTCGGTGTCAGCCGTGGATCTGCGTGAATTCATGGAAGGTGCGGTCGCGTCCGGACGGATCCCAAGCTTCTGGGCGCCGGACCGCTTCCTGTTCGTGGACTCCCTGCCCATCACGAGTACAGGCAAAATTCACAAGGCGGCCCTGCGTGAGAAGTTGGATCTGAGGTAAGTCGAGGTCGGATTATTCTTCCGAGTTCCTGCGCGGCCATGTATGTCAGCGAGGATCGTCTGCCTGGAGAGAGGTCACGCAGATCATGTCTGCAATGTCGTCCACAGAACACCCTCTGGACAAATCGTTTACCGGTTTGGCAAACCCGGACAACACGACGCCCAGGGCCATGCTCCCCGAAGTCCGCTGCACAAGCTTGTAACTGATGTTGGCCGCATTGAGATCTGGAAAAATGAGTACGTTGGCGTGTCCATCAATCACTCCGCCAGGGTCTTTGCTCCACGCAACCTCTGGCACGATGGCCGCATCTGCCTGCAATTCACCATCGACAATCAGTTCAGGCTGTGTTTGACGGACAAGAGCCACCGCTTCCTGAATTTTGTCCAGCGAATCGTGCTTGGCGCTATGCTTGGTGGAAAAGGACAGGAACGCGACAACCGGGTCAATGTGCAAGATATCGCGCATGATTTCAGATGTATTTAAGGCGATTTCCATGAGTTGACGCGCTGTCGGAAATGGCACCACCGCGCAGTCGGCAAACGCGACGACTTCCTGGCCGCCCGCCAACGGCTCCCTGAACATCATCGCAAACGCCCCGGATACAACGCTTCTCCCTGGCCTCAGACCCACGATCTGCAGCCCGGCCTGCAACACCCGCGCGGTCGGAACACTCGCTCCGCCGAGCATCCCGTCCGCACGCCCTGTGATCAGGAGCATCGCCGCGTACATCTCGTTTGTCGCAACGGCCCGATAGGCGTCTTCTCGCGACGGCGCTGCTTTGCCAGCGCGAATTCTGGCGTCCCTGTAGGCGTCCGCCAGCACCCGCAGTTGAGGATCGTCCTCCGGCGCGACAATGCTGACATTGCTGCTGTGCATCCACGTCTCTTTCGCAATCGCGCTGCCGTGGGTCAGCAGCGTGATGCGCAGTGACATATTGGCAGTTTCCCGCAGCAACAGCTTCACGGCGTCTTGACATCGCGGATCATCCCCATCGGTAACGATGACGTGGACAGGTCTCTTACTGCCGCGCTCCCGAATGTCATGAATCCTCTCCTGCGCACAAACGCTCGGCACGTCGCATCCCTTCCTCAATCCATCAAGTATCGCCAGATGAAAGGGGGCAACGCTGCGGCGCTTTTCCCGCGCAGCGCTGTTCCTCGCCATCCTCGCCATCTTCGCCATCCTCACCGTTATTGCTGGTTTCGATGATCCAGATCTGCGTACTTCGGCAACAATCGCACAGGCAGCTTCAGGGCGTCCCGTCGAAATGGCGGGGCCAACTGGGTTCCATCGACCATGATCTCAAGGACGGTGGGTCTGCCCGATTTCAGCGCCGCCTGCATCGCGTCGCCCACCTCTCCCGGATGACTGACCCGCACGCCGTCGGCGCCCATGGCCCGCGCCACTTCCGCAAAGTTGGGCGTTTGGATGTTTGACCCCACAAACCGATTATTGTAGAAGTCCACCTGGTTTTTCTTCTCCGCACCCCACTGCCCGTTGTTGAACACACACGCAATAGTCGGCAGCCCCTGCTCCACCGCCGTGCTGACTTCGTGCAGACTCATCCCCCACGCTCCGTCTCCGATGATGGCCACTGTAGGGCATTCCGGGCATCCGAGTTGGGCGCCCAGAGCCGCCGGATAGGCGAATCCGCAGTTGCCAAACGTCAGCGCCGCCAGGTATTTGCGGCTCTGTTCGAACGTGAAGTAACTGTTCGCGGTCGATGCGATGTTGCCAATGTCCGTCGTAACAATGACGTTTTTGGTGAGCGTCTTGGTAATCTCAAGCAGCGCCCGGCGGGGATTCATGGGATTGCCGTCGGTCATGGCGAGCGATAGGATCTCGTCCTTCCACTGGGTCCGCTGCGCTTGCACTTCGGCCAGACGCTCCTGATTCTGAGGCGGATTCGGCTGTTTCGCCCTCAACAGTTGCAGCAATGCCTCCCCGGCCGCCTGTGCGTCCGCCACAATTCCCATCTCCACCGGGTGAGTGCGTGCGATATGGCGCGGATTGATGTCGATCTGAATGATTTTTGCCTGCTTCGGAAAATAGTTGATGTCGTACTGCGGCAACGTTCCAAATACCGAGAGTCGGGTGCCGATCGCCAGCACCACATCCGCCTGGCTAAGCACATGCATGGCTGATTTCGCGCCCATGTAGCCGATCGGCCCCACCCACAGTGGATGACTCGCCGGGAACGCGTCGTTGTGCAGGTACGATACAGCCACTGGCGCGGTCAGGTATTCGGCGATCTGCTGAATCACGGGAATTGCATCGCTGTCGACGGCCCCGCGTCCGGAGATGATCACGGGTCTTTGTGCCTGCGCCAGTAGTTCCGCTGCCTGCGCCAGCGCGGAAGGACTGCCTGCCGAACGGTTCTGTGCGCGATATTGATACGGCTGTAAGATTTCGTCCTCCAGTTCCCCGTAAAAGTAGTCGCGAGGAATGTCGTAAAGTACGGGCCCCCGTTCTGCGTAGGCGATGCGAAACGCGGTGCGCAAAACATCGGCCGCCCGATTGGGGTGCGTCACGCGCAACGCCGCTTTGGTGATCGGTTTGAAGATCGAAACGGTGTCCGCTTCCTGAAATCCATCCCATCCGACAGTGCCAGACCCCGCTGACGGGGAGATCACAACCAGAGGCGTGTGAGCCATGTTCGCCGCCGCAACGCTTGTCACCATGTTGGTGATGCCGGGCCCGTTTTGCCCCACCACCACGCCGGCTTTCCCCGTCACGCGGCCAAACCCGTCCTCCATGTGCGCGGCGCTTTGCTCGTGGCGCACGGGAATGAAACGGATGCCGGCGTTTGGCAACAGATCCAGCATATCCATGAACGCCGAACCAACGATCCCGGACATATGATCGACGCCTTCGGCCACCAGAGTTTCCGCGATCGCTTCACTGGGTGTCATTCTTGTCATGAGTGATCCCTCCAGATAATTGAATACAATTCCCGTCAGTTCCTGCCGTTCGGATTTCTGTGCTGTGCCCCTGCTCAGACACGGCTGCGCCGAACTCGCGACGGGCACAGCACAGAAGTCCTCACAAGCTGGTTTTTCATTCCGCTGATGGCGCTGCATTGCGACATGGGGGCTAGGCCAGACGGCTTGACGACAACTGCTTTCCCATGATTTGCGACAATGGCGCATAGGGTAATCTCAGGGCGTCCGCCACTTGCGGATTGGTAACATGTCCTTCAAACAGATTGACTCCTGCTGAGAGCATTGGATCTTCCGCGATGGCATCCAGTCCTCGATTTGCCAGCCGTTGTACAAAGGGAAGCGTTACATTTGTCAGGGCAATCGTCGAGGTTCGGGGCACAGCGCCAGGCATGTTCGGCACTGCATAGTGAAGCACGTTGTGACGTAGATAGATTGGATCCGCGTGCGTGCTGAGACGGTCGCATGTCTCCACGACACCGCCCTGATCGATGGCCACGTCGACGATCACGGAGCCTTTGCGCATCTCTTTGACCATCTGTTCTGTCACCAGACGCGGGGCTTTGGCGCCCGGTATCAGCACCGCGCCAACCAGCAAGTCGGCTGTGGGAACAATGTCAGCGAGATTCTCAGCCGTAGATACCATCGTGGTCACTCTGCCCTGGTACATCTCATGGACGGCGTTCAGTTTCTCGAGAGATACGTCCAGCACTGTCACGCGGGCGCCCAGTCCGACGGCCATGGCAATAGCGTTCGTTCCCACAACTCCGGCGCCTATCACGACCACATGGCCCAACGACACACCGGGAACCCCGCCCAGCAGGATGCCCTTCCCACCATAAAACGCCTCAAGATATTGCGCGCCAATCTGAATCGACATTCTCCCCGCCACCTGGCTCATTGGCGTGAGCAACGGCAAGTGGCCGCGAGAATCCTGCATCGTTTCATATGCAATGCCAATGACTTCACGATCCAACAAAGCCTCTGTCAGCTCACGGGCAGGCGCCAGATGCAGATAGGTAAACAGGATTTGGCCGGAACGCAACAGCGAGTATTCTTCTGCCAATGGTTCTTTGACTTTGACAATCATATCCGCATTTCCAAACAGCGCGCCGCGATTCGCAATCTGCGCTCCGGCGGACTCATACTCCTCGTCCGAGTAACCGCTTCCCTCGCCGGCATGCGGCTCTACAAGAACCGTATGTCCCGACCGGATCAGCGCCTTTGCACCCGAGGGCGTCAAACCGACCCGATTTTCCTGAGGCTTGATTTCCTTGACAACACCCACCTTCATGCTTAAACCCCTCCCATTCCGACGTCGATAATGGCATCGGTCACTGCATTCACGAGTTGACTGATCTGGCTCTCCGTAATAACCAACGGGGGAGCGAACATCAAAATGTTGTTGTGGTTAGCCTCGACATCCGTTGCCTTGCCGGCAATGATTCCTCGGTTCACCAGATATTTTGCGACAGACCGCATAAAACTGTCCGCCACCGGAGCGGCGTTCGAGCTGTCCTGGATCAATTCAACCCCGACCAACAACCCTTTGCCGCGCACATCCCCTGCCCATCTGACATCCTTGAGCGCCTCTTTCACTTTACCGAGAAACAACGCCCCCATCCTTTGACTGCGGCTCACCAGTTGCTCATTCTCAATCAGTTGAATATTGGCAAATGCCACCGCAGTCGCCACCGGATGACCAGAGTAGGTATTGACATGACGCAGATGTTTTCCGCTGTCGACTGGGCCGATAAACGCTTCAAACATCTCATGGCTGAATGCCGTTGCCCCTATGGGCATGTACCCGCTCGCCAGTCCTTTGGCCATCGTTACCACATCCGGCTTTACGCCATAGCCAATATGCGCAAACATTTCCCCCGTCCGTCCAAATCCGGTCACCACTTCATCGACTATCAATTTCACATTGTATTTGCTGGCAATCTCAGCGACCGCCCTGAGGTAGTTTTCTGGCGGAACAATGACGCCGCCGCCTGCAATGACGGGCTCTACAATAATGGCCGCCACCGTGTCCGGATCTTCGATTTGAATCCGTCTTTCAAAATCCGCGGCGCACTGGAGCGCGCAATCTGGATATGTCAGATGGAATGGGCACCGATAACAGTACGGTGCGCTGACCTGGATGAACCCTGGGGCCATCGGCTCATAGTCGCGTTTGCGCCCCGGTTGCCCCGTCGCGGCGAGAGCTCCCAGCGTCGTGCCATGATAGCCGCGATGCCGCGAGATAATCTTGACCTTACTCGGTTTCCCGTTTTGTTTCCAATACTGCCGAATTGCTTTAAACGCCAGCTCATTGGCTTCGGAACCGGAGTTCGAATAATAGAAGTGCGGAACATGAGGCAGATAGGATGCCAGTTTGGCGCTCAACTGAATGGCCATGGGATGGCTCTGCGTCAACGGATAGTAGGCCAACTGACTCATTTGTCTGGTTGCCGCGTCCACCAATTCCTGACGTCCATAGCCGACATTGACACACCACAGGCCCGCTGCGGCATCCAAAAACTCGTTCCCTTCTATGTCCCGCACAACAGCCCCTTCTCCGCCGGTAATAATGAGAGGGCTGGCCCCCTGCTGAAAGGCCTGGTGCTGTGTAAGTGGGTGCCAGACATAGTTGCGGTCCTGTTCCTGCAAGCGCTGAACATTCAGACGACTTTCCTGTACGGTCATCTTACCTCTCACCTTTCAATGGAATATATTTTTTCTACCAATGCTGCCGATCCGACCCGGAGAACCAACATCGATCTGCCAGATAACTTAGAAGTAAGTTTAATGTAAGTATGTACATATGTCAAGACATTATAACGCATTATCCTGCCCGCTGGGATCGTATACTGTCCCGCTGCTCAAACACGGCTGCGCCGAACTCGCCTCGGCACAGTATACGATCCCAGCCAAGCGGGTTTTTCATCTCGGTTGTTGGTGCTGAGGCAGTGAGATTTTGCTTCGCAAAACTCAGACATGAGAGTCTTTGCCGAAAATACGGTCATCCCTGCCCGCCGGATTCCTATGCTGTGCCCCTGCTCAGACACGGCTGCGCCGAACTCGCGACGGGCACAGCATAGGAATCCTGACAACAGGTGTCACCATTTTCGACAGAGGTCCGTCACCCCGTTGTTTCCGATCGGGCGGACGTCGGCGCGTGGTGCGGATGGGGCCGGACGATTGACATGACGTCTCGCTTACAGGACAGAAACTCCTCGGTCATCACCACATCCCAGACGCGCGGACGCTCCAGTGAGATGGGCATGTCAAGCGCGATGCGCCCAGGTCGCGGCGTCATCACCAACACGCGGTCGCTGAGCAAGATCGCCTCATCCACGTCGTGCGTGACAAACAAAACCGTGCAGCGGACCGTCTGCCAGAGTTCCAGAAGAAACTCCTGCATGTCGTGCCTCGTCTGGGCGTCAAGCGCCCCAAACGGCTCGTCCATGAGCAGGATGCGCGGCTCCGTGATGAGCGCGCGCGCGATCGCCACGCGCTGTTGCATGCCGCCGGAGAGATGATAGGGCCGATGCTCTTCAAACCCGTTGAGTCCCACGATGTCAATGAAACGGCTCACGCGTTTTTGATCCGCAGCGCGGCCGTCGCGCAGCGTAAGCCCCAGGGCTACATTGCTCCTGACATTGAGCCAGGGATAGAGGGCGGGCTGTTGAAACACGACAGCCCGCTCGGCCCCCGGGCCGCGCACCTCCCGGCCATCCACGAAGATCCCTCCGCCGTTGGGCTTTTCAAACCCTGCGATCAGATTGAGCAACGTCGTCTTACCGCACCCGCTGGGTCCAATGATCGAGAGAAACTCCCCTTCGCCAATGGTCACAGACACGTCATCCAGGGCAATGGACGGAGCGGCCTTTCGACGAGGCGGTGAAAAGATCTTCGATACGCTTCGCACTTCAATCATAACAACCCTCCATCCATCCGACCTGAACTATTTACCGCTTACCGCGTTCTCGACATAGGTCGGATTCACAAACCGTTCCATATGCGAAGGCAGGTTTGAGATGGTATTGCTGCTGTATAGATAGGCGGCGGCGGACGTCAGCGACTTGGTCACCAGCGATGTCGCTACACCCTTGCCGCGTCCCAGCCCGTCCGGACCGAGCTCCACCTTTGCCGTATCAATCTGATAGCCGCGCAATTCTGCTTTCGCCAACGGGATCGAGATCCCCGCTTCCATTGCCATATCGTGCAGGGCCTGCGCGCGATGTTGTTGATAGAAAGCGACTCCCGCCAACTCCGCGCGGATAAAACCTACAACCTCGCTTTTGTGTTGGGCGGCCCAAGTCGAATTGACCACTGTGAGGTTAAAGATAGGAGCCTGTTGGGCGACTGTCTGGTCGTACATGAGCGGGTGACCGTGATCTGCCAATAGGCTGTTAAACACTGGATCCCATACATAGGCCGCCTGAATTTGACCATTGATCCAGGCCGCACGCATTTCCGGCGGGCTCATGTTCAGAAGGTGCACGGAATTCACCGGAACTCCCGCTTTTTTGAGGCCGACTTGCAATTCAAAGGGCGATGTGGAACCAAGGACGAGCGCCACCGTCTTGCCTTTGAGATCTTTCATCGACCGGATGCCGGAATTGTTCTTCACCGCCAACCCTTCGTCATACGTATAGCGCTCCTGCGCCCAGATAACCTGAAGCGGGGCGCCCTGCGCGATCGCCGACACCACCGGAGGATTGCCGATGCCCGTCATGAACTGCAGCGATCCAGAACCGGTTGCCGCCAGGGCGGCAGGACCCGACGAAAATAGACGAAGAACGACATGCGCGTGCATGTATTTCTCGAAGAATCCCTGAGCTATGGCGACCATCTCAGGATCTGCGCCATTGTTCTCGTAGCCAATGGTGACCGTGGGAAGTGATGCGGCCGCCGCTGCCTTTGCTCCAACGAACAGTGGAGCGGACACAGCCATGCTCGCGCAAAGTCCGACAAGAACCGGTATGCTCCATCTCAGTGCGCCGCGTTTGCGGGTTTTGTTTGACAGATTATTTGCCATATTCAGATTCTCCCCTTTTTTTTATAAATAACTGCGCCAAGGAACGACAACATGCTCTAACGCCCGAATGACCAACTCCATTGCGTAACCGAGAACTCCGATGGCGATGATGCCGATGAAAATGATGGAGACTTGCAATTCCTGTCCGGCATCCTGTATCAGCCATCCGAGCCCCGCCGAGGCGGCGATCATTTCGGCGGCCACCAAACAGGTCCAGGCCACGCCGATGCCGACGCGCATGCCGGTAAAAATCGCCGGCAACACCGAAGGAAGCACGACGTGACGCAGAATTTGCGTACGCGTGGCGCCGAGACACTTCGCGACCCGGATACGCTGATCCGGGATCTGGCTCACACCTGCCGCAGTGCTGATGATGATGATGGGAATCGTGCCGAGGATAATGAGGATAACCTTTGAAGATTCACCGATGCCGAACCATACAACCAGAAGCGGAATGTATGCCAGCGGAGGAACCGGCCTCACGAACTGCAGAATCGGATCGACCGCCCGGTATATCCATTGGTTGGTTGCCATGAAAATACCTACAGGAACGCCGATGATCAAGGCCCCGAAAAAGCCGATCCCGATACGCATGATACTGAGCAGGACATCGCTGGAAAAACTCTGTCCGGCATAACCGATCGTTACCAGCAGATGCCATTCCCTCCACACGGCAGCCGGCGACGGAACAGCCAACGGAGACACAAGGTGAAGATCGCTTGCCACGATCCAGATGATGACGATAAAAGCGATCATGGCCACGGGAAGCAACCGCAGCAGGTAGGATCTCAACCAGCTGCCCGCGCGCAGAGTGGCGCCCTCCGAACCATCCAACCCCCTCTTCTCCGAAGGTGAAGTTCCCCGCAGAAGAGATTCATCTGCGCCGGACGTTTCCATGCTCACCCCACCACTTCCTCATTTCGAGTCATGTTTCCTTACAACCTATTGCATGTTTTCTGACATGCGAATCATAATACTCAGAACACACCGTATTGTCAATCAATATTGATGTGAAGCAGCCGTGCATAGTATGGTTGGCGGGGTCATGTCGCATGACGATCATGGCCTTCTTTTCCCGCCTGGGTTCATTCCAATGAGCCTATTGAAGTGTACTCCGATTTGCAGCTGTTTCTAGTAGGAAATTATCCTCTTTCACCCCCTAAATGTCGAGAGGCTATGTTTGGACAAATGGGTATCTTCACACAAATGCCCCTTTGTTGCTAGGCAAGGCGCCCTAATGAATCAACTGGCGGGAAAAATGAACTTGCGAGCACTTGCAGTGAAGGGTGTCTATTCCGAAAAATCGCACGGCCGTTCCTGCCAGCCGGATTCCTATGCTGTACCTCTGCTAATTTCGAATACATCCTATCCCACTAAAGATCAGTATGTCAATATGTATTTACATAAAACCTTTGCAGTGCAGTGGAATAACAGCCGCATAGAATTGTATTGACATACTTACATCCAAATTGCATAATATTCGCAACAGATTATCAAATCATATTTTTAGATCTTGTCAAACCGAAGTGAGAATGGCGCATGGATTGCGCTGCAGCCAAACAGCCGTACAGGGGATGTTGCGAAATGCGTTCAACAGACTTGTTGCTGACCCACGCCAATGTGTTGACTTTGGACCCCCAAAACAATCGGATGGGTTCCGTGGCCGTACGGAACGGGCGGATTCAAGGCATCTGGCCGACGCCTGAACCGCCTCGTTCAGAAGTGAATCTTTCGCCGCGCACACCGGTGGTCAACCTGCGCGGCGCGACACTGCTGCCCGGCTTCATCGACACGCACAGCCATCTGATCATGTATGCCGAGTTTTGCGGACAGGTCGATTGCAGAATTGAGCATGCCAAACGGATCGACGACATTCTGCGTCGGCTGCACGCGCAGGCGGAACAACTTCAGGTTGGCGAGTGGGTGATGGGCTGGGGTTATGACGATACGCTGCTCGCGGAAGGCCGCCACCCGAACCGCGCCGAACTGGACGCGGCCTGCCCGAATCATCCAGTTTTCCTGCGTCACATTTCTGGTCATTCGGCGATTGTCAATTCACGCGCGATTGACATTTCCGGGCTCACAGACAGCGTCACAGATCCGCGCGGCGCTCACTACGGCCGGGACAGTTCCGGGCGCCTCAACGGGTTGCTCGAAGAACTGCCGACCATGAAAACCGTCATCGACGTGATTCCGAAACTCTCCTCCGCGCAAATCCTCAATCTGCTCGAAACCGCGTCACAGGATTATGTTGCGCAAGGAATTACGACATGCACAGACGCCGCTGTCGGGTTGCGCTCCGGTTCCGAGGAACTGGATGCTCACATAGAAGCTGTCAATCAGCGCAAAAATCCGATGCGGATGCGATTGATGATCATGCATCACCTTTTGCAATCCGACGGCCCATTCAGTGATCTGTCTGCTGTCGAACTGGACCGCATCATTCGTGAACGCTCCGGCAATCGAGCTTGTCTGGACAGCGCCAAACTGTTTCAGGATGGTTCGATCCAATTGCTCACCGCTGCTTTGCGCGCCCCGTACTACTGCGCACCGGACAAACCGGGAAGTCTCATGCATCCTCAGGAAATGCTCAACCAGACAGTCTTGGATCTGCACCGCCGGGGCTTTCGCATCGCCATTCACGGCAATGGGGATCGTGCAATCGGTTCGATTTTGGACGCGTATCAATTCGCGCTCGATCACGCTTTTCGCCAGGATCACCGCCATCGCGTCGAACACGCGCAGACCGCCTCCGTCGCGGACTTGGACAGGATGGCGGCGCTGGGCGTCGCGGCTTCCTTCTTCATCAATCATGTCTATTACTGGGGCGACCGGCACGAACGCATGTTTTTGGGGGTGGATCGCGCCCACCGGATAGACCCGCTGGCGGACGCAGTCGAACGAAATCTCCTGTTCACCATCCACTCCGATTGCCCCATTACGCCGATTTCACCACTCTTCAGCGTTTGGGCGGCGGTCAACCGGCTGACCAGAGAAGGACAGGTGCTTGGCGGCGATCAGCGCTGCGATGTCGAAACAGCCCTCCGCTCCATGACGACCATGGGCGCCGCGCTAAATTTTGAAGGGCATGTATCCGGTGCCATCGGACTAGGCCAACACGCTGATTTTGCGGTAGTGGATCAGGATCCGACAACAATCGCGCCTAGCGATATCAAAGACATTGCTGTCCGCGGCACGGTGATTGGCGGCGATGTGGTGTACAGTCGGGACTTGTAGAGCAAGCGTCTTACCCCGGCCCTTATCGGACACACATTTGGAACGCAGACGAAGAGGTGAAAGGATGTCCACGAAAAAGAGAAAACGTGGTAGTTTCATCGTAGCGGTTATTTTACCGTTTGTCGCCATCTTTGCGGTCGTACCGTTCAGTTCGCAGTTTGATTTCACGGTCTTGGGGCTCCCGTTTTTATACTTTTGGATGTTCCTGTGGTTCCCGCTTACAGCATTGTGCCTTTCTGTCGCCTGGTATGTCTTTGATCGGCATGACTACCCAACCGAGGAAGGAGCAGACGAACAATGACCGCCTTTGTGTTTGCCGTCATTATCTTGCTGTCACTGTATTTCGCGTTTCGCTCACGCCACGGACACGATGTCTCCAACATTGAAGAGTACCTGGTCGCCGGACGGTCATTCAGCGGATTGTTGCTGTTTTTCCTGGCTGTCGGTGAAATTTACAGCATTGGCACCCTGATCGGTCTGCCTGGCGGCATCTATGCGAAAGGCGTGAGCTACGGGTATTGGTTTCTGGGCTACATTTTGCTGGCCTATCCAGTCGGGTACTTTATCGGACCACTGATCTGGCGAGCGGGCAAACGCTATGCAGCGATGACCGTTCCCGATATATTCAAAGGCCACTACTCGCACCGTGCACTCGAATTGATTGTGACGATATCGGCGCTGATTTTCCTGATTCCATGGGGACAGTTGCAATTTGCCGGGCTGGAGGTGGCCTTGAGCGCCTTGGGCTTTCACTTGAGCCCGACCGTCGCCGTCTTTCTGGCCGGCTGTATCGCATTTCTGTATATCGCCGTATCGGGTGTACGCGCACCTGCCATTGTTTCCATCTTGAAAGACACTTTTATGGTTTTGGCGATAGTCATTGCCGGCGTCGCCGTGATGCTTGCAGTCCACGGTGTGCCAAAAGTATTCAGCCAGGCCGCCGCCCATGGCGTCTCGACCACAATTGCGAAACCGCAGGACATTGTGTTTACGTTGACCACCATCCTGTTTCAGGCGCTCGGGTTTTATGTGACGCCGCTGACGGCGCCGTTTTTGTTTACGGCCCGCTCCGAACGGACAGTCAAACGCACCCAGCGGATTATGCCGTTGTACATGCTGATGTATCCGTTTCTGATTATCGCCTCGTATTATGCGTTCCTGATTGCGCCGCACCTGGAACAGGCGAACACCGCCTTCATCGTCACCAGCGTGTCACTGTTGCCGCCGTGGTTGTTAGGCGTCGTGGCCGCAGGCGCGGCCCTGTCCGGCATTCTCGTCCTGGCCACCATCAGCTTGGCTATCGGCGGGATGGTTTCGCGCAATTTGGTCAGAAATATCCCTCAGACATCGCAACGAAAGTGGACACAGATAGCGATTGTCGTCTATCTGATCGTCTCCATGGCGCTGACGCTTGGCGCACCGACCTTGATGTTGACTCTGATCAACACCGCCTACTACGGATTCACGCAGCTATTCCCAGGCTTCATTGCCGTGTTCTTTTCCCGGAAAGTGACGCCGACAGGCGTGGCGGCCGGATTGCTGACAGGGGAAGTCGCCGTATTGGTGCTGTATCTGTCACAAGCCAACTTCTATGGAGTCAATTCAGGTTTGATCGCGCTTGTACTCAACTTTATCGTCATGTACGCAGTGAGCGCAATCTTCGCATCGAAGGTGTCTCTACGGGCTCCGGTGGCGCATGCTGCCAGCGTTGACAGATCGGCCCTGTAAGAAGTTTGTCCGGGGCATTGCTCCGGACAAAACCCCACTATGAAGATTATCGTCATTAAATCCTGTGCTCCTGCCCAAGTCTTTCCCGCCAAACTTATAGAGGTTGTCCGAAAAGGGTCGAGAACTACGCGTTGCGGGGGCTGGGCTTGCCGCCACCCTTTTCGGACACGCATTTATACACTGATAGATGAAATCCGGACGGATTCTGCTAGAATTCATCAAGTATCCCCATGCCAATCGGATTAAACTCGTTCTTATCCAGTGCTCTCTTTCCTTGAGTGATATAAAATTTGAAACGGTCTCCGCGAAAGAGTGTCCTTACCCGGATGATCGGTATGTTTTGCATGGAATAGACTACACCCTGCCATAACATCAAAGGATCGCCCACTTCAATTTCCAACAACGCCGATTCTTCCTCCGTGGCCGCCACACATTGGAAAGACTGCACGGCGGAGGCAGGAACCAAACCGTACTTTTTTTGCAGAAAGTCATAAACAGAATCGTCGGATTCATTGTTTAAATCGAAATGGTTGAGGTGAGGCGCCAAAGCAACCGGGATTTGCATGACGCGCGTCGCCAGTTTTTCCTCGCTGTTCATCTGTAAAATTACAATTTCATGCACTTCATCACCGGAGGACATATCCAGATCCCGCGCGGTTTTCGTCGACGCGTGAGCGCGTTTGACTTCGATCACCTTGGCAAAGTGCTTCCTGTTCCCATCTTCCGGATGCGCAAAGGTAGTAAATACCTGCGCATTATCGGTGATCATCGGCTTTGAAACGAACGTTCCTTTGCCCCTTCCTCTTACCAGAATGCCCTCTTGCACCAATTCCGCGATGGCCTGTCTTACTGTAGGACGACTCACGCCATAGTCCTCGGCTAACTGAATTTCTGATACCAGTTGATCGCCTACTGAATAAACACCTTGCTCAATTTTTTGAAGGATATCCTCTTTTATTTGATAATAATAAGGAATACTCGGGATAAATTCGTATTGCATCCGACATACCTCCAAACCCTAAATGTGCGAACCCTGCGGCAACTGAGTAAACAGCCCCGAGTAAAACACTAACCAGTAAAAACAACCACTTTTTCAGAGGACATATCCTTTCATTCGCGGGGAGTTGATGCAACCATCTGTAGTATAACATTTTCTGCCTCTCCAAGGCCCTTGGCAAGCCACTGCTGATGAGAGTACGCCAAATCGCACGGGCAGACGATTACGTCATACGGCACACTTCACATTGGATGTGGACAAGGTCGCCGCATTGTGGCAGGATTGTTACAGGTTATAAACGTGCGTTTAATCAATGAGGTGACTTATGATTCGGGTCGAACATTTGTCCAAGGAATATAAGATTGCGCGGCGCAAACCCGGACTGCGCGGCGCCGCGCAAAATCTGTTTCATCGAACGTACGACACGAAAGCCGCCGTGAGCGATGTGAGTTTCTCCATTGACCAGGGTGAGATGGTGGGGTACATCGGGGCCAACGGGGCAGGAAAGTCGACCACGATCAAGATGCTGTGCGGCATCCTCACTCCCACTGCGGGCGAAGTGAGGGTAGCGGGCATCGTGCCCTACAAACAGCGTCAGAGGAATGCACGCAATATAGGCGCCGTCTTCGGCCAACGGACTCAGTTGTTCTGGGATATTCCTGCGCGCGAGTCGTTTAACTTGCTCAAGCATATCTACCAAATTCCGCAACATCGGTTTGACGAGAATTTGCGGACATTTTCCGACGTTCTGGAGTTGGAGCCGTTGTTTGGAAGGCCCGTGCGCCAGATGTCTCTCGGGGAGAAGATGCGTTGTGAGTTGGCTGCGGCCTTCTTGCAAGATCCACTGGTCGTATATCTGGATGAACCGACGATTGGTCTTGATGTGTCAGTGAAAGCGCGCATTCGCAAATTCATCCGCGAGATGAACAGGAACCGGAAGACCACGGTCATCCTCACCACCCACGACATGCAGGACATCGAGGAGATCTGTTCGCGACTGATCATGATCGACGCCGGTCGCCTTCTGTATGACGGCGATCTGCGGTCGGTCAGGCAGCGCTTTGGCAACAGACGCACCATCCATTTTGATCTGGCCACAACGGCGACCGACACGGCCATGCCCGCGCAACTGGCTCCCTGGGTGTTCGCCGAATGGGAGGGGCGGGAGAAGGTTCACATTCAGTTTGACGCGAGACAGACCAGCGCCTCCGATGTCATTGCCGCCATGATGCAGAGCTATGCGGTTCGCGACCTGACCATCACAGATCCCAGCATTGAATCCATCGTCAAGGACATCTATGAACGAGGGTTGTCATAGTGCGAAAGTACATCGAAATCTTCAAGTCGCAACTGCAACTGGACGCCGCCTACAATGGATGGTTCTGGGCCAATGCCGTTGCGTCGGTGATCGGTCTCTTAATCGCGTTTTCCTTCTGGCACGCCGTGTATCGCCACACCACGCAGATTGCCAATATGAACCTGCCAAAGATGATTTCCTACGTGGTCATTGCGATGATTCTTGGGAACTATGTATCAGGAGTGGGCAATCGGTTGTCAGAGAGCATCCGGTCGGGCGAAGTGGCGATTGAACTGATGAAGCCTTACGATCTACTGCTCAAGCTCATCTGGCTTGATTTGGGTTCCAAAGTCAGCGCTTCCGTCCGCAACTCGCTTCCGTTACTGGTCATAGGGTACGCTTTTCTTGGCGTGCAGGCGCCGGTCTCTCTGGCGGGCGGCGCACTGTTCGCTGTCAGCGCCATACTTGGCGTTCTGATTGGCACGCAGTTTGACCTGATCATCGGCGTTCTGGCGTTCTGGACTGTGAACGTTTGGGGACTGCGCGTGCTGCGCACTGGAATTCTGTCGATCTTCACCGGCGCCCTGATTCCGGTAACGCTCTTTCCGGCATGGTTGCTGCGCATATCCGAAGTGCTCCCCTTTCAGTCAATGGTCTATACTCCGGTGGCGATTTACACCGGCGCCATTCCCTTTCAGGCAGTGGGTATGACGCTGTTGATACAGACGATTTGGTTAATCGGACTCTATGTCCTGGTTCGCCTCATCTGGTCTGTGGCACTGCGCAAAGTCGTCATATTTGGAGGGTGAGTGGTCGATGACAGTTTGGCGCTATGCGCGACTGTATCTGGAGTTTGTGAAACAGGTGCTAAAAGTGTGGTTGGAGTACCGCGTCGATTTCTTCATTGGCGCGCTGTCAACGATCGTCATTCAGTTTGCTTCGCTGCTCTTTGTCACGGTTGTATTTGAGCATATCCAGCAGTTGAACGGCTGGTCATTCTATCAGATACTGTTTATTTATGGCATTGCTGCGACCGGTCGCTCCATCCACCTCATCTTCTTCGACAATTTGTGGACGCTTGGCTGGCAGTACATTCGCACAGGCAATTTTGACCGTCTGCTCATTCGTCCGATCAATCCGCTGTTTCATCTGATCGCAGACCGGATTCAGCAGGATGGCGTCGGACAATTGGCGATCGGTTTGGTTGTGCTCATCGTGGCGGCCACTCATGACGGAACTGTCTGGACCCCGGCCAGCCTCCTTCTGCTGATCTTGCTGATCCTGTCCAGCGGCGTCATCTTTTCAGCCGTCAATCTGTTTTTCGCCACACTGTCCTTCTGGATGGTGGACAGTCTGCCTGTCATGTTCGCGACCTTTTCACTGAGCGATTTTGCGCGCTATCCGCTTACGATCTACAATAAAGGAATACGCGTTCTGCTGACCTGGATCATTCCGTACGGATTCACAGCCTTTTACCCGGCGGCGTCCATTCTCGAACCGGCGAAGTTTGGCCTGATGGCGCTGATCACACCGCTGGTCGCCGCGATTTGCTCAGTCCTCGCCTATCTGTTCTGGAATGTGGGCCTGCGGGCATACACATCGACAGGCAACTGAACGATCGTCATGCGGATGGATGATCATGAATCTATTGGATCAGATTTTGGAGCACAACGAACATGCCTCCTCGCTGTTCATCTGCAAAATCACGATTTCATGCACTTCATCTCCGGAGGACAAGCCCAGATCCCGCGCGGTTTTCACTGATGCTTGCGCGCGTTTGACTTCGATCACCTTGGCAAAGTGTTTCCTGTTTCCGTCCTCCGGCAGCGCAAAGGTGGTGAATACATGAGCATTGTCAGTGATCATCGGCTTGGAAACGAAGGTGCCTTTCCCCCTTCCTCTTACCAGAATGCCCTCCTGCACCAATTCCGCAAGGCCGCCCAGGTTCCGACAAGGAACCTGGGCGGCAACACCATATTCCTCGGCGAGTTGAATTTCGGACACCAGTTGCTCACCGACCGAATAAACACCTTGCTCAATTTGTTTGAAGAATACTCGGAATAAATTTTTGTTGCATCCATCATTTCTCTCTATAGTATAGCATTTTGCACGTCTTCGCATTCGCAGTCCTGAACCGGTGGGTTTCCGCCTGCTGAATTACACGACCTTGCCCGGTCGCACCGAACGTTGAGATTTTATGTATAAAGTCGTATAATTCGCTCAACAACGCGCTATTCATTCGTAATAGTACAAATTGAAACGTTGTATGTGGGAGTATCGTTTGGAGCGAGTGAACGCGTCCTTGCCGCTATGCTTGTGTTCATATGTCTGGGAATTGGTATGTTAACGTTCCCGCGATACGCCCCGGATCTGTATAAGCAAAATAAGTCTTGGCTGGCGGGTCATAGAGTTATGCAAATCCTCCTGGGGATTCTCATGATTCTTATGTCGCTGTTCTTTGTAATGAATCTCAGGAGGGGAACATTTCGTGAGGAACAGTGGTTCTGAGCCATCTCCGATCCATGTATCGGAGGGTGATGGGATCCGTGTGGTCGTGCTCGGTAATGCACAGGATGGTGGAGTACCGCAGATGGGTTGTATGTGTGACAATTGCAATCGCGTGCGGGCGGGGCATGAACCTGTGAAATGGGTTAGTTCTCTAGCTTTGATTGATGACGCGGAGCACTTATTTTGGATTGTCGATGCCACACCTGATTTCCCGCGACAATATGATTTTATTGTGAGTGTTATTCCGGAAGACTACACATTTAAGGGTATGATCATTACACATGCACATATTGGACACTATCTTGGCCTAGTCTATCTGGGTAAAGAAGCACTCTCCGCGTCAGATGTTCCGATCATCGGAACACATAGTTTAACTGGGTTTCTGAACGAAAACGCCCCTTTTTCTCAACTTGTGGAGTTGAGAAATGTTCACTTGACCCCGATGGACACATTCATGCCAATAAAGTTATCGGATGGACTCACAATTCAGCTCTTACCAGTGCCACACCGCAATGAATTCTCCGACACCGTGGCAATACAGATATCTGGACCTCAATCTTCATTGCTCTATGTTCCTGACATTGACAATTGGGATTTGTGGCCGAATTGCGATAACCTGTTAATCAATGCATCAATCGCCATTATTGATGGCACGTTTTATGATGAGTATGAATTGCCCAATCGCAACCGGAATGAAATCTCACATCCCACGGTTGTGGAATCGATGAAACGTTTTCAGTCAATAGTATCTTCCTCGTCAACTGATGTTTATTTTACTCATTTGAACCATTCGAACTGCTTATGGAGCTTAGAGATGGAAAAGGGAATTAATAACCAGGGATTTAGGGTCCTTAGCCAAGGCGAGCAATTTGAACTGTAAATGTTATCTCAAGTCCTAAGACATATGAAATCATCGTGTTTATTGGCGATTTGATGTATCCTATATATGTATCAAAATACAGCGACGATTTGGGCGTTTTGTTTGATGGTAAATCGCAGCCAGAAACCGCCCCAGAAACCCCAACGAGTGTTTCCGGCGCATTATCCGCCAAGAAACCGACACTGAAGTCATCGGAGTAACAGACCACTATCGAGTACAGGATTCCGTTTCTCTGCCTCTTCGATCCCGACAAAGACGCCATGATCGAACGCTTCATCGGTGAATGCGGTGTCCATGATCCAGATGCCGTATCGCCGACGCCAGCGAGCGCTTTGACCATGCGCCTACTCTTTCAATGCCAATATCTCCGTTATCTCACGGAACTGTTCCAGGGCTTCCTCCAGGCTCTCGACGATTTCCGCCGCAATCAATTCAGGTGCGGGTAGACTCTCATTGTCCATCACATCATCATCTTTAAGCCAGAAGATGTCGAGATTCACCTTGTCGCGTAGCACAAGGTCGTCATAATCAAAGGCACGGAACCGTTCAGTTTCTTCCCGAAAGTGGCGATTCTTCGTTTTGTAACACATCACGAAGTCATCCAAGTCGTTCTCCGTAAGCGGATTCTGCTTAAGCGTAAAATGCTGATTGGTCCGCAAATCATAAATCCACAATTTCTTAGTCCATGGCTCCGCGCTGGCTGGCTTACGCTCAAAGAACAGCACATTCGCTTTAACGCCCTGAGCATAGAATATGCCGGTCGGTAATCGTAGCAGTGTATGTACATCAAACTCCTGCAGCAATTTGCGCCGCACGATCTCACCGGCACCGCCCTCAAACAGTACATTATCTGGTACCACAACCGCTGCTGTGCCGCCAATCTTGAGCATATTTTTGATGTGTTGCACGAAATTGAGTTGCTTATTTGAGGTTGTCGCCCAGAAGTCAGGGCGCTCATAGCTCAGTTGTTCTTTTCCGGCGCGGCCGTCTGCACCAACAAACGTCATGCTGCTCTTCTTCCCAAATGGTGGATTCGTCAGTATGAAATCATAGTGATGATTGGGAGGCGAAATCAAGCTGTCTCGGGATTCAATGAGGGGTCTATCACCGCCAATACCATGTAGGTACAGGTTCATGGCGCATAGTCGCACTACATCATCGACAATGTCCGCTCCATAAAAAGCAGTATCTTTGAGCGCTCGTTTCTGGTCGCGGTTGAGTGTGAAGTGTTGAATGATATATTCGTGGGCAGCCAGGATAAATCCACCTGTTCCGCAAGCAGGATCCGCTATGGCGGTGTCTGGTTTTGGCTGAACCACATTGACCATGGCGCGTATGAGCGCTCGGGGTGTGAAGTATTGGCCCGCACCGCTCTTGACATCTTCTGCGTTTCTAGCCAGCAACCCTTCGTAGATATCGCCTTTCACATCCGCGTCAAGCGCCAACCAATCCTCGCCGTCTATCAGGCTTATGAGTCGCTTGAGTTTCGCCGGGTCCTGGATGCGGTTTTGCGCCTTTCGGAAAATTGTGCCCAGGACACCTTCCATTTTGCCCAATTGGTCAAGGGTCAGGCGGTATTGCTGTTCCAACTCCAGACCATCCTTATTGAGCAAGCTAGTCCAATTTAAGTGACCGGGAACAGCGCTGTCCAGGTCCATCTCCTCACGTTCGGACGCCATTTTCAGAAATAGCAGATACGTGATTTGTTCCACGTAGTCTCCGTAACTCACACCATCGTCTCGCAGAACATGGGCGTAGTTCCATACTTTATTGACAATATCGGATGAAGCGTTGATGGACATAATGAGACCTCCGGATTATGTGGATAGCTTCTTGGACTTTCTACCTCGACCCGTTTGACTGGATTTTGAACCATGTTGCAGACGTTCGGCGCGGATTCGTTCCAGGAGAACGCTAGCCGGTTCATCATTCGGGTCTTGCGACACCAGTTGGCCAGTGAACGCGATATGGAGAATGGACTGACGTTGCAGCCCTGAATGAAGAACTAGTTTACGAACTTCCTCGGATAAATCCCTTGTCGCCTGTAAACCGCTAGTGATTAACTCGACCAATATAGTCTGCTCACTCCATGGCGGCAAAGGAACAATAAAGTTACGCAGCTTTGTTCCATTGATATTTGCCTGACCAACCTGTTGAGAGGACACCTTTTTTACCCACGTTTTTCCATGTGTAGAATTGATGACATGCGCAACCCATTCAGAAGACACCAGGTTATTTGGCTTAACCCGAATTAGATATGATGCAAAACAACACTCACTAGTAGATCGATTCGTAAGTAAAGATGTTATAAAGGCGTGTCTGCCGTAGCAGACTCCATCTTGTATCGCCATCTAAACGGCACAGGGTTCCGGTTCACTTCCTCCAGATATAGGAGGATGCGTT
>JAJZCB010000054.1 GCA_021846285.1 Bacillota bacterium
TTCCGATCTGACTGACTCAGCACCCTCCAATTCCACAACTTCCTCACTGATTTTCTCGAATACGCCTTTCCTGTCCGGCCAATCGAAGCCTGCCACGGCCGCTTCAGTTTGAAGAGCGATACTCTCCTGCAAGGGCGGCTGCGCACGTTTTACACGATCGAGCAAAAACGTTCGAGAAGCTCCGGGTGGTTTCTCTGTGGATTTTATCCGCTGCCAGTTTACTTTCACAGTTTCTGCATCCAGCGCCGTTGCATCCCCAAATACGTGGGGGTGTCGCCGAATCAGTTTTTCCGATAACGCCCGGATCACATCTCGCACGGTAAAATATCCTTCGTCGCGACCAATTTGGCTATGCAATGTCACCTGCAACAACAGGTCTCCCAGTTCATCCACCAACGCATCCACGTCATCGCCGTCAATCGCTTCGGCCACTTCGTACGCTTCTTCGATCACATAGGGCCGCAGCGATTGATGCGTTTGCTCAATGTCCCAGGGGCAACCGTCCGGAGAACGCAGTGTACTTACAATCCGCTCCAGTTCCGACCACTCGCCGAGTCGCAGCGTCCGTTCTCGCAAAGGCGGCACATAGAGTGAAGTCAAGTGATCAATCTCTCCCAGCCGATCAAGCTCATACAGTGGCAAGCGCCGAATCGATTCACCGTCTCCCAAACCGACTCCACGCGCAACCACGACTTCATGGGCGTCGCCATAGACCTCGGCCAAAGCTACCTTCACATCCGCCGCTTTGGCGGTGTTATACATTTGCACGATGATTGTATGCAGTGCTGGCCGAAGCAGGCCGCCACCCACATCGTCCGCGTCAAGCAACAACAGACCCTCCACGGGATCAATCCCTATGCGCAGCATCATGTCGTCAAGAAAACTCTGACCTGGTCCAAAAACGACCTGATGGTTCAAAGAAGGGGCGCGTTCTGTCAAAATCCGCACGGTGCGCTCCGCCATGGCGGGGTGACCAGGCACGGCAAAGACGATCTCTCCCTGTCGGTCCGCTTCGTCCATCAGGTAACCTGCTATCGATTCATAAACCTCATCAAACGACGAAGCAGTTTCATAGAATGAATCCAGCGCCGTATATGTGACTCCTTCACTCTCCAGAAACGATACTACAGGGTGCCGCATGGTGCGAATATACGTTGCATGACCATTCTTCAACAACCTGAGTGTTCCATACGGCAGACTGTTCACAGACCCGCCGCCAAGTCCAACGATATGTATGACGCCCATGCGGCACCTGTCCCTTCGTGTGTCCGAACCCATTAACGCTTACCGGGCAAGCAGCCCTAGTTTCCTGAACGTCCTCGCGAGCCATGGACCCACTTTCGGCACTACAATGAGTTCCTGTTCCCCAAGTGCGCCCACAAGGACGAGCATGAAGCAATAAACGAACGCGCCGACGGCAACCGTGAGCAGGGTGACAGAAGTAGCGCTGATCCGCGACGGAAGACCGAACGCCATGCGTTGCCACTGACTGTACACGGCAAACGTGACTGCACCCATCACAAAGGTCGCCAGCGCAGATTTGACAAAATGGTTCGCCAGCGTCATCTTCATCCGCATAAGCTTCGCCACGGACACCAAATTGAGCGCGGCCGCGACCGCGTAGCTGACAGAGGTGGCGACAGCCGCTCCGTCGATTCCGTATCGCGGCACCAGAATAAAGTTTAACGCAACTTTGAGCGCCGTGCCAATGACCAGGCTGCGCAGCGGTACGTACACCCTGCCGAGTCCCTGAAGACTGGCGGCGAGTGCTATTTGAACACTGCTGAAGAAGGTGGCCAGACCAAGGATCTGGATACTGTGGTATCCTGCGGCGTTGCGAAACAGCGCGATGTCGATCGGACGCCCGAGTATGAAAAGACCGGCCGCCGCCGGCAGTGAAAAGAGTACTGCGACTCGCAACCCAAGAAGAATGCGCGCTGACGTGTCGCGTGCGTCACGCAGGGCGTGCGCCTGAGAGACGGACGGCATCAGGGCCGTTCCTATGGAGCTGGCCAGCGCTGCCGGCAGCATCATCAGTTTAAACGCCCGTCCTGCGAGAAGCCCGAAGTCACTGGTGGCCATAGCCTGGGAAATTCCCTGATGTTTAAGCAAGTTGGTCACTGTCAGGGCATCGACATTACTGGTCAGCGGGATGACAAGCGCCCCCAAACTCACCGGAATCGCGTAATACAGCAGGCGTTTCAGTATGGCGGCAGAACTCAGGCGCTCCCGCCCGAGTCGCTCATGCGGTATGACTCTCGCAACGGCGGCCAAATGATGCGGATCCCGATACCGCCAAAAATAGTAACCCATCGCCGCGATGCCCGCAATGCCCCCGCTGACGGCCCCAAATGCCGCCGCCGCCGCTGCAGACGAATCGCCGAACCCCAGGTGGACAACCGCATAGGCGCCGACAAGAATGGTCGCAACCCTGACCAGTTGCTCTACGACTTGCGAAACCGCTGTAGGGTTCATCATCTGCCACCCTTGAAAGTATCCGCGCATGCTGCTCATTGCGGGAACGATGAACAATGCTGGCGCGATGGCCTGAATGGCGTACACTGCACTCTGATCGCCAGACAGTCGCGCAAAAAAACCGGCGCCAAAGTAAAGCCCAACCGCGCAAATAAACCCAATGACAGCCAACAGGGCCAATGACACTCGATAAATGCGGCGCGCAGTTCCCACATCGCCAAGAGCTGTATATTCACTCACGTATTTGGATACTGCAACCGGAAATCCGGCCGTTGAAATGATGAGCAGCGTGGCATAAATAGGGTAGGCCATCTGGTATAGACCCATGCCCCTGTCGCCGATCAGGTTTTGCAAGAGCACCGTGTAGACAGATCCCAGAAGCTTTGACACAATCGCGGCGACGCCAAGTATCAAAGCTCCTCGTAAAAATGTCCTGCTAGATGACTCCATCGTATCCGCCCCTGTCCACCCCGCGCTATATCACGAGTATACTGGTGGCTTGGGAGACTTATACTTGCTCGGGGAGGCCGAGGCGAGTTCGGCGCAGTATACGATCCCGGCGGGCAGGGAAGGTATTTTCCGGGATAGGAAAAAGGGGCAGCCCATTGCTGTCCCTGGTCATGTCAATGAGTGCTAAGCGATCACCTGAACCTACTGATCCATCTGTTTGGACAGAAACCCTGCAGCAGTTTCCGCGAGTTTCGTCTCGAGTTCACCCATCTTGGTCTGGTCATCGCGCGAAACGAGAACCACACTGCCAATCGGGTCGCCGTTATAGATGATCGGCACAATCACTCGTGAACTCACGTGATCCCATTTGTCGCGAACGATTTGAATGTCGCCGGGATTGGTGGACAAACTCGTCTTACGATCTTCCATCACTCTTTCCACATCAGCCCCCACCGGCTTTTCAAGATACTCCTTCTTTGAGAATCCCGCCGTCGCGATGACCGTGTCGCGGTCCGTGATAATCGTGATGTGCCCGAGCGCCTCGTTTAGCGACTCCGCATATTCCTTGGCGAATTCTCCGAGCTCACCAATCGGAGAGTATTTCTTCAAAATGACTTCGCCGTCACGATCCACGAAGATTTCCAGGGGATCGCCCTCACGAATACGCAACGTCCTGCGAATTTCCTTTGGAATCACAACCCGGCCGAGATCGTCTATCCTTCTGACTATACCAGTCGCCTTCATGCTGAAAACGCCTCACTTTCTCGAAACGGTTTACTGTGGTTCATGGTGTTATCTTGTCCTATCCGGTCTATCTTTACCAAGCAAACGGGAGTTATTTTGTGGAAATAAAACGCCCCCTGTAAAGCCATTCAGGGGGCTCGTCTGCCGCGTGTTCCGGGCACATCAAAAAGTCGGCTTTCGCAACTCAAGGCGCGGGGCCAAACTCGACGGATGATCAGAAAACGAACTTACAGGGTCACTTTAATGTTCGCTGCCTTTTGCAACTGCCCCACCACGGCAGGCACAATCTGTTGCTCCTGCTGCAGGACCAATTGCTGCTGAATGGAAGACTGCACCGTTTTAAATGGTTCCACGACCCGATGAAGCACTTCCATCACGTGGTACCCATACCGGGACTTGAACGGTTGGCCGACAACGTCAACGGGTTGTGTCATGGCGTGCGCGGCAAATGAGGGCACCCAACTCGACGGAGTTGTGGGCGGGTACTGACCACCCGTGTTTTTGGAACCCGTGTCCACCGAGTATTCTTTGGCCAAGGTTTTCCAGCTCCCGCCGTTACGCAATTCGGTGTAGATCTTTTGGGCCAACGGCAATGACTTCACTAAAATATGACGAACGGTCACGGTCGCGTACTGATCCAGATTTTTCTGGTAGTACTGCTGCTGTTGAGTGATGGGAACCGACTTGACAAGACTCTTCGCGTATTGCTCAAACATCAATCCGGTTTGAATATACGACGCCAGATTCGCATCGGTCAGGTTCAGAGACTGCATCTTCGCGTCAAAGGTCGCTTGCGATCCGCCATAAGACTGCTGAATAATCTGCTGCTTAGCCTGCAGCACCTGTTGATCCACCAAAGTTGTCGGCACTTTGATTCCCGCCTGCTTCTCCTTTTGCACGAGCACCCGGAAATACAAAATGTACGTCTGAGCGACTTGTTGCTTGACTGTCTTGTTCACCGTCAGCTTTGGATTGAACAGTTGCTCCAAATGAACCTGCTCGTCCAACTGCGACGCCGTGACTGTACCACCGTTGTATGTAGCGACAATCGCGGCGCTGTTCTGTGTGCCGCAACCTGCAAGGACGGTCGCAAGGGCCGTCGCCGCAATCATTCCCACTGCCACCCGTGATCGTTTCCAATTATCGAACATGTTCCAACGCCTCCTGTACGTGAAATACCTTAGCCAGTTCTTCCAGCACTTTCTCCGCCATTTGCAGCAGCCTCCCATCGTCCAGACCGCGTCCTTCTATCGTAAGCGTATAGACTCCGCCGACCGATTTCAAACGCATGCGCTTCGGGTAGATCTGCGTAAGCTCAAAGAGGCGCACCCCGGAAATCGACTTCGCCTGTTCTGCGCGCATGGCAATGTGAAGATCAGAGCCCTGCTTGGTCACTGAAGCGAGATCGTAAGTAATGGCGTAAGCCCGAATTCTGGCGACCGACAGCAGATTTTCCACCTCTGACGGGATAGCGCCGAAACGATCCTCGATCTCTTCGCGAAGATCAGCGACTTCAGACAGTGTTCTGCACGCCACAAATTTCTTATACATTTCGATTTTTTGCATGGGGTCGGCCACATAATTGTCGGACAGATAAGCATCCACCGTGATTTCTACGGTCGGATCCTGTTTGGTCTCGACAGGTTCCCCGCGCAGTTCCTTAACCGCTTGCGCAAGCATTTCAGTGTACATGTCAAACCCAACAGAACTGATGAAACCGTGCTGCTCCGCGCCAAGCAGGTTGCCTGCTCCGCGAATGGCCAGATCGCGCATGGCGATCTTGAAGCCACTTCCCAGTTCCGTAAATTCTTTGATCGCCTGCAGGCGTTTTTCCGCGACCTCGGACAACACTTTGTCCGGCTGATAAGTGAAGTAAGCATAAGCAATCCTGTTGGATCGCCCTACCCGACCACGAAGTTGGTACAACTGAGACAACCCCATACGGTCTGCGTTGAACACAACCAATGTGTTGACATTGGGAATGTCTAACCCTGTCTCGATGATGGTCGTTGACACCAGTACATCCGTTTCCCCCTGCAAAAAGTCGATCATGACGCGTTCCAGTTCATCTTCGGGCATCTGTCCATGACCAACCGCCACTCGCGCTTCAGGTATCAGGCGGGCAACCCGATCGGCGATCGACTGAATACCCTGAACCTGATTGAACAGAACATAGACCTGTCCGCCCCGACCAATCTCCCGCTCAATTGCCTCGCGTAAAAGAGCGTCGTTATATTCTACCACATACGTCTGGACGGGAAAACGGTTTTCTGGAGGAGTTTCGATAACGGACAAATCCCGGACACCGACCATCGACATGTGCAGTGTGCGCGGGATGGGCGTCGCAGTGAGTGTCAGGCAGTCGACGTTGCTGCGTAACTGTTTCAGCTTCTCCTTGTGGGATACTCCAAACCGCTGCTCCTCGTCCACGACGAGGAGGCCCAGATCTTTGAACTGGATGTTCTTTTGCAGCAGCCGGTGGGTGCCAATGATGATGTCGACAGTGCCTCGGCGGGCGCCGTCCAGGATCCTGACAGACTCCCCCTTTGACCGAAAGCGGCTCAACACCTCGACGGTCACAGGAAATCCGGCGAATCGCTCCCTGAATGTCTCATAATGCTGCTGCGCCAAAATCGTCGTCGGAACCAGCACAGCCACCTGTTTGCCGTCAAATACAGCCTTTGACGCTGCGCGGATCGCGACCTCTGTCTTGCCATATCCCACATCGCCGCACAGCAGCCTGTCCATGGGCCGTCCCTGTTCCATGTCTCTTTTGATGTCGGAGATCGCCCGCAACTGATCAGGCGTCTCTTCGTATGGAAACATGGCCTCAAAATCACGCTGCCATTCCGTATCGCCCTTGAAAGCGTGACCGAGGGTGGTTTCACGCTGCGCATACAGTTTGATCAGTTCCTGCGCGATATCTTTTACCGATTTTTGCACTTTACTCTTCGCGCGCGCCCAATCGGAGCCTCCAAGGTGATGTACACGCGGCGCCTTTTCTTCACTGCCCAGATATTTCTGAATCAGGTTGATCTGGTCTACCGGAACATACAGTTTATCGTTGCCCGCATAATGAAGATGCAAATAGTCCCGGTGATTCCCATCGATCGACAGTGTCTCGATGCCCATGTATTTGCCGATGCCATGGCTGACATGCACGACAAAGTCGCCGCTGTGGAGATCCTGGTAACTCTTGATTCGGGCCGCCTCAGAAGCGTCAGAACGAATTTTGCGCGCCCGTCGTTTGTTGACGAAGATCTCATTTTCCGTGATAACGACCAGATGGGCGCCCGGCAGCTCAAAGCCATTGGTGAGTCCGCCAACAATCAGGATAGGCGCTTTCCCCTCCCGCTCAAATCGCGTTCGCCGCTCTGCCTCAATGGCGAAGTCTTCAAGCACGCGCTGCATCCGATCGGCGCGTTCCTCGCTCGCGGCTACAAACACCACGTGCTGGTTCGTCTTTTTGAAGCGAAGCAACTCAGTTTTGAGAAGCGGCAACTGGCCATGAAACTGCTGCAAGGAGCGCATCGCAAAATTGACCACCGGAATTTCCGGAAGGCCCTGAATGTGGCGCGGAAACAGGCTCGCAAACAGTTGCTTGCGACCGTGCCCCGAAAATATCCGATCAAGATCCACCTCTTCGACAAGTCCAGGGAGAATTTCCCCGTGTTCCAGAGCTGCCGTCGTCCATTCGGCTTCCTCCCGAAACACCCGTTCCATGGTTTCCCTCAGTCGCGTCGGCTCGTCGTAGATAATCAGCGCCTGCGAAGGCAAATAATCGGCCAATGTACACTTGACAGAGTGGAACAACGACGCATATCGCAACAGACCGGGAAAATGGGCATTATCGCGCAGGCGTTCGATATCCCGGCCGATGTGGCGCTGTAAATTCTCGGCAATCTCTCGCGATTGCACCTGTTGGACGCGCTGGTCAAGACTTGCCTGCAACTGATCAGCAACCGCCGTCATTTGCGAAACGGACGAAATCAGCTCACGCGCCGGCCAGATCGAAGTACGCTTGACTTGGTCAAAGGAACGTTGCGTCTCCGCGTCAAAAAAACGAATCGAATCCACCTCATCGTCAAACAGTTCAACGCGAACAGGCAATCCGAAGAGGGGGTAAACGTCAACCAGACCTCCGCGAACGCTGAATTGACCCCTTGTTTCCACGATGTCGCTGCGCTCATAGCCCATCGCCACAAGGCGCTGGGCCATATCCGTCAACCTGATTACATCCCCGCCGCTGATTTGCAACACCGCGCCCGTCAATTCAGCGGGTGGCACCAACGATTGACGGAACCCGCGAATCGTTGTCACGATGATCCGCGCTTCTCCCTTGACAAGCGCCGACAGTGTTTGCAGACGAAGCCCGGCGAGCTCTGGACTGTACGCCACCAGATCACTATGGGAGAGTTCCCGTTCAGGAAACAGTAACGTGGTGTCTTCACCCAACAGACCACTCAGTTCAGACACTACCGCTTCGGCGATTTGCATAGAATGGGTTGCAATCAAAAGGGGGTTGCCGCAACAACCCAGAGATGCGTACAGTAAATGCCTGGCCGAACCGGACAGACCGGCCGCCACCTGTTGCGCGGATCCCCTGGCAAAACCGCGCGTTAAAGAAGCCACATCGTCCGACTTGGTGAAGTACTCAACGAGTTCCCGCAAGACCATCCCCCCAGATACACACAAGCGCTGCCCGCCGAGAGCGCGGAGCGTCCAATCGCAAAAAGGCCTTTGTTCGCCGCCAAAGGCCCGTACCGCATCTATACTATACACCCTGGAAAGCATGGTTCAGTCATGGACGAAGGCTCCCGACACCGCGCCAGACCCCTATTGAAGCGGCGTAGGCGTCAACAATAGCTCCGGATGCTGACGGAGCGCTGTTTCACAGTATTCGCAAATCGTCTTTACATATGTCGTCTGATAGACGGCGTCAAATTCCATGATATCCGCCAATTCCTCAGACGTCAAAACGGAAAACCCCAAGCTCTCGGCGGAAGTCTTCGTCGAATCAATCGTTCCGAGAAATGACTTGCAGTGCTTACAATAGTATACGATATCCGTCGCCGACGCACCCCGCATTCACTACATTCTTCTGGTAGTATGGAGTCTAATCGGCGGAATTAAACACATTCATCACGGCCGGAAAAGAGGATGTGCAGGCAGCCACAACGGCTTGCGCAGCGCGAGTCACCGCCTCTTCGACGATTCTTCGCTCCGGACGGGCAAATTTTGACAAAACATGATCTGTCACCACAATGTCAAACGTCGGACGTCCAATGCCTATCCGGATCCGCGGGAAGGCTTCGGTGCCCAGATGTTCGATGATGGATTTCATTCCATTGTGCCCGCCGGCGCTTCCCTTCTCGCGCAAGCGAATCTTGCCGACAGGCAAATCCATGTCGTCATAGACGACAATCAGGTCCCGCTGTATGTCATCGAGCTTCAGAAAATCGACGGCGGCGCGCACTGCTTCCCCACTGAGATTCATGTAGGTCAATGGCTGGATCAAATACACGCGTTCTCCCTGAATCGTCGCTTCCGCGACCAGAGACCGCCACTTTTCCTTGACAGGCCCTGCGTGAAGCGTTTCGCTGACGTGTAAAACACACCAAAACCCGACATTGTGCCGGGTCTGGGCGTACTGTTTGCCGGGGTTCCCGAGACCGACAATGATCTTGGCCATAGACTTCGTCTCCCTCCCGGGCCCATCTGCAGCCGGTTTGTTGATAGATCCGGAAATTGTTCCTGTCAGCCGGATTCGTATGCTGTACCCTGTTCAGTCAATCGAACAATTCGCTAATGGACCTCATCTCGTGAACCCGTAAAATGGCCTCCGCGATGATCTCCGCGACGGACAGCACCACTAATTTGTCAATTCGCTGGTCATCCCTTAGCGCTATGGTGTTCGTGACAACGACTTCCTTGATTGGCGAGGCTGCCAGACGCTCCGCGGCAGGCGGGGACAACACAGGGTGCGTGCAGCATGCATAGACGTCTTTCGCGCCGCGATCGATCAGTGTCTCTGCCGCCAGCGTGATCGTTCCGGCCGTGTCGATCATATCGTCGATCAGGACTGCGGTTCGGCCTTCAATGTCGCCGATGATATTCATCACTTCAGCCACGTTGGGCTCTGGCCTCCGTTTGTCGATAATGGCAATGTTCGCGCCCAGACGTTCAGCCAGTTGACGGGCTCTTGTCACACCGCCCAAATCGGGTGACACGACCACGATGTCCTGCAACTGTTTTTTCTGCAGATAGTTGCCAAGGATCGGCAGCCCAAAAAGGTGATCCAGCGGAATATTGAAAAATCCCTGAATCTGCCCTGCGTGCAAATCCATACAAATTACCCGGGAGGCGCCCGCAGTCTGAATCAGATCCGCGATCAGCTTGGCCGTAATAGGATCGCGCGCACGCGCTTTGCGATCCTGGCGCGCATAGCCGTAATACGGAAGCACGACGTTGATGCTGGCGGCCGAGGCCCGCTTTAGCGCATCCACAGTAATCAGCAGTTCCATGAGGTGTTCATTGACGGGCGCGGACGTCGGCTGCACCACAAATACGCTGCAACCGCGCACGCTCTCCCCGAGTTTAATCTGCACCTCTCCATCGCGAAAGCGATCGATCTGACAACGTCCTAGATCTATGCCAATCGCACACGCGACTTCCTCCGCCAGAGCCGGATTGGCGTTGCCAGTAAACAACTTCAACTTAGGGTCTGCATAAGCCAATACTTCCACACTCCCTGATCCCACTTCATACCCTATCGGACGCGCTGTTTCAGTTTCATGCGCAGTCTGGTCGCATATTCGGGTTTGGTTGTCTGCCTTTCGCGGGCGATGGCAAACGCCCCGTCCGGCACTTCGTCCGTAATCGTCGAACCTGTGGCAATGTACGCTTCGCTGCCAACCTGTATGGGTGCGATCAGATTGACGCTTGATCCCACGAAACTGTCATCCCCAACAACGGTCCTGTTTTTCTGATAGCCGTCATAGTTCACCGTCACCACGCCGCATCCGATGTTGACGCGAGATCCAATGTCACTGTCGCCGATATAGCTGAGGTGACTCACTTTCGTTCCCTCGCCAACAGCGGAGTTCTTGATTTCGACAAAATTCCCTATCTTCGCGCCCGCGCCGATGTCGCTTCCCGGACGGATATAGGCGTAAGGGCCCACCGCGACAGCGTCTCCAAGCCGACTCTCCATGACGAGCGCCGCCTGCACGGCTACACCTGAACCCGCTTTCACATCAATCAACCGGGCATTCGGTCCAATGACACAGTCTTCCCCAATAACGGTCCGCCCCTCGAGCGAAGTACCGGGATACAAAACTGTATCACACCCGATGGCAACATCCGCGTGAACGTATGTAGAAGATGGGTCGATGACTGTTACCCCATTTTTCATGTGCTCCCTGAGAATCCGAAGTTTCATGCGCGCCTCGACATCGGCCAACTGCAATCGGTCATTGACGCCGGCAAGATCGTTCGGATCTGCCGCCAGTACGGGCCACACCAACTGATCGACCGCTCGCATATGCGCCACACAATCCGTGAGCAGCAGTTCTCCCTGCGCGTTGTTGGACGTTAATTTTCTGAGAGCCCCGATCAGATCCGAAGTGCGAAAGGCAAATACACCCCCATTGATCTCCCGGATCAAACGCTCTTGCACAGACGCGTCTTTTTCCTCAACGATGCGCATAACAGCGCCATGTTCATCCCGCATCACACGACCATACGCAAATGGATCATCGACAATCGCCGTTAGCACGGCCGACGCTTCGCGCTCTGCGGCGACATTCATCAGACGCTGGATCTCCTGTCTGCGGATCAGTGGACAGTCACCGTTGAGAACGACCGTCACGCTGTCTTCGGGCAGATGAGGAACGGCTTGCAATACTGCGTGTCCCGTACCCAACTGCTCCTCCTGCCGGATAAACCGAACCCGTTCTCCGAGCACAGCGCGCACCTGATCCTCCAGCCTGCCCACCACCACAAACAGACGGTCAACCCCTGCCGCCAGCAACTCGTCCACGACATACGCGATCATTGGTTTGCCGCAAATCTCATGCACGACTTTATGGCGTTTCGAATTCATACGTTTACCGAGCCCCGCTGCCAACACGACGCCGACCTTTACAGTCATGGGTTTAGAGCCTCCCGTATAGAAGTTTCGTCTCCACTATACATGAAGCCGCAAGACGGTTTCAATGCGTCGTCGACGATCCATATAAACGTCAGGACATAACAATGCCGTCATTGCGAATGACAGATTCGGCAACGACGGCTCGCCTCGGTTTCAAATCTTCAGTCCCCCACAGCAGCGTTGTCAACGCTGTCTGATTTGTAATATTCGTCCAGGACGGCTTCCTGTATGCGTTGCCTTGTCACTGACGTGATCGGATGCGCGATGTCGCGAAACTCCCCGTCAGGCGTACGTTTACTCGGCATCGCCACAAACATCCCTGAATTCCCGTCGATCACGCGAATGTCGTGCACGACAAACTCGTGATCGATGGTTATGGAAGCGATGGCTTTCATTCGCCCTTCCGTCGCGACCTTTCGCAGTCTTACGTCTGTAATCTGCACCCCGCCATCTCCCCGCAGAATCTCCGCATCTGTAACCGCAGCCAAAAAGGTCTCCATGTAATCTGCCAGATGTTATTCCACGTAATGGGCGAAAATTCCTGCAAAGTATTCGCTAAAAAGTCGAAAAATAATGCGCGGTCCGTGACCATCCTCAGATGCGTCAGTTCCCCACCACTGCAACCAGTTCAATCTCCACCTTTGCATCCCGCGGCAAACGCGCCACCTGAACGGTCGATCGGGCTGGCCGATGTCCGCCAAACGCCTCCGCGTACACTTCGTTGATCACGTTAAAATCGTTAAGATCAGACACAAACACTGTCGCTTTCACGACGTGATCCAGCGATCCGCCCGCCGCGGCGAGTACTGCCCGCAGATTCGCAAACACTTGCTCGGTTTGCGCGCGAGCATCCCCCGCCACAAAATCGCCTTCCGGTGTCAGTGGAATCTGTCCTGACGTATATACAAAGTCACCGGCCCTGACAGCCTGTGCGTATGGACCGATGGCAGCAGGCGCATCCGCCGTGCTAATTGCGTGCAACTCCTTCATCTGGAACCGACTCCTCTCTACTGTACCCGGTAAAATAGTTGCCGGGTTCGATCGCAACCCGCCGATCAGACTCGTTCACTTGTGACAAGGACAACAGTGATATGTAATTGGAGACCAGCTTGTCGCCCGGTTCTGCAGTTTCCATGAACACCCCGGTTCCTACGACGTTGGCGTCAAACTCGGTCATTAATCCCTTCATGGCTTTTACCGTGCCTCCGGCTTTCATAAAGTCGTCGATGATCAGCACCCGGGCCCCCTTGGGCAACGACCGCTTTGACAACGACATGGTCTGAATGCGCCGATCCGACCCGGATACATAGTTGATGCTGACCGAGGAACCCTCTGTGACCCTGTTGTCGCGTCTTGCAATCACAAATGGGCAGTGAAGGTACTGCGCCGTCATGACTGTCAGGGGAATGCCCTTTGTTTCTACTGTAAGCACGACATCGGGCGCAGTCGCCGCGAAAATCTTCGCAAACATTTTCCCGGCCATGCGCAGAACCTCCGGCTCTGAAAGCACATCACTCATAAACAGATAGCCCCCAGGAAGAATGCGATCCCCCCGGCTGAGACTTTCGATCGCTTTTCCGGCAAATGAACGCGACCGCTCATCGGACACGTCCACCGCAAACAGCACTCCGCCAGAAGCGCCCATTTGGGTGCGCAAAATCCCTTCCCGATCGGCTTCCATCACTGAGCGAATGATGGCAAGATCCTCACTCAACGACGATTTGGCCGCGTCCAGATGGTCAGCCATTGCCGTAAGGGAAAGTGGTTCACCCGGATGGTTCATCAGCTTTCGCGTCAACCGCACCAGTCGTTCGCTTCTGCGCATCCAGCACTCCCCTCCCCCGTAAAGCCGATCGCTAATGCGACTATATCACTCGCTGTGAATCTCCCGCAACACGACAGCGACAAGCGATTAGCAAGTTTGGCAAAGATACACTTCTTTAAGCGTCCTGCGCAGTGTGTTGAACACTCTGCGAGCGCGTTGCTCCCGTTCAAACAGGGCAAAAACAGTCGGTCCGCTCCCTGACATGAGTGCCACCCGGGCGCCGAGGCGCTCTATCTGATCCTTTAATTTATCGATCTCCGGGTACTGGCTGATCGTCACTTCTTCCAGAACGTTGCCCGCCGCTTTCGCAACCGCCCGCAAATCACCCTGTGTGAGCGCCTGTACCATACTCTCCGCATGCGGATGGGTATGAATGCGTGTCATATCAAGCGCGGCGTAGATTTCGGCGGTTGAGACGGCAAGCGGAGGCTTTGCCAGGACAACCCAGAACGAAGGATGGGCGGCAAGTGATTCCACGTACTCGCCTCTGCCGCGAACAACCGCCGTTCCCCCCACCACGCAAAACGGAACATCGGACCCCACCTCCGCGCCGATCGTACACAACTCCTCCCTGCTCAGTTGCAGGTTCCACAACTGATTCAGCCCCCGCAACACGGCGGCGGCGTCCGCTGAACCTCCCGCCAGGCCGGCGGCAACCGGAATGCGTTTGTCGATGTCAATGACAACGCCGTCGCGAACACCGAGTTGCGTCCGTAGAACCTGCGCTGCCCGAAACGCCAGGTTGCGTTCATCGTGAGGGATGTATAATGCATTGGAACGAACCGAAACCTTTCCGGTCGCCGAGGACTGAAGGGAGATATAATCACAAAAATCGACAGTTTGCATGACCATCTCAACTTCATGGTACCCATCGCTGCGTTTATGCAATACGTCAAGTGTCAGATTGATCTTGGCGCGAGCCTTTTCAAATATCAAGCGTATCGCCCCCAAGACAATATAACACGAAACACCCCGCTTGCCTTAGCCAGGGCGCCGTGATCATGCCGTGCGTACAATTTCTTGAGCTAAACGTCAAATGGCGCTTGTAGCCACCTGTTCCGCACCATCGGGAAGCGCGTATACTTCCACTCCGCCGATGTCTTTGAGGAGTTTTTTCACAAGTTCCCCTTCCTCGTGAAACATTATGATCAGAGACTCCTGCGCATGCGCCTTGACGGCCGCTTCCAAAGCCGCAAATTCGTCCAGCAGCACGTGAACCCGAGTGTGAGAACTCTCTCGACGGATGACGTCGACAAGAATTTGAGCCACCTCTCCCCGTTGCCGTCCTCTTGTATCCCTATCCTCCTTGACGTACAGTGGATCAAAGTATTTGACCGCAACGCGTGCGGCAGCTTCAAGGACTGCGTTGTCACGATCCCCCGGAAATCCGATAACGGCGGGAACACGCCGCGCCGTCAGTTTAGCGACCATCTCGCCGACCGCGCGCAAGCCGTCGGGATTGTGACCATAATCAGAAATGACGTGGCAACCAGAGGCAAGTCGAAAGAGATTGATCCGCCCGGGGTTATGAAGATCTGAGCGAAACTGTGTCAAGGCTCCCGCACAGCGCTGCCTCGTGACCCCAAGATGCCTTACTGCGGCGATGGCGCACAGTGCATTGGCCACGTGAAAGAACGCGGCGCCGTTTAACGTAATGGGCAGTTCCTCAACGCGCACAATCTTCCATTCCAGCGATCCGGCCGCCTCAATGATCCAACCGTCACGGACGAACAGCGCCTGCCCGCCTCTCGCCAAATGCCGCATCACAGATGGATTCTGATCCGAAACACTGACCAGAGCGACTCGGCTTTTCAGCCGACCAGCGAGTTTCACCAGTTCAGGATCGTCTGCCGACAGCACTGCCAATCCCGACTGCGGCAGCACACACTCCGCAACCAACGCCTTGACTTTTACAATATCGTCCAGAGTCTGCAGTCCATCCTGCCCAATGTGATCCAGTGCGACATTCGTTACAATGCCTACATCGGCCTGGTCATAGGCCAGGCCAGCTCTCATAATGCCGCCGCGCGCAGTCTCGAGTACGGCAATATCGACACTCTGATCGGACAGGACCAGTTGCGCGCTGGATGGTCCGGCCGTATCGCCTGTCAGCACTCTGTCATCACCGATATAGACGCCTTCTGTTGAGGTCATGCCCACCACATGGCCGCACGAACGAAGAATGTGACGAATCATGCGGGTCGTCGTCGTTTTTCCATTCGTGCCGGTCACGCTGACTACGGGTATCCGTGATTTCCCACCTGGGGGGTAGAGAGATTCGACAATCGCCGCGCCCGCGTCCTGCGATTCTCCGATGCTAGGATAGTGGTGCATGCGAATCCCCGGGGCCGCATTGACCTCAATGACTACCGCCTCGCGGACAGCGGCCGCACTCCGGATATCTTCGGCGATCAGGTCAACGCCGCAAACGTCAAGTCCGATGGCTCGAGCCGCCCGTTCCGCCAGCGATGCGTACGATGGATCCACTTCTGCAGTCACGTCAACGGCGATGCCGCCGGTGCTCAAATTTGCGCTGTCGCGCAGGTACACGATCTCCCCGGGAGCAGGAACATCCGCGAACGTTCTCCCCTGATTCGCCACGTACCTTTGCACAGCATCATCCACACTGATGCGGGTCAGCGGCTTTTCGTGATCTTCCCCCCGCTCAGGCTGGGCATTCACAAACTCAATCAGTTGATGGATCGTCCGGTACCCATCACCGATCACGTGCGCCGGAAGCCGTTCCGCCGCCGCGCGATACTTCCCTCCGACCACAAGCAAACGGTACTGTTTCCCATAGATAAACTCCTCAATAACGACCGCTGAACCAATCTGCCGGGCATAGTGAAAAGCGTCAGCCAGTTCCTCTGCATTTCGAATGTCGATAGAAACCCCGCGACCCTGACATCCATCCAAAGGTTTCACTGCCACAGTACTATGCAACCTCCGAAAGATCTGGTCAGCCTCTTCTGCTGTCCACGCGACAAAACCTCGTGGAACGCGAATCCCGGCCGTTTGCAACATCTGCTTGGTTAAAGCCTTGTCACTGGCAATATCGACGGCAATGGCTGAAGTGGACTGAGTCATCGTCGCCTGAACGTATTGGCGATACTTGCCTGTGCCAAGTTGCAGCAGGCTGCCGCGGATGCGCCGCACAGGAATGCCGCGGCGTATCGCCGCCGCGGCAATAGCGGCGGTGCTTGGACCCAGATCACTTGTCGCCCGCCGCCGTCTGGCGTCATCCAACGTCTGGCGAAGCGGAAAATACTCCCCGCGCACACACGCGTCGACCAGTTCCATAGCGCGTTCCAGGAGAAAACGTGTGGGTTCCTCTGATTCATATTCGACAATCACATCGTACAAACCGGGCGTACCGGCAGAACGGGTTTTCCCGAAATTGGCCTTATAGCCGACTTGGGTAAGCAGTTCCAGTGCAACATGCTCAATGATGTGACCCACATACGTGCCTCCGTACAACCGCTCTACGAAACCACCCGGCCGCCCCATGGCGCAATGGTGCTCATACAACCCCGGACAAACGGCCAGGAGCCGATCGACGAACCCAGGGAATTCATAACTGTCGCGCTCCGTATACTCCTCCAGGTCCACTCTCATTACAATAACCGGCTTGTAAATGTAGACATTCGGGCCACTGATCGCCCGCATGTGGACGATGTTCACTCGGTTCCACTCCTCGTGAGACTTTCTAGATCCGGTTTTCGATCACGCAGCAAAAAGTGATAGCCAGCAGGCAAAATATGCAACTTGACGCCACACAAAGCAAGCGCGTCGTTGTGGCGGAGATCGCCCAGATTCGAGTACAGCAGCGCTCCTGCATCCACCACGGACACGGCGCCGCGCCCGATCACCTCAAACTCCGTTCCCCGAACCACCACAGCCGTGTCTTCATCAATCCCGAGCCCCAAATGATGAGGATACTGCGCGACGGCGGAAAGCAGTCTTCCCAAGCGGCCCCTTTGCGCGAAATGCTGGTCGATGACGACACCGTCAATGAACTCCATGCCTGGGGCCATATTGACAATGCCGATGCGCGGGTTGGTCTCCTCCGCTCCTTCTACGATCATTGTGCTGCTCATCATCGATGCGCCTGCGCTCGTTCCCGCCAAAATCAGTCCATGTTCATTTCCGGTGTGAAGCGCGGCGTCCACCTGCGTGCCACCCAGTAGTTTGGTAATTCGAATTTGCTCTCCACCTGTGAAAAAAACACCTGTGGCGTGCTCAATCGCTTTGCGCGCACTGGATCGATCAGCCGCTTCACGAGAAGATACATCGAACGTCCGGACATCCTCAACTCCGATTTTCTCAAATACATCAATATAATTGGCGCCTACCTCAAGCGGGAGTTCTGTTGCCACAGTCATAACGACGATCCGCGCGTGCCCTCCGCCCGCGAGTCGGACGAATTCGCGCAGAATGGTCATGTCTCCATATTTGTCTTCGGCCCCGCCAATAATCACGAGAGCGCCCCTTTGACGGCTCATCATCTGCCTCCACTCGTACAAACCTGTCGAATTCGTCCACATAGGCGTCCAATTAGGCGTACACATGTGCAACCTGGCCGTCTTCTACACCTCAGGATCGTTCCTTTCGGATGCGGATGCGTATCCATAGACTCTCCCGTTCACGAGACGCTATGCGGGATCGAGTTCTAAACCGTGCAATCACACTGTTGCCAACGGCGGCGAACGCCTGCAAGCCTTAAGAGACGGCTGAAGCAACCAGCCGTCTCGGTCGCTATCCCGGGTTCACTACCGGCTTTCGCGCGCTGCCAGCGACGATTCCGCAATTTCAATGGCCCTTTTGACCATATTGCCCGCGTCGCGGGTGGTAATGCCGCCCCAACCTTCGCGCTGCAAGGTTGGATAGAAGCCGAGGTCCTTTGCCAGTTCGTATTTAAACTGCTCAGACATTACTCCACGCCTGCGCCCCATGTAGTTACCCCCTTTTGAGAAGTGCGTCCAAAGCTAGCTTCCCCGCAACCCGCAGAGGTATCCATCAAGGGTCGCCACAAAGAAAAAGCCGCCCGGATAGTTCTCCGCAGCGGCTCTTCCCATGGGTGTTAATAGGTTTATCGGACCGGTTCAAATGCGTTAGAAATTATTCTTCGAATTCGCCAACTTTGACCTGCATATCATCGCGACACACCATTAGCTCTACAGTTTCCGTCAAGATGTCTGCGTAGCTATAGGATACCCGCTTAAAGGAGTTTTCCGACTGATCGAGCTTGACCACAAATACAGATGGGTATGTTTCTTCCAGGATGCCCGTACGTTCGACTGTTTTGCGTCGACCACCGTTCGCGCGAAGCAAAATCTTCTCTCCTACAAGTCCTTCCAAGTTCCGCTTGATATCACTCAAAGCGTTCTTTGCAGCCACACACTCCACCTCTTTTCACGGGTCAGTATACCACATTGTTCCTAACCGTGTCAAACAGGGGAAATATTATAGCAGTCACAGTTTTTCTTTGTCAATCACTGATCCAAGCCTAAATTCGCAAAATCACAGAAATGTTTAGGCTTACGCCCGATCAATACCGTGATCGAGGCAATCCAATCCGATATTTGCCCCTTGTCTCCAGCCCGCCAAGTCCTTCAGTGCCCGTGATTGTGGATGTCACAATCCTGAAAATGTCAACAGTCTCGGTGATTGGCGTATAAGCGATCTGCTCAGCGAGAAACACTGGATCCAAGGCATGAATGAGCACTCGCTCAGGGGAACTGGCAAAATTGGCCCCTGCCTCAAGCAACGCTTCATAGTGGGATTGGCAAGCTCCGGCAAAGATGATCAGTTCATCAAGGCTGCGTTCAACCTTCCGTGCATTTTGGACGGCGCGCACGAAGTTATCTGAGTTGCGATAGTTGTCGATGCTGGCCAGATCGGGCGATTTGACATCGTGCAGGACCCCGTCATGGCCTGTAATGACCAGGATATCCGGGTGATGTTCTTCGAGCAATTGCGCCATTGCACCCGGCATGCTGAGTTCAGGGATATTTTTCCCGACCGCGCGAATCCCCAATCGCCTATACACCGACAGACACTTTTCCAGGTACGTGCCGTCTCCGTCAAGGTGCAGGACGCGGCCGGGGAGTTCAAAAAAATCCCGCGGCTGCTTTCGTTTTTCCGACCGATAACCGAGTTTGTCCCGTTCTCCCTGTCTTCGTAACTGCACCAGTCGGAGCGTTTCGTGTTCGAGTTTAGCCTGAGAGATTTGGTACGACTGCCAGTCTGATTCTGTCACGATGGCGAGATCTTCAAACGGGGCGTCTGCGAGCAGTCGTAGATCCAATCCCTTCAAAATGGCTATCCCCTGTGCCATATCGAGTCCGACTACGACGAAGCAAATATCTCGCCCGTACGATTTTCGCACGACAAGGTTGCCGACTTGCCACATCCGCACCGCCTCCAGCACAACTTGGATTCACTGTACGGTATTGTATGTGCGAAGTCGGACCGGGGTGAAAGACCAGAGGAATCTTACGATTTTGTGAACCGATCAGCCACCTTGGAGGCGCCAAATGAGTCTGGTTTGATCTTTGTCTGATACCCGCTTTGGGTAACCCATCCAACCAGATCCTTGATCAGTGTTTTCGTCTCGCCGTCCTCCCCAATATCGAGATGCACCTCGACTGGCAGTGGCTGTTCCGCGGCGCCCAAGGCCGTTTCCAACTCCTGAACGACTTCAAGCGCCATGGACGCTTCCATAAAAATCCTTTGTCTGAACTGTATCTGCTTCCTGTAGGGACGTTTCAGAAAATAAAAACGCGCACCCTTTCCCACCCTGTGAATGACGATGGCCGTCACAAAGAGTGTCGATTGACGCGCTGAATGAGGTTGCGAATCCGACCCGACAATCAAGCGGTAACGTTCATCCGCCCCTTCTTCCTGATACTGCCTTATGTCCGCCGCCACCTCATCAATCGTCATGGGGCCCTTGCTGGGACTTATAAATTTCACGTTCCATCACCGTCCAATCAAGTATGGACAATGCTCACTGGGTACTTCTCAGCGAGTGTTGCGAATTCCTGAATACCAAGCGTTTCTCCCCGACGGCGCCCATCGATGCCTGCCGCCGCCAACCAGTCCGATAACTCAGACTTTTCGAAAGGGAATTCGCTTGCCAAGGCGTTGGTCAGTGTTTTGCGACGCTTCCCAAATGCAGCGCGCACGATGCGAAAGAATAGATCCCGATCCACATTCAACCAGTCGCCCGTGATGTTCAAACGAATCACTGCCGATTCGACATTGGGAGGGGGGATGAAACATGTCGGAGGCACAGATGCAATGATTTCCGGTTGCGAGTAGTATTGCACAGCTACCGTCAAAGCGCCATAGTCTTTTCCCCCGGGCGTCGCCGCGATGCGGAGGGCGACCTCCTTTTGCACCATCACCACCAGCGCAGAAAGCGGCAACGAAGATTCTAGAATACGCATGATCAAAGGAGTCGTAATATAATACGGGAGATTCGACACAAAACAAAGAGTTGCTTGTTCGGGCACATTTTGCAACAGGCTCTGAAAGTCCAATTTGAGCGCATCGGCCAGAACGATGTCAAGTCCGTCATAGGACTGGAGCGTGTCTCTCAGTACTGGTATCAGCGCGCGATCTTTCTCAACCGCGATGACCCGATCAAACCCCCCTTCCAACAGCGCCTGCGTCAGTGTTCCGATACCGGGCCCCACTTCGATGGCCACGCGGGGGCCGGATCCTGCATCGGCGACCAAGGCCGCTTCTACAATATCACTCAGGACATGAGCATCAATTAAGAAATTTTGGCCCAGACCTTTCTTCATTGTAAATCCATGCCGCCGAAGCACGGCATGAACGACGGACGGTTGATAGAGGCGTTCACTCATGGCTCTTCCTCTGTTTCGAGCGCGGAAAGCGCCGTTTCAAATTCCAGTCTTGACACGCTCATGGTATTTAAACGCTTATGAAAAGATTTGGCGTTCCCATAGCCAATGCGCAGCAACGCGCCAAGGCGTTCTCGCCGTTTTGCCGCCTTTGGCGCACCGACAAGCCCCAACGCAGCCATGTCAGCCCAGGAAACCACTTCGTCCGGACGATTCCATACGCTGCGCACCTTCTCCAAAGCTTCGGCAATCTCGCTGACGCTGGCATTTTCAACTCCAATGTCTCCTCGATTCAGAGCCGCCTGACGAGATATGTAGGCATGTTTGGCGGCCGGAAAACGCCGGGCGATCTGCTGGCGGATCCGCTCGCCCGCGTAGTCGGGATCCGTCAGGATGATGATGCCGCGACTGTCCGCCACTCGCTGAAGCACTTCAAACACGTGCTGGTCAATATGTGATCCGCCAGTTACGACCACATCCGCGTTCGCCGCTCGCAGTACCCGATCACGATCATGAATGCCTTCCACGACGATCACTTCTTTAATCTGTTCCTCAATCTGTTCCTCCGGATCCATGGGATGCATCACCCTTTCAAGAGGTTGTCCGAAAAGAGTCAAGACCCTCACTTCAAGGCAAACACCCGATTGGCATTGTTGTACGTCAGTTCTGCCAACCCATCGAGTGTCAGGTTCCTGATGTCCGCCATTCTTTGCGCCACGAAGCGAACATAGGACGGTTCATTGCGCTTTCCGCGGTAAGGCTCCGGAGTCAGCCAGGGCGCGTCTGTCTCGATGAGGAGTCGATCAGAGGGTATTTGTTGCGCGACTTCCACCGGTTTCTTTGCATTCTTGAACGTAATGGGTCCGCCAAAGGAGATATAGAAGTTCATGCGCAGACACTGCGCAGCCATTTCTGCGCTACCGGAAAAGCAGTGCATGACGCCGCCCACTTCACTCGCCTGCTCCTCTCCCAGTATCGCAACAATATCTCCGTGAGCTTCACGATCATGGATGACAATGGGCAGGGCAACTCGTTTCGCAATCGCAATCTGACTGCGAAATACCCGGTCCTGAACAGATCGCGGTGAATTGTCATAGTGGTAATCGAGCCCAATTTCCCCTATGCCCACGACCTTTGGATGCCGACACCATGATTCCAGGTCAGTCAAATCAGAATCTGTCACATCTTTGGCATCATGTGGATGGAACCCGACAAGCGCAAACACACCCGCATACCTCTCAGCCAGTTCGATGGCTTGCAGGGAGGACTGTCTATCGTATCCGGGTACCACGATCCGAGTTACCCCAACGCTCAGCGCGCGATCGACAATGTCGTCGGCTTGGTCAGACAGCGCCGGATCATTGAGATGGGAGTGGGTATCAAACAGTTCCACGGCCAGCTTGGATCACTTCACTTTCATCCCTGGCGCGATTCCGTCCGCGAGGGTTGCGAGCGTCAACCGATCTCCGTCAGAAGCGGCGAGAATCATTCCATGCGACTCAACGCCGCGCAGCGTAACCGGCTTTAGATTGGCAACCAGAATCACCTGTCTGCCCAGCAGTTCTTCCGGCGTATAATGTTTTGCAATGCCTGACACAACCTGGCGCAATTCTCCGCCGACATCCAGTTGCAGTTTCAAAAGTTTGTCCGCCTTGGGAATCCGTTCTGCCGCGACTACGCGCGCAGCACGCAGATCCACCCTGCCAAAGTCCGCGATGTCGATCTGTTCGAGTTGCGGCGTTACAGGCTCTTGAGTGACGGAGACGTTCGCGGACGGCGCATCCGTCGATCCACCCTGTGCAGACGCAGCGCCTGCAGATTTCCCTGGTTCCGTCTCTCTCGTCACATGTGTGGTCCGGGCGCCCTTGCCATTTGTAAGTTCGTCAAGCGCTGCCAGTTCAGCCGCCACATCGAGTCGCGGGAAAATAGGGTCTCCCTTGTTCGTCCGCAGCCCTGGAGGGAGCATGCCAAAGTGTTTAGCCGACTCCCATGACGTTGACTCACCAGGCGTCAGACCCATTTGTGACCAGATGGAAGGCGGTGTATTGGGCATAAAGGGCTGCAACAGGACACTCACGGAGCGAATCGCTTCAAAAACGGTGTACAGTACGGTGTTGAGTCGATCACGATCACCGGCTTTATGCAGAGCCCACGGCGCGGTTTCATCAATATAGCGATTGGCGCGCCGTACGACGGTCCAGATCGCTGACAGGGCAGGGCCAAATTCAAATCGGTCGAGAGCGTCCTCCACCTGGCTCACTGTCTCTCCGATGAGTTTCGCATAGTCGCTCTCCAACTGTGTGACCGCCGCTGACGAAGGGATTACTCCTCCACAAAATCGTTCCAGCATGGCCAGTGAACGATGAACCAAATTTCCCAAATCATTGGCAAGGTCAAAATTGAGACGCTCCATCAGCGCTTCCAATGTGAAGACGCCGTCCTGTCCAAACGGAATTTCGCGCAATAGAAAGTAGCGCAGCGCATCAGAGCCATAGCGGTCGATAAGTACGTTTGGATCGATGACGTTGCCTTTTGACTTTGACATCTTGCCGTCTTTCATCAGCAACCAGCCATGGCCCACGATCTGTTTGGGCAAAGGCAAATCGAGCGCCATAAGGATAATAGGCCAATATATGGCGTGAAATCGCACAATTTCCTTTGCCATGACATGTACATCAGCGGGCCAGTAGTGTGCGAATCGCGCCTCCAGGTCAGGATCGCCTGACAGATAACCCAAGGCCGTAATGTAGTTGGTCAACGCGTCGAGCCATACGTAGATCACATGCTCGGGGCGGCCTGGTACCGGGATGCCCCAACTGAACGTCGTGCGTGACACGCACAAATCCTCCAGCCCAGGCAGCAGGAAGTTGTTGAGCATCTCGTGTTTGCGCGACACCGGAACGATGAAGTCCGGATGCGTTTCATAGTGCTCGATGAGTCGGTCCGCATATCGACTCATCCGGAAGAAATAAGCTGGTTCCCTGACCAGTCCTACAGGACCGCCGCAGTCGGAACAGCGGCCGTCCTTGAGCTGTCGTTCCGTCCAGAATGACTCGCACGGCGTACAGTACCATCCTTCATATTCCCCTAAATAGATGTCCCCTTGTTCCAACAATTTTGCAAAAATATCTTGTACAACGGTCTTGTGACGGTCTTCAGTCGTCCTGATGAAATCGTCATAGGAGATATCCAGGCGCTGCCAAAGGGCCTGGATCCATACCACAATGTCATCGACAAACGCCTGCGGAGCCTTTCCAGCAGCCTCCGCTCTCTGTTGCAGTTTTTGACCATGTTCATCCGTGCCCGTCAAATATCTGACATCGTAACCGCGCAACCGTTTATACCTGGCCAGCGTATCCGCAACCGTCGTCGAATACGCATGAGATC
>JAJZCB010000055.1 GCA_021846285.1 Bacillota bacterium
TTACAGACAGCGCCGCATCCTCCCGCACTTGGGTTCCTGGTTTGTCCACGAGTTCAGTTCCGTTATAAACAAGACCTGCCATGATCAGCCGCTTGGCCTGTTCCCGGCTTGGTGCGAGTCCCCGCTGTACCAAGAGCGCGTCCAGCCGTTCTTTGCCCATCACCGTCCCACTGTCCTTCTTCCCGGTTTCGCATTCTGCGTACGGTCTAAAGTCAGCAGCGCCGCTTCCGCAATGTGCTCCGATGTCAACTCCACCTGGCGCAAAAGTTCTGGCCTGCTGCCGTGTTCCACGAAACGATCAGGCAACCCCAGCGGATATACAGAGTGCGCGATTGCCTGCGCAGCATAAAATTCGAGTATAGCCGATCCCATGCCGCCCTTTTGCGACCCCTCCTCAATCGTCACGATCGGCATGTGTTGCGCTGCCAGTTCCAGCAACAGATCTTCATCAATCGGCTTGACAAACCGCATATTGATCACGCGCGCCGAGACTCCCTGTTTGGCGAGCATGAGCGCAGCGTTGCCTGCGACCGCGACCATCGGGCCCAAAGCGATCAGCGCCACATCGGTGCCGTGGCGCACCGTTTCCGAACGGCCTACAGGAATCACATGAAATGGCTCTGTCAAATTGGCCCCCACTCCGTCTTCCCTCGGAAAACGCACCGCCACCGGCCCTGGCAAGGTAAACGCCGTATACAGCATGTGCCGGAGTTCACCCTCATCCCTCGGCATCATGATGGTGATATTTGGAACAGTACGCAGAAATGGCAGGTCAAACGCACCCTGATGAGTCTCTCCATCCGGCCCCACGAGCCCGGCGCGATCGATCGCCAGAACAACCGGCAGATTTTGAATACAGATGTCATGAATCACCTGATCATACGCACGTTGCAAAAACGTGCTGTACACGGAAAAAACCGGTCTGAGTCCGGCTGTGGCCAACCCGGCGCAAAGCGTTGCGGCATGCTGCTCCGCAATGCCCACATCGTAACAGCGCTGCGGAAAGCTCTGCGCAAATTCATTTAACCCCGAGGTCAGCATGGCCGCAGTGACGGCGACAATGCGATCATCCGATTTGGCCAGTTCAATCAAGGTCGTTCCAAATACCCCTGTGTACGAAGGAACGGCGGATTTTGCTTTCACGACAGATCCACCGATGCTATGCAGTTTGTCCGGAGCGGTTTCCGCAGAGGCGTACCCCTTGCCCTTTTGCGTCACCACATGAAGGAGGACGGGACCGTCAAGGTCTTTCGCCTGGCGCAAAATATGTACCAGAGCCGGAAGATCATGTCCGGGAATAGGCCCGAAGTAGGAAAAACCCATCTCTTCAAAAAAAGCGCCGGGAACCATAAAATACTTAAGCGTATCCTTGAATCTCTCCGCTGTCGTCGCCAAGCGCCCACCGATGGAAGGAATCCGGCGCAACATCGACTCAACTTCGGCCTTGATTTTCCCATAATGGGGATCGGAACGAAGTCGCGTCAAATAATGCGACACCGCGCCAACGTTCGGGGAAATCGACATGTCATTGTCATTCAGGATCACCAGGAACCGTTTCTTCAAATGACCCGCGTGGTTGAGCGCTTCAAACGCCATGCCCCCGGTCATGGCGCCGTCGCCGATTACAGCGACCACATGATGACTCTCCGCGCGCAAATCACGCGCAATCACCATCCCGAGCGCCGCTGACAAGGAAGTGCTGGCATGGCCCACTCCGAAGGCGTCGTGGGGGCTTTCCGTGCGCTTTGGAAATCCTGCCATGCCTTTAAACTGACGCAGGGTCGAAAACTGATGCTTGCGCCCTGTCAAAATTTTGTGCACATACGCCTGATGCCCGACATCCCACACAATGCGATCTGTCGGCGATTCGAAAACGTAATGCAACGCCACGGTGAGTTCAACAACACCCAAATTCGCTCCGAAATGTCCACCCGTTGCAGTGATGCTGTTCACTAAAAAATCCCGGATTTCTCCGACCAACAGCTCCAGTTCCGGGGTTGTGAAGGATTTTAGATCTGCTGGCCCGTTCACACGCTCCAAAAACATGGCAGCGCCGTCCTTTCCGATACATCCGATACACTTCATGTCTAGTCTATCAGTACACAGTATGGTTTAGAAAAGTATAGCACAGGCATGGCTGGCCCATCAATCTGCCAAGCCATGCCAGTCAGAAACGCCAAGCATCACAGTTCCTTGATCATTGACTCAGCACGTAGAGCGCTGGCCCTACTGCTGCCTGTATTGAGGTTCCTGCTGCTGGATATAGGTCAGTCGCGATTGCAGAGTCGTCACGCAATTGTCTACTGTTTGAGACAATTGGTTAAACATCTGTTTTGCCTGCTGATCCTGAGTGTCCAGGGCGAACTGTTTCAAATTCGCCGCCACACCCTCCGCAGAAGCGATTGTCTGCTGCATTTTTATTCCAATGGTCACGCACATCACCTCCCGCACGATATTGTAGCCGAAGGGATTCCGCATTACGCAAGGAATGTCTGGAACTTCAGCGGTCACGCAAACTCAGATAATCGGCCATAGCCATAAGCATCTCCCTGTTCACCACACTCCCCGCGTTTAGCAGCGCGGATTTGGCCTGAACCGTGAGATCCATCACCATCTTCTGTGATTGTTCCACGCCGAATATCGCTGGGTACGTCGCTTTACCAGCTTTTGCGTCTGTTCCTGTGGTCTTGCCCATCAATTGCTCCGTACCGATGGCATCCAACAGGTCGTCTACAATTTGAAACGCCAGCCCAATGGCTTGCGCATAGACGGTCAGCAAAGACAGTGTACCTTCATCCGCCCCCTGTGCCATGGCTCCTAACCGAACCGCCGCCGTAATCAGCGCTCCTGTCTTATGCCGGTGGATATACGCCAGACCTTCCGCCGACACTGGTTGCCCTTCGTGCTCGATATCAGCCGACTGCCCCCCGACCATACCAGCCGGACCGCTCGCCTGCGCCAGTTCTGCAACCATCCGCACCACCCGCGGGGCAGGGAGCGCAGAGTCTGCAAGTGCGTGAAACGCCAGCGCCTGCAAAGCGTCGCCAGCAAGTACAGCGCCCGCGTCTCCAAACACCTTGTGATTGGTGAGTTTCCCCCGCCGATAGTCGTCGTTGTCCATGACTGGCAGATCATCGTGAATGAGCGAATACGTGTGTATAAATTCCAGGGCGCATGCGGCGGACATCACTTCAGTGAGTTGACCTCCAAGCGCTTCGGTTGTAGCAATGGCCAGTATCGGACGCAGTCGCTTACCTCCCGCAAAGACGCTGTACCTCATAGCTTCCAGCAACCGCGGCGGAATGTCGATGTCAGTCCTGAGGTATCGATCCATCGCCCGATCGACTTCAGGAATCAATGTCTTCATATAGGTGCGAATATCCGGTTTTGCACTCATAGAGTCGTTCCTACTCCTCCAGCTTGAATGGACTCACATCAATACCTCGTTCACTGGCCATGACCAGTTCGACTTTCTGTTCCGCTGCCTGCAGTTTGTTCCGACATAGCCGCACCAATTGCATGCCGGTCTGAAACTGTGAGATGGCGTCATCCAATGACAGTTCGCCAGACTCCAGTTTTTTGACGGCGTCCTCAAGGCGCGCCAATGCCGCTTCAAACGTCAATTCAGCGCTCTCGGCGTCAGAATTCGGATTCGTCATCACCGTGCACCCCCCATACCTGGCAGTCCAGCCATCCACCCGTGAGCTGTACGTGGACGGCGTCCCCCGGCTGTACCGCATTGACACCCGTGACGGCGCGTCGCGTTGCGCTGGTCATCACCACAGCATAGCCGCGCTTCATTACGGCGAGCGGACTCAGCAGCTCCAAACTCGTAATGGCCTTCACCAGACGCGTTTCTCGACCATCAAGAAATCGTCGCAACGCATGTTCCTGCCGGGCGTGCAGCGAATCCAGACGGGCTCGCTGTACACCGAGCCTGGCAGACGGCGACTGGCGCGCGAGACGCAGTTCCAGCCCCGAAACGGCCCGCACACCGCCGTCCACGCGCGCGCGCAGGCGGACGCGCAATTCGCGTTCCAGTACATCAAGCTGTTCATGCAGCGAAAATACCATCCGCCCCGGTTCTGAAAGAACTCTGCTCTGTGAGAGTCGCACAACCCGCTCAGTACACTGGCTCAAAATGGTTGCGACAGCGGTTGACAGTCGATATTCGGCATTCGTGAGACGAACATCGATGTCCCTTATGTCCGTTGTTGCGAGTTCAGCGGCTGCGGTAGGTGTTGCCGCACGGACATCAGCGACAAAATCCGCAATCGTAGTATCCGTTTCATGCCCCACCGCCGATACGACAGGAACCCGGGCGGCAGCGATGGCCCGTGCGACAACCTCGGTATTGAAGGCAAACAGTTCCTCAAAAGACCCGCCTCCGCGACCTACGATCATGACATCCGCCAAGCCCCGCCCGGACACCATGGAAATGCCCTCGGCGATCTGCCGCGGCGCATCCTCCCCCTGTACAGCCACTGGTACAACCAATACCTGAGCCAGCGGATAACGCCTCGCCAGTGTCGTGATCATGTCGCGTACGGCAGCTCCGGTAGCCGACGTGACAAGGGCAATTCGTTGCGGGTACAGCGGCAGAGATCGCTTGCGGCTGTTATCAAAGAGTCCTTCAGCCTGCAATCGCTCTTTCAACTGTTCATAGGCAAGGTATAGAGCGCCCAGACCATCCGGTTGAACTGCGTCGGCGTACAGTTGGTAGTCGCCAGAGCGTTCAAAAATGTCAATGGCGCCCTGAACGATGACGCTCATCCCATCACGAGGGGCAAACCGCAAGAAACGAGCCTTTCCCGCAAACATGACCACCCGCAGGCGAGCCCGCTCATCTTTAAGAGTAAAGTATAGATGTCCACTCGCAGGTCGACTGACATTGGACACCTCGCCGCGGATCGTCAAATGAGCGAGATCCGGCGCCCCCTGAACAAGTTGCTTCAGTAACAGTGTCGCTTCGTAAACAGACCGTACTGGTTCGATCGCAGTCTCCCCCATGGCGGTAACAGGTCCGCTGGCGCCAGGCAAACCGTCGGCAGTGGCTTGGCCTTTGTCAGGCTAAGCCCGCAAAGAGGCTGCCTTTACCGTATTGTTTAACAATGTGGCGATTGTCATTGGCCCTACACCGCGCGGCACTGGAGTGATATGAGAGGCCACCGGTTCGACACTCGCAAAATCGACATCCCCACAGATTTTCCCTTCTGATCGATTGATGCCAACATCGATGACCACAGCACCCGGCTTGACCATGTTCCCAGTGACAAACCGCGGCTTTCCAATCGCCGCTATGATGATGTCTGCCTGACGGGTCAAGCCGGCGAGATCCGTTGTACGCGAGTGACACACCGTAACTGTAGCGTTCGCAGCCAGCAGCAGTTGAACCATCGGTTTGCCGACAATGTGAGAACGTCCTATCACTACCGCGTGCCTGCCTGCGAGTGGGATGTTCTCATACTCAAACAGCCGCATAATGCCAAGCGGCGTGCAGGGAACCATGCCTGGCAATCCAAGCGCGAGCGCTCCCACGTTGAAGGGGTGAAAGCCGTCTACATCCTTGCGGGGCGCAATCGCCTCAATCACGGTTTGTTCGTTGATATGCGCTGGCAACGGCAGTTGTACGAGAATGCCATGAAATCTCTCATCGTGGTTCAACTCCCGGATCAAGTTCAGAAGTCCTGCTTCGGTCATTGACGATGGCAGACGAGTCACTTCGGAATAGATGCCAACCTCAGAGGCGGCCTTGTCCTTTCCCCGGACATAGCTCAGGGATGCAGGATGCTCCCCGATCACAACGACTGCCAGTCCAGGTTTTATGCCCCTGTCCGCCAATTTCGCTACAGCAACAGCCGTTTGCGCCCGATCATGCGCAGCCCATGCCTTGCCGTCAATCAGAATGGCCATGCCTTCACCTCAGTCACGGGAGTGTGTGCGATTCCTTGCTACTCCTTGCGGCTGCTGCTGTGACCCGGATGAAGCTTGGAGGTCGGGTCCAGATAAGTCTTTGCGTTGTTCACCGCAGTGGGAGCTTCCCCAAAACCGGTTGCGATCAATTTGATCTTGCCAGGGTACGTAACGATGTCACCGGCAGCGTAAACGCCAGGGATGTTTGTTCCCATGCGCGAATCCACCACGATTTCATTGCCCAGAAGCTCCAGCCCCCACTCCAGAATCGGTCCCAAAGAGGCGGAAAAACCGAGACTCCCAATAATGGCGTCGACTTCGAGTTCCTCCGTATGCCGGGAGCGATTTTCGATAATGGTTGCGCCTGTCAAGGCCGTGTTCCCATGCGCCGCTTTCAATTCATAAAAGGTCTTCACGTCAACCCCTGAAGCGAACAGGGATTTGACGTTTTCCTCGTGAGCGCGAAACTGATCGCGACGATGGATCATGGTGACCGCTTTGGCTGTGCCATCCAGCATAAGCGCAAAGTCCACAGCCGTATCGCCGCCGCCAACCACGAGCACCCGCTTGTTTCGAAACCGCTTCAAATCGTCAATGTAATAATATACGCCGTTGCCCTCAAATTCCTTGACATTGTCACCCGGCAGAGATTTTGGCGTGAAAGCGCCAATGCCCGCAGTGACAATGACCGATCGCGAAAGATGGATCTTGCGGTCCGTGTGCAGTTCAAACATGCCGTCCTCACGCTTGATCAGGTTGAGCACTTTTTCTCCCAGGCACACCGCCGGGTGGTACTGACCAGTCTGTTCAATCAGTTGGTCGACGAGATCCATCGCGCGGATTTTCGGAAAGCCCGCTACATCGTAGATGAACTTCTCTGGATAGAGTTCCGATAATTGCCCGCCGAGTTGCGGCAGGCTGTCAATGATCTTGGTGCTGGCATCCCGAATCCCCGCATAAAAGGCGGTAAAGAGTCCGACAGGACCTCCGCCGATAATCGTGATGTCGTATACTCTCTCATCGTACGGCAGTTGCAAATCCGTTCCCAAGTGATTTTCCTCCCAGCTTTTAATCCGAGTCAGCCTTCGTCGTCGCATGATTGGCGTCTCGATCCAAACGGATATTCACGTTTCCTGACAGTTGGCTGACGCCCATCATGCGGCCGAAACAGCGATTCGCGCCGCCCAGAGCGCCTTTCCTAGTATACTACAGCCTGTTTTGGCAAGCCAATGACAGTTTTGCGAGAAAATCACCATAGATCATGGCGTTTTGTCACACTTGTGGACGAAGACGCGCGGCGCGCCCGCGACATCGGTCAAATGGTCAGCGCCCGTGCGCGCGCGCGATGAGCGCCACTCCCAGCGCATTGTCTGACGCGTAAGACGGATCACAAAAATAGAGACCGGCGTCTCGACCGCGATCTGCTCCAAAGCGCCTTTCCAGCCTGGCTCTAATGAGCTGATTGGAAGCAACCCCGCCAACGAGAAGCGCTTTCTTCGCGCCGGTTGTGTCAAATGCGTGACGCAGCATCTTCTCGACAGTGGCGGCGATGGATCGCAGTACACTCGCAGCGACGGCCGCCTGTGGTTCACCCGTTGCCAGTAACCGCGAGGCCGCAGTCAGGGGACCCGCAAAACTGGGAGCGCCTTCTTTGACGCGACTCGGGATGACGGGCACGGGTTTCCGCCCCCAAGCGGCAGCCAGTTCCTCCAAATGTCTGCCTGCGGGAAACGGGAGCCCGAGAGCAACGCCGATCCTGTCCACATACTGTCCAACGTGCAGATCGAGGCCGCTGGCCACGATCTCAGTCCGATAATCGGTCTCGTGTTTTGTGACTGACAGCATATCGGTCGTGCCGCCTGACAGATGGACCGCCAGAAACGTCTCCCCGTCCTGCAGCGGCATGCCGGACGTTGCCACTCCCGCAGCGATGTGACCCGCTTGATGATTCGTTTCGATGAGCACTCCTCCGGCTCCAGTCGCCAAGGCGCGCGCCGCAAGAACACCTGCCAGAAAAACCGGCATATACGATCCCTGTCCGGAACGAGGCGCAGCGCTGACGCCAATGGTTCCGATCCGCGAAGCAGCCAATGTCTTTGACAGCTTTTCCAGCTGTGTCGGCAGATTGGCGACGTGTTGAAACAGCGCCGCGGATTGCATCAGGCCCCGATCACCATCCGGAACCCGAAGTACACGCCGCTCTTCAAACACGATGTTCCCGCTGTCATCCACCGCACAGATGGACGTTGTATAGTTGCTGGTATCAATCCCCACGGACGCCGAATTACGAGTTCGAGTGGCTGTCATAAGGACGATCCCAGACTGCGTTCACGCAGGAGGGGAATGTCTTTCAGAAGACCCGATAAAACGCCGTTTACAAATTTTGCCGAATGCTCTGTTCCATAGTCCTTGCATAGAGACACAGCCTCGTCAATGGCCACCGCCGCGGGCAGATCATGCTCGTAGATAAGTTCGTAAGCGCTGATTCGGAGCACATTGCGATCCACGCCAGGCATACGCGACAATAACCAATCTTCACTATATCGGTTTAGGACTGCATCAATATACGTTTGGTGCTTCAGTACGCCGTTTAGCAGCAGATTGAAGTAGGCCCCGTCGTACGCGTTCTCCCCAACCGCTTCAGAAACCACCGTTTGTGTATACGCCGCGGCCTGCTCTGATTCCATTTGGTTAATGTCCATCTGAAACAACGTTTGCAAGGCTCGCTCCCTGGCCATGTGACGACTCAACGAATATACCCTCCATCCCTGATCTGTTGCTTAACGCTGAGGCGCCCTACGCGGGTCTAATCAAACCGATCCGATTGCCAGATCCGTTCTACCCATTCCTGCCAATCTGTCTTCCCGTCGAGCATGCGTCCAAGCGAATATCCCACTGTTACAAATACCGACAACAGCAAAGTGGGAAAAAAACCGACTGTGAGAATCAAAAGCCAGCACAGCACCGCCAACGCCACCCCGACATAGCGCCTTGGCAACAGGGTTAACTTGCGCAAAACAGCCACAAACTTATCCAAAGACCAAAGCCTCCCTCCTGGACTCACCTGGCGGGTTCCTGAGAAGCGATACCTGTCACGTGAACGTGTACGGCAGACACTGCAAGTGATGTGGCGCCGCGGACCGCCTCACTGACAGTCTGTTGAAGCTGCTCGCTCATGGCGTTCAGATCCGCTCCGGGAGTCGCCCGTACGTTCAGATAAGCCACGAGACCCGCGGGATCTTCCTGAATGCGCGTTTGCAGACGCTCCACACCCCGCACCTGCATGGCGGCGCGCCTGGCCAGTTCTCTCACGGTACTGTGCGCAATGCGAATCTCCCCGCCGCCAGTATCCCGTACGAAAGCGTGCGCTGATCGCGGGGTCACGCGAAACGCCAGAAAGCGAAACGCTACGGCGAATAACACGGCAATATATACTGACAAGGCCACTCCCTCAAGAACGGCGTACCGCGTCGCATCAATGACAGGCCCCACATCGGCCAGCAGCAGACCCGCCCAAATTGCGCCAAGAAACACCAAAAAAGCAAAGACGCGCAACAACACTCGATTTCCGACTGACACCCCTTACCCTCCTCATAAAAATCACCCCCCGGTGCTTGGTCACTGGCAAGAGTCCGGGGGACAACGAATGATCAGGATTCCCTGTTTGAAGGCGCTCCAGGATCACTGGCGCGCCTTGTCCTTGCCTTCGTCCTGCTCCTCAGAGCGAAATGCGATCCCCAGTATACTTACGTTAACCGCCGTGACTTCAAGTCCCGTCATACCTTCGATCGCCCGCTTCACACCATCCTGAATCTCCATAGCGATCTCCGGAATCCGGTATCCATATTCCGCGATGATGGCCAGGTCAATGGAACATTGGCGCTCATCCGGCGATACGTCTACCTTGACGCCCTTCGCCAGGTTTTTGCGACCCAAACGCTCCGTGATACCGCCCACGACACCCCCGCTCATGTCGGCAACCCCTCTGACATCGGTCGCCGCCAGACCTGCGATGACGGCGATGACCTCGTTCGCGATCTGGGTTGTCCCCATGTCTCCAGACCCCACTTCGGCCTGTAACGCTCCGCTTCCCGCCATACCCGATTCCCCCTCTGGCAAGGTCATCACTGTGCCTTGTCATCATCTTAGCAGATATTGTGGTCAAACCGTATGAAATTCAAGAAACCTGGTGTTCACATCGCCAGCGACAAACGATGGGTGTTCCAACAGTCGTTCATGAAATGGAATTGTCGTCTTGATCCCCGCGATTTGAAACTCACCGAGCGCGCGTTTCATACGATCAATCGCCTCCTGGCGCGTGGGCGCCCATACGATCAGTTTGGCGATCATGGAGTCGTAAAAAGGAGAGATCATGTAGCCGTGATAGACTGCGCTGTCCACGCGGACACCAAAGCCGCCCGGGGGCAGGTACGCCGTAATGACCCCAGGGCACGGCATGAACTGTTTGTCCGGGTCTTCTGCATTGATCCTGCATTCAATCGCATGCCCGCGCTGCTCTACATCCGTCTGCGCGTAGGACAGCGGATACCCTGCCGCTACCCTGATCTGTTCATGAATGAGATCAATCCCAGTAACGAGTTCCGTCACAGGATGCTCCACCTGAATTCGCGTGTTCATCTCCATAAAATAAAACGACGTTCCGTTCTCATCGAGCAAGAATTCGACTGTTCCGGCGCCTTCGTACTGCACTGCAAGCGCCGCAGCCACGGCCGCTTCCCCCATCTGCGATCTCGTCGCGGGAGAAAGAGCTGGAGAGGGCGATTCCTCCAGGAGCTTTTGCAATCGCCTCTGCACAGAGCAGTCGCGTTCACCGAGATGAATCGCATGCCCGTGTTGGTCGGCTAACACCTGAATCTCCACATGTCGCGGTTTGACCAGATATTTTTCCAGATAGACGCCGGTGTTTCCAAATGCCGAACCCGCTTCGGACTGCGCAATCGCAAGGGCCGCCATCAGTTCATCCTGAGAATGTACGACCCGAATGCCTTTGCCCCCGCCCCCTGCGGTCGCCTTGATGATAACGGGAAACCCGATGGCCTGAGCTATCTCCGCGGCCTCGTGCGCACTTTGAATAAGTCCATCCGTTCCGGGCACCGTGGGAACCCCGGCACGTTTCATGGTCGCCTTCGCTGTGGACTTGTCGCCCATCTTTTCAATAGCGTCCGCTGTAGGTCCGATAAACTTGACTCCGACCGCCTGACACACTTCCGCAAAATCACTGTTTTCCGACAGGAACCCGTAGCCTGGGTGTATGGCGTCGGCGCCGACGGATGTCGCCACCGAAATGATATTCGCGATGTTCAAATAGCTCTGCTTGCTTGCAGTCGGCCCTACGCAGTACGCTTCATCGGCCAACTGAACATGCAAGGCGTCACGGTCCGCCTCTGAATACACAGCAACAGTCGCAATGCTCAACTCGCGGCACGCCCTGATAATCCTGACTGCGATTTCTCCCCGATTCGCTACCAGTATCTTTTTGAACATGGAGACCTCCGTCACGCCAGTCTGACTCGGAACAGCGGTTGACCGTACTCAACCAACTGTCCGTTTTCCGCAAGCACTTCAACAATCTCCCCACGCACATCCGCTTCAATCTCATTCATGAGTTTCATGGCTTCCACGATGCAAACCACCGTCTTTTCCGTCACCTTGGCGCCAACTTCGACATAGGAAGGCGATGTGGGCGCTGGCGCCCGGTAGAAAGTTCCCACCATGGGTGACTTCACCACCGCGCTGGCTGAGTCCTCCGACAAAGGTTCCGCCCGTTCTTCGACAGGTTTTGCGGACGCCGCGTGGACCGCCTCTGGCACGGCAATCGGCGTCGGCGACCCTCCGGTTGCCGTGTGTGCGCGCGCGCCATTAACAACAGCGTGCTGAGCCTCCGCCTTCTTGATCAAAACTTTTAGCTCACCCGTTTCAATATGCAACTCGTGAATGTTCGTTTCATCAACCAGCCGGATGAACTCGCGAATGTCGCTGACCTTCAACAACAACGACCACTCCTTATGTACACAATATGACTGTTAGCCAGTATAGCACAATTCAGGACAGGCCGCGCGTTCCTCGGAGCGACGACAGGGCCCGTGGTCAGCCTGCGTCTGCTGTGGCGCCAACCTGAACACTTTATCGGTTCGGTTCGGCTGCCGCTACAGCAGACCAGGCTTCCTGTTCACCACGGTCCATGCTTGCGTTTTTCATCCGTTTCGTTCCATCAGCAAGGCTCCCCAAACAGCAAACACTCTGGCGTTTCGTTCCGGACACTGATCATGAGTGCGACGCTCATCAAGCGTGCGGACTGACCGTAACCTGGTTGGACTGAATACCCAGCGTCTGAGCCACCAGGTTGATCACCTTGACGGCCGCAGTTGGACTGAGCGACTGCGTCTCAACCCAGACGTGCACCTGATTTTTGGGGTTGAACACGACCAGGGAATCAGGGTATTGTCCTACCAGCAGATCGTGAATGCGGCTGGCTTCCTCTGTCTGAGTCTGAATGGCCGTCAATTCGGTGTACGCCTGGGATGCGACTTGTTGGCTGACCTTCGGATTTGTGAGCGTCTGTTGCAGGGTCTGGATCACCTTGGACTGTGCCTGCGACTGATCCAGGCTCGCCTGCACAAACCAGTCGCTCGGACTTTGACCTGACAGGATACTGTTCGCCGACGTTGTCACCGTACTGGGAGTTTTACTGTTTCCTTTTGTGGAACCACTGGCGGAAACGCTGGCGCCTGCGCCAGCGACTGTCGTGGCGGTAGGACCAACGCCCTGCGACGTGTTTGGAATCGGTGGTGTGCCAAGCGTATAGTAGCCGATCAACATCAGCGAAAAGACCATCATGGTCGAGAGCCAAACCGTTTGCCGTTTCACCATTTGAATCTGCAGCTCCCTCATCAGTCTTCACTGCGGGTTCACCCTGTAAACCCGAGCCCTTCCGTACTGTGTCGCATGATCGCTATTTGCGCGGTAACACGGTAATCTCGTAACTGGGGATGCCGAGTACGTCCTGAACTGCGCTGACGATCTCCGACTGCATCATGACGACATCCCGAGCATGGGCTACAACCAGCACTCCTGTGACTTTGGGCAGTTCCTGCTGAATCACGAGTGGCGTTTGATTGCCATTTGAACCCTGAATGGTAACGGTCTGACTCTGCGTTGATGCGGTCGTCGTCGTTGACGAGTTCCCCCCGCCTTGCTGCACAGTCGACTGATTGGATGTCTGTACGTTTTGTCCGTACTGTTCAATCGGCGTCGAATTGACTGTGACCATCACGAGCGCGTCGCTGATCCCGCTGATCTGATCGATCATGCCCTCGAGTTCGTGGTCGTAAAACGTCTCGTACGCTATCACTGAGCGCAATGGCGCCTCTGCAGTTCCCGATCCTCCGCCCGCCGCGCCGCCGGCGCCCCCAGAAGAAATGACCGGCGTGGCGCCAGAGCTTCCCTGATTCTGGCCAGAGTTTCCGCCTCCCCCGCTCGCGCCAAACAGTAACAGCAAAATGCCGACAGCAGTGATCGCCAGCAACCACTTGTTGGCCATCAGTTTCTTGATTGCGTCATTGATCCCATGTCACCTCCCCCCCTCCGTGTCAGGTCTGCCCTCCGGTATAGATCACCCGCACCGCCCCAGACGCGAGTCCCAATGATTCCGCCACCTGTGCCTGCACGGCCGAGGCGACGGCGGGCTTGACGGTTCCAATGACAACAGTCACAGCAGTGACAAGCGTCGCGCCGCCCACTCCCGGAGACGTCATGACTTGCACACTCTGGACACTCACGCCTTGCAACTGCAAAATCTCCTGTCGCAGTGTCGCAGCGAGATCTGCCTGAAACGCCCCTGCGGTTCCAGAACCGGACGCTGCGGCGCCTGCGCCGACAAACTGCGCTGATGGAAAGACGGGGCCCGTCAGTCTTGCCGCCGCCGCTTCCAGATTAAAATGGGTGGCAACCAGCACCCTGAGTGGGTCAAGCATCGTCAGCATCACCACCAGGCCAAGAACCGTACGAACGTACTTCTGCATTACGTTGCTGGGCAAAGCGAGATCGAGAAACACGGCGAGCAGGATCACGATGACCAGGTGACGAAGCCACTCCGACAGTGCGCCTATCACGCCCTCACCTCACAAACGCGCTCAAGTTTGTGGTGGCTACCGCGATCACCATGGAGAAGAAGAACATCATACCGACTGCAGCCAAGGCGGCAAACACCAACACGAGACTCTTTCCTACTGTCGCGAGACTGGTGATGACCGGCGAATCGCCGAGCGGTTGCAGTATGGCCGCAGAACCGCTGTACACGACGGACAGAGCCAGAATCTTTAGCGCCGGAAACGCGCAGATCAGCAACAGCACCACAGCGCTCGCCACGCCCGTCGCATTCTTCACGATCAGTGAAGCGCCCGCTATCGATTCCGAAGCGTCCGACAGCGCCTTCCCGATGACGGGAACAAAAGTGCTGGCCACGAACTTTGCGCTGCGCAGAGTGACTCCATCGGCGATGCTGGCCAGAGATCCCTGCACGGACATGATGCCTAGAAAGGAGCTCATCCCGATCCCCAAAACCGCCAGTGTTACATTGCGGATGAAGCCGGCCAGTTCGGTGACGCGATAGCGACCCGAAACGGCGCTCACAATAGTCAGGACAGCCGAGAAGAAGATCATGGGAAACACCCAACTGTGCACCACAAGTCCCATTGCGTTTACGATAAACACGATCAGCGGATGAAACGCCGCCGCGGACGTCAGTCCGCCTGACGCGGTGATAAGAGCGAGCACAACTGGCAGGGAACCGAACATGACCGCCGTCATGGTGTCGATCGCCCCACCCGCGTACTGGGTCGCCTCTCGAAACGACGATATCGCCAGTACAATCAACACGAGATGGACGACCCAAAAGGCAACCTTGCTCACCAACTGTGACGCAAATGCTGTCTGCACAGTTTCCAGAATCGCGGACAGCACAGTCAAAATGATGATGACGCCGAGCAGCCGCGCATTCTCCCACAGGACGTTAAAAAAGTAACGGACCAGCCCCTGAGCGAGTTTGTCAAACGGAAGACCCTGATTGCCAGGAAAAAAGGCGGGTACAAATTGACCCTCAGGACTTGCCGGCACATAGCCGCCATAGGTGGTATCGAGATTGTTCCACGCTTTCTCGATGGCATTTCCTGAGATCGCCTGATACTGTGACGTTTCCCGTTGCAGCGGCGACGGCACTGCGGCGACAGAACTGGATGCGACCGATCCTGTGCCTGTGATTCCCGCGCCGATGCCTGGCGCTGAAGTTGCCGCGCCTGCGACCGCTCCCGCAGAAGCTGGCGGCGGTTCCCCCGACACGCCCGGCCCCATGCCGCTCGCGTACGCGACGGGAACACTATGCAAACAGGCCACGACAAACAGAACCGCCAACAATCGTCGCACCTCGGTGACGCGAAACCGCTGCAACCTGCGGCGAGCCATCGTCACTCCCCCTATCCCGGAAAATGTTCCTGCCAGTCGGATTCATATGCTGTGCCCCTGCTCAGACACGGCTGCGCCGAACTCGCGACGGGCACAGCATATGAATCCTGACGAGCGGGTTTTTCATTCCACCGTTAGCGACGCGGCACAGCATACGATTCCGGCCAAGCGACTTTTCATCCCTGAAAAACGTCGCAGACGCTCTTTCATTCCACTGACGGCGTTGCCCAGAGGCATGCGGGTCTTATGGGAGCAAATGAGTCACCGTTTCCACAACCGCAGTCACAATGGGTACCGCGAGTACCAGGATGGCCAGTTTGCCAACGAGCTCGATCTTGCCTGCAATGGAGCCGACGCCTGCGTCGCGCGCGATCTCAGCTCCGAACTCTGCGATATACGCGATGCCGATGATCTTTATAATGGTGGCGAAAAAGAGCACGTTCACATCAGCCAAAGCGGCCAGTCTTTCTATCGGAGCAAGAATCCCTGTGACCCGCTGCAACGCGATCAGGAAGAGCACCGCGGAAATCAGCAGAGTCAGCAAAAAGGACACTTGCGGTGCGAGTTCGCGGACAGACGTCAGGAGGAGGGCTCCGACGATGCCAAACAAGACGATTTGCAAGATGTCCATAGCCGCACCTTTATTGATTTGCGAAGACATTTTGAATTTGCACGAACAGATGGCCAATATTGGAGACTACCACCGCTGCCACAAGAACGAGCGCACTGATGGTCACAAGCGTTGCGATTTCATCACGACCTGACTGTTTGAGCAGACTGGACAGTACAGCTGCGGCGATACCCACGACAGCGATTTGAAATAATACGTGCAACTCAAGACTCATCGGCGAGTCCTCCTTGAACTAAATCAGCATGATGACGATGAGCAGACCAGCCAAAACCCCCAGTGTCTGATATACCCGTTCATAACGCGCTCGTTCGTCGACCGCCTCGCGCTCACGATCTGTGAGCAAGGAGAGCGCCGCATCCAGGTGTGCGATCTGTTCTGTAGCTCCGACTGTACCGAGCGAATGACCGAGCGTCGTCAGAATTTCACGATCCTGCGCTCGCAAGGCGGTGTGCGGAACATGTTCCCTCAGAGCCACAGTCCAAGCCGTCTGGGCCGTCACACCGGGTTGTCGCAGCATCGCCGCAGCCGCTTCAAACAACCCCGCGAGCGCGCGACCTTCCTTCCCTTGGCTGCTTACCCGCGAAAACGCGTCCGCCAGAGGCAGTCGATGATAGGCGATGTCCGTGCGCAGTGTCCGTAGAAGACTCGTCAACTCTCTGAGATCCCGCGGCCGCTGACTGTACTCGCTCGCGATCCTGCGACCCCAAACGGTCGAGGCGGCAATCACGGCCCCCGCGCCGGCGATCTGCAACCATGTCAGTGCCACGCAGCTGTCACCTCGCGCAATTGACCATCGTACACCCGCTCGATCGTACCAGGCCCATGTTTGCGACCGACAAAGAGAATGCGTTCAATCACCCCAGCGCGAAGCAGGTCGCGCACAGCCTCTCGAGATTGCAGGTCGCTCACTGTCCGCGCATGGAGCGTTCCGATAAAGCACACTCCGGCGAGCGCCACGTCGGCGATCGCCTGCACATCAGCCGCGCTGCCAATCTCGTCAGTCATTAACACCTGCGGCGCCATGGATCGGAGCATCAGATACATTCCCGCCTGTTTGGGGCATCCGTCGAGGACGTCTGTCAATAAACCAACATCAAATTGAGGCGCCCCTTTATAGCAACCCGCGATCTCCGAACGCTCATCCACAATCGCGACGCGCAGGGGCCCCAGGTGTGAAGAGAGTTCCCCATTGCCTAGCAGGCGGGCCAGATCGCGTAGTAGAGTTGTCTTGCCGGAGAGCGGCGGCCCCGCAATCAGCGTTGGCAGCAGACGATGACGCTCTTCCAGGATGTAAGATCCCAGGCGTTCAGCGCTTCCAATGATCTGCCGCGCAAGGCGAATATTGACCGAACCGACGTCCCGAATGCTCCTGACGTGATCCTGTTCATCGACCACAACTCGACCAGCTACGCCGACGCGGTGACCGCCCGCCAGGGTCACATAGCCGCGGCGCAATTCCTGCTCCACGGCGTATACGGAAGATCCTGTGACAGTCGCCATGACGTGACGCAGATGTTCGGGGGCGATGATCATGCCCCGCGCGATTGCCACACCGACAAGTTCCAATGGTCGGTGAAGGCGCATGCGAATCTCCTCAAGGCGACTTTGCTGCGCAGGCGTGAGATTTCGGATGATCAGGGCCACATCAGGGGGAAGCAGGTCGATCACGGCTCCCGGCAATATGTGCGTCGTAGTCACCGCTGCGTTCACCGTCCGTTCGCCTGTCGCTATGCTTGTTCGATCAGTTAGATGTATATGGGACGGGGTGTGCATTTATACCATTTGCAAATGCTAGACAAGAGATGCGGACAGTGAACCAATGAGGTGAATAGCCTGCACACAGCAAGCGCGCCGCGGATACCATAGAGAGAGGCTGAATTGCCGTCCTCGCGGGAGGAGTTGTGTCATGCACGATACATTTGCGTTAGTGACCCGATGGATCGTCGTCTTTCTCGTGATATTCCTGCTTTGCATGCTGCTTGTGTTCAGTTGGCTCAAACGACCCAGAGAAGCGGCCACACCAGTACGCGCCTGACTCATGCTCCGCCAAGGGCGGACTGGACGCAGCCGTCGGGCATGAGCGCAGATTGGGGCCCAGGTTGGACCGAAGCAGGACAAAAGCGCGGGGTCTTGGCCGCAAGCTGGCTCAGACCAACACGCAAAAATGCTCGCCCAGCGCGAAAAAAGGGCTCATCCTACGCCCGAATCTGCGTGGGTAAACCCCTTGGTCATCTACGATTCTCTTTGTATGCGTGTCCGAAATGAGCCGAAACGCTTGCAAGACGGAGGGCTTCACCTGCTTGAACGATTTTACTTCCTGGACGTTCAAGAGGTTCATCACATCGGCATCTGTCGGCAAACTGCGGAACTCAGGCGCGCGACACGTACAGGCCGGACCTGGTGTCGATAATCAGGCGATCCCCAATGTTCACGAAAAAGGGCACCTGAACACTATAGCCAGTCTCCAGTTTCGCAGGTTTGCTGCCGCCGGTCGCCGTGTCGCCGCGGATACCCGGTTCCGTCTCGACGACCTCCAGTTCCACCGTGTTTGGCAGGTCGAGACCGATCGCATCGCCATCGTACAGCACAACGACACAGTTCATGTTTTCCTTTAGAAAATTGAGTTCATATTCGAGCTGTTCCTTTGGCAGGTTGATCTGCTCAAACGTTTCCGTATCCATAAACGTATAATTGTCACCGTCCGAATACAGGTACTGCATTTGTCGATTTTCTATGCGTGCGCGAGCTACCTTTTCACCCGCCCTAAACGTCATTTCCTTGACGCCGCCCGTGCGGATATTTTTCAATTTGGTCCGCACAAAGGCCGCGCCTTTCCCGGGTTTAACGTGCATGAACTCAATCACGCGCCAGATGGATCCGTCATATTCGATCGTGGTGCCGGGACGAAAATCATTGCTTGAAATCATTGGACAGTTTCGACCTCCTGAGTGCGATTTACAAAATCAATAATTCCTTCGTCGCATGCGTCAATCGCGCGCATCCGTCCGCCGTCAGCACAATGTCGTCCTCAATGCGAACGCCGCCAAATCCTGGGATGTAAATTCCCGGTTCTACCGTGACAACCATGCCTTCTTGTAACATATCTTCAGACTTTCGCGCAAGTCTCGGCGCTTCGTGCACGGCGAGTCCGAGTCCGTGACCGAGGGAATGGCCGAAGTTGTCTCCGTATCCGCCGTCGCGGATGATGTCCCGCGCCAGGGCATCCGCGGCCTCTCCGCCCATACCTGGTCTGATCCCCGCCAGCGCCTGTTCCTGCGCGCGCAGCACCAGCGCATAGACATCCTTGTGACGGTCACTGGGCGGACCTACCATTACAGTGCGTGTAATATCGGATGCGTATCCGTTATAGCGGGCGCCAAAATCGAGCGTCACGAATTCACCGCGTCCGATCACGCGGTCTGAAGCGACCCCGTGTGGCAGAGCTGAACGTTCACCACTGGCCACAATCGTCGTAAAAGACACACCGGAGGCTCCCTGTCTGCGCATGTACACTTCCAGTTCCAACGCCACTTCGCGCTCGCTCACGCCAGCGCGGATGAACCCCGCGATATGGCGAAACGCATCGTCCGCAATCTTTGCGGCTTCCCCTATCCGCTCCAGTTCAGAGGTTTCTTTGACCATGCGCAGTCGTTCCACAACATCATCGAGCGGCGCGAGTTCAATCCCGGGAAGGGCATCCCGGAGTTTCAAAAAGGACTTGTAGGTAACGGACCCAGGTTCAAAGCCGAGTCGCCGAATCGCCAGACGCTTCACTTGCTCGTGAAGCGTCTCCAGCCACTGCGCGGCATGCATCATGACAGTTACGCCCTGCGCCTGTGCCTTCGCCTGTTCAGCGTAGCGAGAATCCGTCAAGAGCATGGTCTCTTGCGCCGTCATCAGCACATAGCCGGAAGATCCCGTAAATCCAGTGATGTAATACCGATTGTCAGGCGCGTAAGTCAGAAATCCATCGACTTCCGCAGCTTCAACCCGCTCCCATATGCGCGCTCGCCGTTTGTCCACATGCGATTCCCCCTGTGTATAACCTCTTCAAGACCACTTTGCGGCGAGAGCCCGCAGCGCCAGTTCATATCCGACAGGTCCAAAGCCAGTGATTTGTCCCACCGCGACAGGCGCAATCACAGACTCGGAACGAAATGACTCGCGCGCGTGAATATTGGACAGATGAACCTCAACGACTGGCAGTTCAATGGCCGCTATAGCATCGCGCAATGCGATGCTATAGTGTGTATAGGCGCCGGGGTTTATAACGACGCCGTCCGCCCGTTCCATCGCGGCGTGCAGGCGATCGATGATGGCGCCTTCACTATTGGATTGAAAGAAATCCACGGAGACGCCGAGCGAATCCGCCACTGACTGCATACGCTCATTGATCTCAGCGAGTGTCACAGTTCCATAGACAGTCGGTTCCCGCTGTCCGAGCAGATTCAGGTTGGGTCCATGAATCACCACAATGTGTCGCATCCGGTGACACCTCCTGCCGATTCTCAATGATTGTACCACGCGTTTCGCCTCATTGCTCCGGCGTATGCCGCAAAATGGGGCTGCGCGCCGCCGTCGTTTCATCGAGTCGATCAATCACGGTTTCATGCGGCGCCATTTTCACAACGTCCGGCGTTTCCTCCGCTTCTCTGGCAATGCGGATCATCACGTCAACAAACGCATCGAGTGTTTCCATGCTTTCTGATTCAGTCGGTTCAATCATCATCGCTTCTTCCACATTGAGCGGAAAGTAGATCGTCGGCGGGTGATACCCAAAATCGAGAATTCGCTTGGCGATGTCGAGCGTCTTTACGCCGTGCGACTTAAACGACTTGCCGGACAGTACAAATTCATGTTTGCACACGCGATCAAAGGGCACGTGATAGTACGCCGACAAACGTCGGAGCAAGTAGTTCGCGTTCAGCACGGCGTCTTCAGCCACACGCTTCAGTCCATCCGGCCCCATCGTACGGATGTACGCGTACGCGCGCACAAGAATGCCGAAGTTCCCGTAAAACCCCTTCACTTTCCCTATGCTCAACGGTCGGTCCTCATCCAGATGAAAAGACCCGTCGGACCGCTTCGCAACTGTTGGAACGGGCAGAAAAGGAATCAGGGCCGCCTTGACTCCCACGGGTCCGGATCCCGGCCCGCCGCCTCCATGCGGTGTTGAAAACGTTTTGTGCAGATTCAGGTGAACGACGTCAAACCCCATATCGCCGGGACGCGCATACCCGAGAATAGCGTTGGCGTTGGCGCCATCGTAGTAGAGCAGGCCTCCGGCGGCGTGCACAATATCGGCGATCTCGACTATGCTTTCCTCAAACAGTCCGAGCGTGCTTGGATTCGTAAGCATGAGAGCTGCTGTATCCGAATCCACTGCGCTCTTCAGAGCGTCCAGATCGACCGCTCCACGCTCATCGGAACGGATGGTTACAATCGTAAAACCGGCCATGGCCGCGCTGGCCGGGTTGGTGCCGTGGGCGGAATCAGGCACAATGACCTTGGTTCTGTGTTCTCCCCGCCGCTCGTGATACGCGCGGATCATCATCAGCCCCGTCCACTCACCGGCGGCCCCCGCGGCAGGTTGCAAACTGACAGCGTCCATGCCCGTGATCTCTGCGAGATACCCCTGCAGACTGTACATCAGTTCAAGAGCGCCCTGCACACTCTTTTCAGGCTGATACGGATGAATCAGTGCAAATCCGGGAAGCCTGACAGCCGCTTCATTGCGCTTTGGATTGTATTTCATTGTGCAGGAGCCAAGCGGATAAAAACCGGAATCTACACCGTGATTGCGCTTTGAGAGACCCGTATAGTGCCGGATCAGGTCGACTTCGCTCACTTCGGGCAACAGAGGCGCCGCTTCGCGCAAGTAGTCCTGGCGAAGCAGGGCGCCCGTTTCGACATCCGGAACATCAAGTTCCGGCAGGCTGTATCCTGAGCGTCCCGCGACGCTGCGTTCAAATATGAGTGGATAATCGGTCGTCTGCCTGCTCACATCATCGCCTCCAGTCGTTCTGCAGTGTGGTCGATGGCGGCCTTTGGCATCACTTCTGTGACCGTCACCAGAACATGCTCTTCAAGTTCCGGATAATACCGACCAAGCGGCACACCGAAGTAAATGCCTTCAGACGCCAAAGCGGACACGATATGGTCGCTCCTTGTCCCTAAACGCAGCACAAATTCATTAAAGTAGGAACCCGTAAACGCCAGTTCCGCTCCCGCAGCCGTGAACCTGTCGGACGCATAGTGCGCCTTGACGAGACACTGACGCGCGACTTCCCGAAGCCCGTTTGGCCCCATGTAACTGAGGTACACCGACGCCGCCAACGCATTCAGGGCCTGATTGGAGCAAATGTTCGACGAAGCCTTTTCCCGACGAATGTGTTGCTCGCGAGCCTGCAGTGTCAGGACAAACCCACGGCGGCCATCACGATCCTTCGTTTGCCCGGCGATGCGTCCCGGAAGTCGGCGCAACAGAGCGGACGTCGTGGCCATGACGCCGAGGTATGGACCGCCAAATGACAGTGAGTTGCCGAGCGACTGTCCTTCCGCGACTGCGATGTCCGCTCCGAGCGAGCCCGGCGCCTCCAGCAATCCCAGAGCAACAGGATAGGTGCTCACGATGAGCAGAGCGCCACGGGCGTGAACACGTTGTGCGATTTCACGGACATCTTCGACCGAACCGAAAAAATTCGGATACTGAATGATGACAGCCGCCGTATCGTCTGAGAGTTCCCGTTCCAAATCGCGCAGTGTGAGCTGACCATCGCTCATGGCAAGTTCTGTCACACCGATCGCTTGACCAGCGGCGTAAGTGCGCAGCACGGCCCGGTGATCAGGATGTACAGTGCGCGCGACGAGAACCTGCTTGCGTCTGGTATGACTGCAAGCCATAAGCGCGGCTTCACCGAGTGCGGTGGCCCCATCGTATACGGACGCGTTAGAGACTTCCAGTCCCAGAAGATTGGCAACGAGCGTTTGATACTCGAAGATCGCCTGCAAAATACCCTGACTGATTTCCGGCTGATACGGCGTGTAGGCCGTATAGAATTCGGATCTGCCAATCACGGCGTCCACAACACTGGGAATAAAGTGATGGTAGGCGCCCGCCCCCAAAAAAGAGATGGCGTCCTCAAGATGTACATTGCGTTCAGCGAGCCCCTTCAGTTCTTTCATCAGTTCCCATTCACTGGCGGACGCAGGCAAGTTCATCGGGCGATCAAGGCGGACGGACGCCGGAATGTCCGCAAACAGTTCTTCGACTCTTGAGAGTTCCAGCGAGCGCAGCATGTGCGCCCTGTCAGCGACTGTGTTTGGAATGTAGCTAAATGGTTTCAATATGGTTCCTCCTTGGCAGCGTCATTGACTACGTCGATAAAATGGGGTCTTGACAATGGCGCCAGGCACCTCTTTCCCGCGAATGTCGACGGTGAGCGGACGCCCGATCTCCCCGTGCAACCGTTCCACCAGGGCCAGACCAATACTTTGCCTGAGTGTCGGACTCATGGTTCCGCTGGTCACATAACCGACTTCCTGCAAAGCGACGCGAACCTTATGCCCCGCTCTCGCAATTCCGCGATCCTCAAGGACAAAACCCACCAATTTTCTCGGAATGCCCTGTTGCTTCTGCGCCATCAGTGTTGATTTGCCGATAAAATCGGGCTTGTCGAATTTGACGAAAGGCGCGAGGCCAGCCTCCAAAGGTGAAATGTCGTCAGCCAGTTCATGACCGTAAAGCGGTAGTCTGGCTTCAAGACGCAACGTATCGCGCGCCCCGAGTCCGATCGGCAATAGACCCAGGTCCGCCCCCGCCTCCAGCAACGCCATAAAGAGTCGCGCCGCGTCCTCAGCCGCCGTGTACAATTCGAACCCATCCTCACCGGTGTACCCTGTCCGCGATACCAGACAGGAGATTCCCGCCACCGAAATATCCTCGCGAAAGTGATAGTAGGCGATCTCCCGCACCTCATGATCGGCAACGCGCATCAGGATGGTCTGTGCGAGCGGCCCCTGAAGCGCCAGTTGGGCTATGTCCGCAGATCGGTTTACAACCTGCGCTCCCGCACTGTGGCGCGTAAACCACTCGAAGTCCTTGTCGATGTTCGCCGCGTTGACGACCACCAGATAATGATCGATGGTAAATCGATAAATAAGCACGTCATCCACAGTTCCGCCGCGTTCATTGCAAATCGGCGTGTAAAGCGCCTGCCCGTCCACCAGACGGCTGACGTCGTTTGTGGCGAGGCTCTGAAGGCAAAAGAGCGCCTGCGGACCGGATACGTCGAGTTCACCCATGTGTGAAACGTCAAAGAGACCCGCCCGCGTCCGTACGGCCGTATGTTCGGCCAATATGCCTGTGTACTGAACTGGCAGATCCCATCCCCCGAAGTCGATCGTCTTGCCGCCATATCGCTGATAAACGTCATATAGGGGCGTGCGCTTTAGCAAGAGTCTTACCTCCCTTATCCAAATGTTGAAGCCACGCGAAAAACAAAAGGAGACACCGAAAAAACATCCGGTATCTCCTCTGTCCCTTTACCTGAGAGTTCCCTTCGTCGGCTGCCCAATCACCAAGACGAAGTTTCCCCGTGGGTGGCCACACTGCGCACTCTCCAGAGAGGCGTCCAACCGCGGTACTTTTACCTGAGAGATTCACACTGCAAGACCGCTCTTGCCGCTTGCTCCTTCGGCGACGGCTCTGTTGCGCCGTTCTCTCCCGCGACTGTCATCCGCATATGCCATTGT